>NZ_JBYSYA010000020.1:0-115507 GCF_058782785.1 Cupriavidus sp. FW306-01-F10A
GCTGAACCTGCAGATCCGCGAGCAGGCCGACTCCGGCCGTCCGACCGTGGTGGCCGAGCCCGACAGCCCGGTGGCCGGGATGTACCGCGCCATGGCGCGCAAGGTGGCGATCAAGATCGCCGACAAGGCGCGCGACATGACCAGCAAGTTCCCGAGCATCGTCGTGCAGAACACCTGACCGGGGGTGAACGATTTACGCGCGGCTCCTGTCGCGCGCTGACATGGAGCAATGGCATGAGACGCCTTCGCAACGCCAAGATCGTGGCCACGCTCGGCCCCGCGAGTAGCACCCTGGAGCTCATCGACGCGCTGTTCGAGGCCGGCGCCGATGTCTTCCGGCTCAACTTCAGCCACGGCACCCACGACGACCACCGGCAACGGTTCGAGGCGATCCGCGCCGTGGAGCGCGAACGGGGCCGTCCCATCGGTGTGTTGCTCGACCTGCAGGGTCCGAAGCTGCGCATCGGCACCTTCGCCGGCGGGCCGGTGCAACTGGCCGCGGGAGCCGGCTTCCGGCTGGACCTGGACAGCGCGGCGCCTGGCTCGGCCAGCCGGGTCTGCCTGCCGCACCCGGAGATCTTCGCCGCGCTGAGCGAAGGCGTGGAGCTGCTGCTGGACGACGGCAAGATCCGGCTGCGCGTCGAGCAGTGCGGCGCCGGCTTCGCCGAGACCACGGTCGTCAACGGCGGCACGCTTTCGGACCGGAAAGGGGTGAACGTGCCGGATGCGGTGCTGCCGCTGTCTGCCATGACCGAAAAGGACCGGCGCGACCTCGACTTCGGTCTGGCCCTGGGTGCGGACTGGATCGCGCTGTCCTTCGTGCAGCGGCCTGAGGACATCCGGGAGATCAAGGCAATCGTCAACGGCCGCGCCGGTATCGTGGCCAAGCTGGAGAAGCCCGCCGCCATCCAGAGCCTGGACCTGATCGTCGCCGAGGCCGATGCCATCATGGTGGCGCGCGGCGACCTGGGCGTGGAGATGCCGGCCGAGCAGGTGCCGTCGCTGCAGAAGCAGATCGTCCGCGCGTGCCGCAAGGCCGGCAAGCCGGTCATCGTTGCCACGCAAATGCTCGAATCGATGATTGCCGCCCCCGTGCCCACCCGCGCGGAAGCGTCAGACGTGGCGACGGCGATCTACGACGGTGCCGACGCGGTCATGCTGTCGGCCGAGTCGGCATCCGGCCGGTATCCGGTGGAGGCGGTGCGAATGATGAACAGCATTATCTCCCGCACGGAATCCGACCCGCTGTACCGCGACGCCATCGAGGCATCCCACACCCCGCCGCGCGCGGAAGCGGCCGATGCCATCGGCTACGCGGTGCGCCACATCGCGCGCTTGCTCAAGGTGCCGGCGACGGTGGCCTATACCAGCTCGGGCTACTCGGCGCTGCGCATGGCGCGCGAGCGGCCGCAGGTGCCCATTCTCGGCATGACACCCCGCATGGCAACGGCCAGGCGGCTGACGCTCACCTGGGGTGTGCACGCCGTGCTCTGCCGCGAGGTGGTGGACGTGCTGGAAATGACCGATCTGGCCAGCAGCACCGTGCTGGCCGAGGGGTTCGGCGAATCCGGACAGTCCATCGTCATCTCCGCCGGGCTGCCGTTCCTGGTGGCGGGAACCACCAACCTGCTGCGCATCGCGCAGATTCAATGAGGCGATGGCCACCACGTATTGCGGCGGCGTTGCACGGTCCCCGCTGACAGAGGCCACTGCCACCTCTGTCAGCGGGCCGGGCCGCTCCCCTCCTGACCTCCATCCCCCCTCGAAAGAGGCAGGCAATGCCGAGGCCTGGCTCATTTGCCCCGACTCTCGTTGACTACGGCTTTGGCGGCGCCCCGGCGGGGCCATTGTTATCTGGCCGAAGACCAGGGCAAATGATGGCCATGATGGTATCGAAACGGTGCAAAAGTCATACCCTGCTAATCAGCAGGGTGCCTTTGACGGCGCGCAGGCATCAGTGGCGCCGTTAAAGGCCTTCCGGCTGGCGATCCTTGCACGGTTTTTATCGATGCCAACACTGTACATGCGCTGGCGCGTGGTCTAGTCTTCACGTTGACTCGCGTTCGGGTGAAATCCGGGCGAAGGGGCCAATCAAGGCGCCAGTAAAAGCGCCAGTATCGGGGGTCTGGACTGCCATGAGTATCGAGATCGGAAAAGACATCACTGCGTTTGCCGACCAATTGCTGGACGCCGTATTCCTGGTCGACACAGGCGGCCGCATCCAGTATGTCAGCGCAGCGTGCGAGGGCATTTTTGGCTATACGCCGAAGGATATGGCGGGTGAGTTCATCATCGATCTGGTCATGCCTGGCGACCGGGACCGGACCATTGTCGAGGCCAAGCAGGTGATGTCGGGAAAGAAGCGGATCGGTTTTGAAAACCGCTATCGCCACAAGGACGGCAGCGCCGTCCATATCATGTGGTCCGCCGGATGGCTCCAGTCGGAACGGTTGCGCGTCGGGGTTGCCCGCGATGTCACTGCGCTGAAGAAGGAGAGCATTCTTGACCTTGGGCTGGCGCTTTCCTCCGTTCCGTTGGCGCCCCACGAGCAGAAGGTCTTGCGGCTGCTGTTGACCGACGCATCGGAAAAGCAGATTGCCCAGCGCCTCGGCCTGGCCGTTTCAACGACCCATTCCTATGTGACCGGCATTTTCCGGAAATTCGGCGTCAGGGGCCGGGCGGGGTTGATGAGCCTGTGGCTGGAAAACCTGACCAGGGACTAAAATGCGCAATATGGATTGTATTTCTCGAATACAAACCATGATCTGTATTGGTCAGGAACCTCGGCCCCGCGCCTCTACGCCGCTTATCTCTACCGGCGCCGCCATCAGCGCCTGACCAGCGAGCACTGCGATTTCGACACCGGCATGAACGCCTGCTCGCCCGGCACCGTGGCCAGCACCTTGTAGTAGTCCCATGGGTACTTGGACTCGGCCGGCGTCTTGACCTCGAACAGATACATGTCGTGGACCATGCGTCCGTCTTCGCGGATGCGGCCGTTCTTGGCGAAGAAGTCGTTGATCGGCATCGACTTCATCTTCTTCATCACCGCCGCGGTCTCGTCTGTGCCGGCTGCCTGCACGGCCTTCAGGTAGTGCGTCACCGATGAATACGCACCCGCCTGGCTCATGTTGGGCATTTTCCTGAGCTTGTCGAAATAGCGGCGCGACCAGGCTCGCGTGGCATCGTTCATATCCCAGTAGAAAGCTTCGGTCAGCACCAGCCCGGAGGCGGTCTTCAGGCCGATGGCGTGGATGTCGTTGATATAGAGCAGCAGGCCCGCCATGCGCTGCGTGTTGTTGCGGGTCAGGCCGAATTCAGAGGCGGCCTTGATCGCGTTGACGGTATCGCCGCCGGCATTGGCCAGGCCCACCACCTGTGCCTTGCTGGCCTGCGCCTGCAGCAGGTAAGAGGCAAAGTCGCTGGTGGCCAGCGGGTGGCGCGCGGCGCCCAGCACCTTGCCGCCGGTCTCGTTGACGACCGCGGTGGCCGAGTCCTGCAGCGTGTGGCCGAAGGCGTAGTCCGCCGTCAGGAAGAACCAGGACTTGCCGCCGCGCTGCACCATCGCGCGCGCGGTGGTGTTGGCCAGCGCGTAGGTGTCGTAGGCGTAGTGCACTGACACCGGCGTGCACAGGTCGTTGGTGATGCGCTCGGTGCCCGGGCCGGAGAACACCACGATGCGGTTCTTCTGTCTTGCAACCTCAAGCACCGCCAGCGCCGGCGCAGACGCGGCCACGTCGAGGATGGCGTCGACATTGGCAGTGTCGAACCATTCGCGCGCCTTGTTGGCGGCGATGTCGGCCTTGTTCTGGTGATCGACCACCACCAGCTCGATCTTCTTGCCCAGCACCTTGCCGCCGAAATCGTCGATGGCCATCTGCGCGGCGGTGGCGCTGCCGCGGCCGGTGACGTCGGCATACAGGCCGCTCATGTCGAGCAGCATGCCGAGCTTGACGACATCGTCAGAGACGGCGGCCCTGGGCTGGGCCTGGGCGGTGCCGCAGGCAAGCGCCGCGGCGAAGGCGAGGGCGCTGGCGGCAATGCGGCGGAGCGCGTGGCGATGGTTCATGGTGTCTCCCTGGTTTATTGTTGTTGGCTTATACCGTGGCGATCGGCGTCACCGGCGACCCCACCGCGCCGGGCAGGCGCAACGGCGGGGCGGTGAGCTGGAAGCGGGTGCGGCCGCTGGCGCGCAACCAGTCCGCCAGTTCGCGCAGGTACCACAGCTCGCCCAGCGGCAGGCCCAGCTTGAACAGGCAATGGTGGTGCAGCGGCAGCAGCGGGTGGCTCTTGTCGCCGTCGGGCGCGGGGCGGGCGGGGTAGCGTTCCACCGCGTAGTTGTCGGCGATCAGCGCGGCGATGCCGGCATCGGTGATCCAGTTCAGCAGGCGCTCGTCGCGGCCGTCCAGCGCGCAGCAGCTGTGGTGCAGCACGGCTTCATCGGGGTTGCGCTGCATCGACAGCACCACCTCGGCAAAGCCGGTGCGCAGCAGCAGCATGTCGCCGCGTTCGACCTCCACTTTGCCGGCGTCCAGCGCGTGCATCAGGTCGTCGTAGCCGACATTGCGGAAGTCCATGCCGAAGGCATGCGCCAGGTCCACCAGCACGCCGCGGCCCTGCATGCCCTTGACCGCGAAGTTCTCGATGCCCAGCGCCTGCGCGGCACTGTGGTCGTGGCCGCAAGGGTGCGCGGCGAAGTTGTCGTCCTCGGCATAGTCGACCGGGCCGACGATATGCTCGTTGGCGCGGTAGCCGTTGTAATACACGCGCTCCGGGCGGCCGTCGCCGTCGGCATCGAACAGCGCCCCCACGTGCGCCAGCGCATCCCATTGCGTGCTGTATTGCAGGCACAGCAGCACCTGGTCGTCGCTGATGACGTCGGTGGCGGTGGGATCGACCTTGGCCAGCGGGAAGTTCAAATAGGGGATGTCGTCGCGCAGGGTAGGCCGCAGCACCGGCGGATGCCGGCGCGGGTTGAGCTTGTTGCCGCCGGGGTAGTCCAGCGGCAGCGACAGGCAGAAGCTGATGCCGGCCTGCACCTCGCGCGCGCCTTTGACGACTTGTTCCGGGCCGATCAGGTTGACGCGGCCAAGCTGGTCGTCGGGGCCGAAATCACCCCAGTTGGAACCTTGCGGACGTTGCTTCCAGCGCATGAGTCATGCCTCCTGTCGTGGGCGTGGCCGAGGGAGCGGCCGGTGTATGGGGTATCAGTGCGGCGTGGCTGCGCGATGTGCGTCGCCGCGCGGAAGGTCTCCTGTCCGGTTCTCGTGGCATGAAACCGGTTGCATCCTTATAGGCCATATTGCGGGGAATGGTCATTTTGCGGTGCAACAGGATTTCGGCGGGTTGGCCTCGTTCCTGGGGCGGACAATCCTGGTTCATGATGTGTTGTCGTACAACAAACCTAGGAAAGTGGCTTATGTTTGCCCTGAGATGGAAAGAGATAGGGAATTCCCGAGGCCATAGACAAGCATAAGCAGATAGAATGTTGTCAGACAACGTAACACTAAAGGTGCGCGACAGCGCCAGGCTGGAGATGACATGGCAGTGACCCCGACGGCAGGTGGGAAGGCGGCCCGCCCCCTGTACATCACGATGCACGCGAACGACAACGTCGCGATCGTGGCCAACGACGGCGGCCTGCCGGCGGGAACGGAATTCCCCTGCGGCCTGGTGCTGGCAGAGGGCGTGCCGCAGGGCCACAAGGTGGCGCTGACTGAGCTGCGCGAGGGCGACGCGGTGATCCGCTACAACGTGGTGATCGGCTACGCGCTGAAAGGCCTGCCGCGCGGCAGCTGGGTCAATGAGCGGGTGACCCGCATGCCGGCCGCGCCTGAACTGCACGACCTGCCGGTCGGCACGCGCGTGGCGCCGCTGCCGCCGCTGGATGGCTATACCTTCGAGGGCTACCGCAATGCGGACGGCTCGGTCGGCACGCGCAATATCCTGGGCATTACCACCACGGTGCAGTGCGTGGAGGGCGTGGTGGAGTTTGCCGTGCGGCGCATCAAGGAAGAACTACTGCCCAAGTATCCCCATGTCGACGACGTAGTGGGCCTTGAGCACACCTACGGCTGCGGCGTGGCGATCGACGCGTCCGACGCCGGCATCCCGATCCGCACCATCCGCAATATCGCGCTGAACCCCAATTTCGGCGGCGAGGTGATGATCGTCAGCCTGGGTTGCGAGAAGCTGCAGCCGGCGCGCCTGATCGGCGCCGGCACCATCCCGATCCAGAAGGAGGGCGAGCCCGATGTGGTCTGCCTGCAGGACGAGCAGCATGTGGGCTTTGCCTCGATGATCGATTCGATCATGGCCACGGCGGAGAAGCACCTGGCGCGCCTGGACGCACGCCGGCGCGAGACCTGTCCGGCGTCGGACCTGGTGGTCGGCGTGCAGTGCGGCGGCAGCGATGCCTTCTCCGGCGTCACCGCCAACCCCGCGGTGGGCTTTGCCACCGACCTGCTGGTGCGCGCCGGGGCCACGGTGATGTTCTCCGAAGTGACCGAGGTGCGCGACGGCATCGACCAACTGACCGCGCGCGCGGCCACCCCCGAGGTGGCCGAGGCGCTGGTGCGGCAGATGGCCTGGTACGACCGCTATCTGGAGCAGGGCAAGGTCGACCGCAGCGCCAACACCACGCCGGGCAACAAGAAGGGCGGCCTGTCGAATATCGTGGAAAAGGCGATGGGCTCGATCGTCAAGTCCGGCACCGGCCCGATCCACGGCGTCACTGGCCCCGGCGAGAAGGTCACGCAGAAGGGGCTGATCTACGCCGCCACGCCCGCGGGCGATTTTGTCTGCGGCACGCTGCAGCTGGCTGCCGGCATGAACCTACACGTATTCACCACCGGGCGCGGCACGCCGTACGGGCTGGCCGAGGTGCCGGTGATCAAGGTGTCCACCCGCAACGACCTGGCACGGCGCTGGCACGACCTGATGGATGTCAACGCCGGCCGCATCGCGACCGGCGAGGCCACCATCGAGCAAGTGGGCTGGGAGCTGTTCCACACGCTCCTGGCCGTGGCCAGTGGCAAGAAGTCATGGGCCGAGCACTGGAAGATCCGCAATGCGCTGGTGCTGTTCAATCCGGCACCGGTGACCTGAGCCTCAGGCCCGAGGGCGCTACGTGCGCCCGCGCAACGGCTTGAGCAGATGCGACAGGCCGTTGTGGTCCAGCTCATGCATCAGCGCCAGCAGCGCGCCGATCTGCCCCGGCGGGAAGCCCTCGCGCGCGAACCAGTTCAGGTAGTTGCCTGGCAGGTCGGCGATCACCGTGCCTTTGTGCTTGCCAAAGGGCATGGTGACTGTGACCAGCCGCTTGAGGGCGTCGGCGTCGAAATCGGTCATGGGTGGGCGGAAAGTCGGAAGGCTCCACGCTATCACAGTCAGAATGCGCTCGTGATGCCCGGGCCTGCTGGCCGAAGGCGCCGGTGTTCGACGGCTCGTGGACACCGCCTGCGGTCAGGCGCGTTTGATCATCGCTTCCTGCACGGCCGCGCGCACGCATTCAGCCAGCAACTCTGACGCCCGCGTGCGCGTCGCGCGGGCCGTGCGCGCGATCACCAGCGGCTGGCGCACGCTATCTTCCCGTATCGGCTTTTCCACGACGGCGGTAATCTGGGACGACGCCGGCGCCTGCGTGATCAGCAGCGCCGCGCCCAGTCCGTTCGCCACCATGCCGCGCGCCAGTTCCAGCGAAGTCGCGCGGTAGCGCACCTCGGGCTGCAGCCCGAATTGCCAGAACGGCGCCATCAGGAATTCACGGCTGTGCGGCAGGTCGATCAGGATCAGCGGTTCCTGCGCCAATTCGTGCAGTGACAGGCTGCCTTTGCGCCTGGCCAGCCGCGAGCCCGCAGGCAGCAGGCCGTAGGGCCGCAGCTCTGCCAGCAGTTCGCGCTCGATGTCATCGGGCATGCCGACGTCGTAGGTCAGCGCCAGCTCGATCTGCCCACCGTGCAGCCAGTCTTCCAGCTGGGCGAGATCTCCTTCGACAAAGCGGACCGACAGTTTGGGATAGCGCTCGCGTGCCAGGCGCAGCACCACCGGCAGGTAGACCGGCGCCAGCGTGCGGAACACGCCGATCTGCACCTCGCCCGCGGCGGCATCGCCGCTCTTGTCCACTTCAAATGCCGTTGCTGCCCCAAGGATGTGGCGCGCTTCCGCCAGCTTGCGCACGCCGAAGCGGGTCAGGGTCATCCTTGCGCCGACATCGCGGGCGAACAGGGCTTCCTCGAACAGCGTCTCCAGTTCGCGGATGGCAACGGAGATCGAGGGCTGCGAGACGTTCAGCAGCCGCGCCGCCGCCGTGGTGCTGCCGGTTTCCGCCGCCGCGGCGAAGTAGCGCAACAGCCGCAAGGAGACGCGCATCAGGAAATCCTATAGGTGCTAGTCGAATTCAATATTTTACTTGATAGCCTGCGCTGCGCAGAATCGGTGTCACTGAAACGCAAGCCCGCGGGTTTGCAAGCCTGGAGGCCAAGACGTGACCCATTCCGACCTGCCGCTTGCCGGCATCCGCGTGATCGATTTCTCGCGCGTGCTGGCGGGCCCTTACTGCACGGCGCTGCTCGGCGACCTTGGCGCAGAGGTGATCAAGATCGAACCGCCTGGCGGCGACGACTACCGCGCGGTCGGTCCCTTTGTCGATGGCAAGAGCGGCCTGTTCTCTGCCATGAACCGCAACAAGCAGAGCATCGTGATCGACCTGAAGACGGCAGCGGGCCTGGAGCTGGCGCGCTCGCTCTGCGTCCGGGCCGACGTGGTGGTCGAGAACTTCCGCCCGGGTGTCGCGGACAAGCTGGGCATCGGCTATGAGGCGCTGCGTGCGCTGAATCCGCCGGTGGTCTACGCCAGCGTGTCGGGCTTCGGCCAGACCGGGCCGGAATCGCACCGCCCGGCCTACGACATCATCCTGCAGGCAATGTGCGGGCTGATGGATGCCACCGGCGCCCCGGACGGCACCCCGACCATGCTGGGCGAGGCCATCTCCGATGCGGTCAGCGGCCTGTTCGCCTCATGGGGCGTGCTGGCCGCGCTGCTGGCGCGCGAGAAGACCGGGCGGGGCACGCATGTCGATGTCTCGATGTTCGACGCCACCCTGAGCCTGAGCGCCACCCTGGTCGCGCGCTATGCCGCGACCGGCCTGGCGCCGCGGCGCGTCGGCAACCGCCATCCCTCGTCCGCGCCGTTCGGCGTGTACCGCGCCGCAGACGGCTTCTATGTGGTGGCGGTGCTGAACAACAAGCTGTTCCAGGCGCTGGCCAATGCCATCGGCCGGCCGGAGATGGCGCAGGACCCGCGCTTTGCCGACGACGAGACGCGCTGCCGCTTCGAGGGCGATCTGCGCGCCGGTCTCGAAGCCTGGTCGGCCGGCCTTTCCGTGGCCGAGGTGAACCGCCTGCTGAGCGAGGCGGGCATTCCCGTCGCGCCCATCCGCAACGTCAAGGACGCCCTGGAGAGCGACCATGCCGCCCACCGCGGCCTGCTTGCCGAAGTGCCCGGGCCGGAGGGCGGCACCGTGCGGCTGCCCTCGCAGCCGGTGAAGTTTTCCGGTTACGGCGCCAATCGCGTGACGCCCGCGCCTGCGCTGGGGCAGCATACCGAAGCCATTCTGGCCGAGCTGGCCAACGCTGCCACGGCGCATCCGCAAGTGTTCAGCAAGGAGAAACAACATGCATAAACGACTGGGCGTCGAGCCGGGCGATCTCGAGATTGCCGACGCCATCGGCCGCTTCGCGCAAAGCGAACTGGCCCCGAAGGCGGCCGAGGTGGACCGGGCCGAAGCCTCCACCACGTGTTATGTGCCGCAACTTGCCGAGCTCGGCCTGATGGGGATGAACCTGCCGGAGCGCTGGGGCGGGACCGAGACCTCGCCGGTGGCACTGATCCTGTCGTTGGCGGAGGTTGCCAAGGCCTGCGCCTCGACCTCGTCGATGATCGGCGCGCACTACCTGGCGACCGATTCCATCCTGATCGGCGGCGACCACAGCCTGCGCGAGCGCTACCTGCCGGATGCGGCCGCCGGCGGCAAGCTGGGCGCCTTTGCGCTGACCGAGCCGCGCGCCGGCTCCAACCCGGCCGACATGGCCACGCGCGCCACCCCGGAGGGCGACGGCTACCGCCTGCGCGGGGTCAAGCACTTCATCTCCAATGCGGACGCTGCGGACTTTATCGTCGTCTACGCCAAGACCGATCCGGCCGCCGGCACGCGCGGCATCAGCGCCTTCGTGGTGGACCGGCACAGCGAGGGCGTGCAGATCGCACCCGCCGAGAAACTGATGGGGATTCGCGGGGCGCCGGCCCATGAGGTGGCGCTGGACTGCTTCGTCCCCGCCGCCAACCGGCTGGGGCCGGAAGGCACGGGCTTCCGTACCGCGATGAAGGTGCTGGACAACAGCCGCCTGGACGTGGCCGCCACCAGCCTGGGCATTGCCGAGGCAGCGCTGGCCTGCGCGGCGGACTGGGCCAGGCAGCGCCAGGTCGGCGGCGAGCCGCTGGCGCGCAAGCAAGGCCTGCAATGGATGTTCGCCGACATGCGCACGCGGCTGGAGGCGGCCTGGCTGCTGACCCTGCAGGCAGCGGTGCGGCGCCGGGACGGCGAGCCCTTCACCGAGCAGGCATCGATGGCCAAGCTCTATGCCTCGGAGATGGTCGGTTTTGTCACCGACGCCGCGCTGCAGATCCACGGCGGCTACGGCTTCACGCGCGAAATGCCGCTGGAGCGGCTGGTGCGCGATGCGCGGATCCTGCGCATCTATGAAGGCTCGTCGGAAATCCAGCGGACGGTGATCGCGCGCGCAGTGCTGGCGTAAGCGCCGCTGCAGATCCGACGGCGGGGATCAGGGCGCGGCAGGCGTGTCGGGGCTGTCAGGCGTGGCGGCGGGCGCGGCAGGGGTGTCAGGCGTGGCAGCGGGCGTGGCGGGCTTGGCTTTCCGCGGCCGGGTGCCCGCACCGCGGCGGGCCTTCAGCTGCTGGGCCCGCTTGGCATCCGCCACGCTGACGACGCCGGCCTCATTGCCTTCCAGGTCCAGCCGCTTGGCGCCTTCCACCATGCACGACCAATAGCGTGCGCCGCTGCACCAGGTGCGGATCGCTTCACGCAGCTCCGCCTCGGTCAGGGCTAGCTTGCCCGCATGCTGGGCCAGATCCTCGAACGTGCCGACCTTCAGCGGCACCTTGGGCGCCGGATTCTTCGGAAACGCCTTGGGGAAGTGCTTCTGCAGCCGGGCAATGGAATGCACCACCGGATCGACGGGCGGCTTCGCGGGCGCCGCAGCCTGCGCGGCAGCCGGCGCAGGGCGCCGGCGCTTGCCTTCCGTACGAGATTCGGCCTTCGCCTTGCTTGCCAGTTGATCCCTTAGTGCTGCGAGTTGTTCAAAGCCCATGATATTTGCCGTTCTGTGAACCAGAATTGTAGCAAGGCTGGGCCAACGACAGGTTTGGCGGCAATTTGCATGCGGCGGGCATGGGTCGAATACGTCTCTCGCTCCCGAAAGGCGGGGCCCGGACAGAAGGGCTCGCGGCGGGGGCGCCCTCACGTGATTGCCCTGAGCAGGCGGACCATCCGTTCGAAAATCGAGGAGCAGCGGTGGATTCCCATGCCATGAACGGTGAAACGCCAGCCGCGTCGCACCCGCAGCAATCCCGCGCAGCGCTCACGCTTGCTGCGTTGGGCGTGGTCTACGGCGATATCGGCACGAGCCCCCTTTATGCGGTCAAGGAAACCTTCAATCCAGCCCACGGGATTCCGCTCGTAACCGAGAACATACTTGGCGGCATCTCCGCGATCCTCTGGGCGCTGATGGTGGTGGTTTCGCTCAAGTACGTGATCCTCATCATGCGGGCAAACAACAGGGGCGAAGGCGGCATCATGGCACTGCTCGCGCTCGCCCTGTCGTCAGTGAAAAAGGTCGGCCGCTCGCCGACGCCGATCCTGCTGGTGGGCCTGTTCGGCGCGGCGCTCTTCTATGGCGATGCGGTGCTGACACCTGCCATGTCGGTGCTCTCGGCGCTCGAAGGCATCGAGGTGGGCACTACCGCGCTGCAGCCTTATGTCTTGCCGGCATCGGTGGGTGTGTTGATCGCGCTGTTCCTGTTCCAGCGGCATGGCACCGCCGCCATCGGCGCGCTGTTCGGGCCTGTCACGATCGTGTGGTTTCTCGCCCTGGCCGCCGCGGGCATCCACGGCATCGCCCGGTATCCCGCAATCCTGGGCGCGCTCAGCCCGCTGCACGCGCTCGGTTTCGTGACGCAGCACGGGTTCGCCTCGTTCGCGGTGCTTGGGGCGGTGCTGCTCGCATTCACCGGTGCCGAAGCGCTCTACGCCGATATGGGGCACTTCGGCAGTGCCCCGATTCGCCTGGCCTGGTTCGGGCTGGTATTCCCGGCGCTTGCGCTCAATTACCTGGGGCAGGGCGCGCTGATCATTGTGAATGCAAAAGCAATCGAGAACCCCTTCTACCTGCTGTTTCCGTCGTGGGCCCTTTATCCGATGGTTGCACTCGCGACAGCGGCAACAGTGATCGCGTCGCAGGCGACGATTTCGGGTGCCTACTCGCTGACGAAACAGGGAATCCAGCTGGGCTATCTGCCACGCATGAACGTGGTGCACACATCGGAGCGAGCGATCGGTCAGATCTACATACCGACTCTCAACGGGATGTTGCTTGTTGCGGTTCTGGTTGCCGTGCTCGGCTTCGGATCTTCGTCCAATCTCGCTTCGGCGTATGGGGTCGCGGTCACCGGCACGATGTTGGTGACGACGCTTCTCACCTTCTTTGTGATCCACTACGGTTGGCGCTACAACCTGCTGCTAAGCCTTGTCGCAACCGGCTTCTTTATTGCGGTGGATATGGCTTTCGTTTCCTCCAGCCTGTTGAAAGTTGCCGAAGGGGGCTGGTTCCCGCTCGTTGTCGGGGCCGGGATATTCGTCGTGATGCTGACATGGGTTCGCGGCCGGCAAGCCCTGTTGGAGCGGCTCCAAAGTACCGACGTGCCCCTCAAGTCGTTCCTGGATTCGCTGTTTCTCGCACCACCGCCGCGTGTGCCCGGCACGGCGGTGTTCCTCACCCCGACACCGGATGTGGTGCCACACGCGTTGATGCATAACCTCAACCATAACAGGGTGCTACACGAGCGCGTTGTGTTTCTTACCGTGAAGATGAAGGATGTACCATCGGTGCCGGCGACCGAGTGCGCAGCCGTTGAAGCGCTCGGACACGCCTGCTACCGGATAACGCTGCGCTTCGGCTTCATGAACCGGCCCGATGTCGCGCAGGCGCTCGGCGCGCTGCCTCCGGCGGCTGGCCTGGAGTTTGACATCATGGACACCTCGTTCTTCCTGAGTCGCGACGCCATCGTCGCTGCAGCCGGCGGTCCCAGTGGCATGGCGTCATGGCGTGAACGTCTGTTTGCCACGATGAGCAGGAACGCCGGCAATGCTGCTGATTACTTCAACATACCGGCAAATCGCGTGATCGAGATTGGCACGCAGATCAAGATCTAGACCGCCGGCGGTACCTGTTCTGCAAAGGACTCCGTGGCCCAGGCGTCCCGTACCTCGGCGGCCAGTTCATCGGCGCGCCCTTGATAGCGTGGCGAAAAATGGAACGGCGTCACCGCGCGCGCACCTATGCTGCGCGCAATCAATCCGGCCTGGGCAGCGGTCAGGTGGTTCTTGCGCAGGCCGTGTGCCCGGTCGACATCCAGGAACACGCTCTCGATGAAGAGCTGGTCGACGCCTTGCATCAGTTGCGACAATGCTTGCACGTTCGCGCTCGTATAGCGCAGGTCGGTCACGTAGCCGATGCGCCGGCCGGGCTCGGTAGCCAGGATCAGCCGGCTCAGCTCGCCGACCGTTCGCGCCGACGCATGGTCGCCGCTCCTGTCCCGCCACTGCACAAGAATCGGGGTATCGCCGGCCGCGCCGGTCAGGACCGCATGCTTGAGTTCGCGCAGCCAGGCGCCGGTGGTCAGGCCCGATGCAGCCAGGCGTTCCTTGTTGACGCCGAGCCGGGCCTTTTCCTCCACCAGGTAGGCCAGGCATGGAATCCCGTGGTCGACAAAGCAGGCGCGCACCCGGAACGTCGCTTCGTCGTGGACGATATCGCCGGCCCTCTCGACACACGCCTCGGCCTCCCTGGCAAAGCCGTGCCGGCTGGAAAAGCAGGCGCGCCGCATCTGCCCGTCCAGTCCAAGTTCGGCCACTTCGATGACCAGTTCGATGGCGTAGCGATGCACCACGTTCCAGGTATAGGCGAGCAGCTTGTGCTCGACCTGTGCCAGGAACCCCGGCCCGCCGACCAGCACGATGCGCGGCTTGCGCCCGAGCAGCACCCGCAGCAGCTTGTCGAAGCCAGAGAAATGATCCATGTGCGCATGCGTGACAAACACATGCGACAGGCGCATCAGCTCGCGCGGCATCAGCCGGGCGATGTCGCCCAGGTCGAACAGCAGCGCGCGCCGTTCGTCCAGGAAGTTTACGAACAGCCCAGGATCGCCAAAGGCATCGTTGACGAGGCGGGCTTCCAGCAGGTGACGCATGTTCACTCGCGGTGCGACCGGCACCAGGGCCCAGGCAAAGGCGCATGCTGGTCCGGGCTGCCTGTCACCGCCCGGTCAGCTGGCGCAGCAGCTTCTGCACGATCCGCTCATGCTCTTCCAGCGCCGCGTCAAGCGTCTGCGCGCCATAGCTTTCATTGTCCTGCTCGGCCAGCCCGGTCACACGGGTGATGAACAAGGGGGTGTCCGTCGGTGCGGCCTCGGACACGCCCCGGAAGCGGGTCGTCACCATGCCGCCGGACTGCTCCAGCAGGGTGCGGCGGAATACCAGGTCGTTGTCCGCCATCCAGCGCGACCATTCGTCGTGGTCGGTTACCTGCACTGGCCGGTTCTTCTCATCCAGGATATAGAAGCGGCGCCATTGCTGTGGATCGTGACGAGGCTTCATTGAAGGCCACCTCCGTGCGGTTGCGGGCCGCTTGTCACCTGGCCCCGGCGCGCAATGTGCTTTGCAGGCGACTGCCGCGCGACGCAAGAGCACGATTTCAACGCCGCCCTGCAGCTAGTTTATTTGACGGATGCGTTCATGCCAGCGCGCCGTTGCGTGCCACGACCCGGCCGGCCGACACCACCAGTTGCCGCACCGGCCTTGCCACGACCGCCTCGGCCACCGTTTGCGCGGCGACCAGCACCAGGTCGGCCCGGTCGCCCGGCGCCAGGCCATAGCGCTGGAAGCCGCATGCGCCGGCGGCCGCGTGCGTCACGCAATCGAGCGCAAGCGCGAGTTCGTCGTCGCGGCGGAAGTTGTTGCGCAGGCCGATCAGCATGGCCCGCTCCAGCATGTCGGGCGAGCCGTATGGGGTCCAGGTATCGCGGATGCCGTCGTTGCCGCCGGCAATCCTGACACCGGCCGCGCGGCACGCGGCGACCGGCGGCACCGGGCGCGACGGCGGCGCGGTGGTGACGATGACAACCCCAAGGTCGGCGATGCGTCGCAGCAGCGCGTCGCGCTCGCGTTCGGCAATATCGCCCAGGCAGAAGGCGTGGCTGACCGTGACCATGCCGCGCATGCCCAGCGCGGCCGTTCGCTGCAGGATCAGGTCGAGGGAATAGGCGCCCATGGTGCCGGGCTCGTGCAGATGGATGTCGAGCGGGCGGCCATGGCGCTGCGCGAGGCCGAACAGGACATCCAGCGCGCGCACCGGGTCGCCTTCGATGGCGCACGGGTCCAGCCCGCCGAGGATGTCGGCGCCATCGCGCAGCGCCGCATCCAGCAGGGCTTCCGTGCCGGGGCGCCCCAGCACGCCCGACTGCGGGAACGCGACGATCTGCATGTCCATCTGCGCGGACAGCTGGTCGCGCGTGGCCAGTACGCCTTGCAGGTGGCGCAGCCCCGCGTCGGTGTCGATGTCGACGTGGGTGCGCAGCCGCGTGGTGCCCGCCGCGAGGAAGGCGCGCGCCAGCACCAGCGATTGCGCGCGGGCATCGTGGCCGGTGGCGGCGCGCCAGCGGCGCTCGTTGTCGATGCGGTCGGTCAGGTTGGGACCGACCTCATTGCGATACCAGGGCATGCCCCACAGGGTCTTGTCCAGGTGGGTGTGCGCCTCGACCAGGCCGGGAAGCGCCAGCGCGCCGGCGCCGTCCTCGACCTGGCATCCGGCCGGCGTGTCAAGCCCGGCGCCGATGCTCGCGAACTGACCGTCTGCGATCAGGATATCGACCTGGTTCCCGGCTGCGAGCCGGACATTGCGGACCAATAGTTGATTCATTGCATCTTCCGTTATTTCAGGATGAAGTCGCCTTCAGGACGGCGGGGCTTGTCTCTCGGCACGGTTCAACGCTGCGGGGCGCGCATGCCGCCGCGCGGCAGGCAGCCGAGCAGCCTGTCGAAGGCCGGCGCGATGTCCTCCTCCGGCACGCAGGCATACCCCAGCAGCAGGCCTCGCTGCACGGCAGCGCCGATGAAATAGCGCGACAGCGGCCGCACCATGATGCCGCGCTCGCGGGCGGCGGCGGTGATGGCCACGTCGTCGGCATCGTCGGGCAGGCGCAGCACCAGGTGCAGGCCGGCATTGCTGCCGTGCTCGTGCAGCGCGCCGGGGCCGAGGTAGCGCTCGAGCAACGCGGCCAGGATGGCGCGCCGCCTGGCATACAGCGGCCGCATGCGGCGGATGTGGGCGGCATAGTCGCCCGCCTGCATGAATTCGGCGACGGTTGCCTGCGTCATCAGGTGGCCGGCCCGGTATAGCTCGGCGTGCGCGGTCTGGAAGGCGCCGGCCAGGCTGCGCGGCAGCACCAGGTAGCCCATGCGCAAGCCCGGATAGAGGGTCTTGCTGAAGGTGCCGATATAGATCACCGGCGCATCCGGTTCCATGCCCTGCAACGACGGGACCGGCTGTCCGGAAAAACGGAACTCGCTGTCGTAGTCGTCCTCCACGATCCAGCTGCCGCGCTGGCGAGCGTACTCCAGCAGCGCGCGCCGGCGCTTCAGGCTCATCACGGCGCCAAGCGGGTACTGGTGCGAGGGCGTGACGAAGATAAAGCGCGGCGCGGGCATGTCCCTGCCGGCTTCGGTGTCGGGCAGCGTCAGGCCCTCGTCGTCCACCAGCTTCGGCACCATGCCGATATCGCTGACCTGCAGCACGCCGCGGATGCCCCAATAGCTGGGTTCCTCCACCCACGCCTGGTCGCCGGGCGAGCCCAGCATCCTCACCACCAGGTCGATGGCCTGGTGTATGCCCTCGGTGATCAGCACCTGGTCCGGATCGCAGCGCACCGACCGCGCCACGCGCAGGTGCGCCGCCAGGGCTTCGCGCAGCGCCGGCAGCCCGCCGCCATGGCTGTAGCTCAGCCACTCCGGGTGCGGGTTGCGCCACAGGCGGGCCGAGATCTGGGCATAACGGCGATGCGGGAAGCGCGTGACGTCGGGAACGCCCGGCATGAAGGCGCCCCATTGCGTGGGCGAGGCCGAGGCATTGGCCAGCAGCCGCTGTCCGCGCGGCGACAGCCCGGGCATGGCCTGCGGCCCGACCTCGGTCGCCGGCACGGCGGCGGCGTTCAGGTAGCGCTCCGGCGCGGTGGCGGCAACGAAGGTGCCGCTGCCGGTGCGCGCGTACAGGTAGCCCTCGGCCAGCAGCTGGTCGTAGGCAAACATCACCGTGTTGCGCGACAACCCCAGCTCGGCGGCCAGGTCGCGTTGCGGCGGCAGGCGCGTGGCCGGCGCAAGGCTGCCGTCCTGTATCGCGCCGCGGATGCATTCGTAGAGGCCCCGGTTGAGCGGTTTGCCCAGTGCCGCCGTGCCTTCGGGGCCCAGGCGCTGGAGCAGCTGGTCGCCGCAGATCGATTTCAAATTGGCACCATCGGAATTGCAAAAGCGGTACTGGATTATAGGGCCAAGGCCGGTTGAAATGGCTGGCATCGCTGGGCCCCTGCCAGCGGTGCCCGTTTCGCGAGTCGGCCGGTGCCGACAGTCCTCACCGCACAAAGACCATGAAAAACCTCGAACTGAACCAACGCCGTACCCTCGCGACGCCGCGCGGCGTGGGCGTGATGTGCGATTTCTACGCCGACCGCGCCGAGAACGCCACGCTGTGGGACGTGGAAGGCCGTGCCTACACGGACTTCGCCGCCGGCATCGCCGTGCTCAACACGGGCCACCGCCACCCGCGCGTGATGCAGGCCATCGCCGCGCAGCTGGAGCGTTTCACGCATACCGCCTACCAGATCGTGCCCTACCAGGGCTATGTCGCGCTGGCCGAGCGCATCAACGCGCTGGTGCCGATCCAGGGCCTGAACAAGACGGCCCTGTTCACCACCGGCGCAGAGGCCGTGGAGAATGCCATCAAGATCGCCCGTGCGCATACCGGCCGCCCCGGCGTGATCGCTTTCTCGGGCGCCTTCCATGGACGCACGCTGCTGGGCATGGCGCTGACCGGCAAGGTGGCGCCGTACAAGATCGGCTTTGGCCCGTTCCCCTCCGACATCTACCACGCCCCGTTCCCCAGCGCGCTGCATGGCGTCAGCACTGAGCGGGCGCTGCAGGCGCTTGAAGGCCTGTTCAAGACCGATATCGATCCGGGCCGCGTGGCCGCGATCATCGTTGAGCCGGTGCAAGGCGAGGGCGGCTTCCAGGCGGCGCCGGCCGATTTCATGCGGGGCTTGCGGGCGGTGTGCGACCAGCACGGCATCGTGCTGATTGCCGATGAAGTGCAGACCGGCTTTGGCCGTACCGGCAAGATGTTCGCGATGTCGCACCATGACGTGGAGCCGGACCTGATTACCATGGCCAAGAGCCTGGCTGGCGGCATGCCGCTGTCGGCGGTCAGTGGCCGGGCCGCGATCATGGATGCGCCGCTGCCCGGCGGCCTCGGTGGCACCTATGCCGGCAATCCGCTGGCGGTGGCGGCGGCGCACGCGGTCATCGATGTCATCGAGGAAGAAGAACTGTGCGAGCGCTCCGCCAGCCTGGGCCAGCAGTTGCGCGAGCACCTGTTGGCGCAGCGCAAGCACTGCCCCGCAATGGCCGAGGTGCGTGGGCTGGGTTCGATGGTTGCCGCCGAATTCTGCGATCCCGCCACGGGCCAGCCAAGTGCCGAGCATGCCAAGCGCGTACAGACGCGTGCGCTGGAAGCCGGCCTGGTGCTGCTGACCTGCGGCACCTATGGCAACGTCATCCGCTTCCTCTATCCGCTCACCATCCCGCAGGCGCAGTTCGACGCGGCGCTGGCGGTGCTGGCCCAGGCGCTGGCCGAATAAGGGGAACACATGGAACGCCAACATACCGCGCTGTTGCGCAGCCATTGCCTGATCGACGGCGAATGGACCGGAGCGCAAAGCGGCGCAGAACTCGCCGTCTTCAACCCGGCGACTCAGGAACGGATCGGCTCGGTGCCCCTGGCCGGCGCGGCTGAAGCCGAACAGGCGGTGCGCGCCGCCGAGCGCGCGCTGCCGGCATGGCGCGCGCAGACGGGCAAGGCGCGTGCCGCCGTGCTGCGCCGCTGGGCCGACCTGATGCTGGCGCACCAGGAAGACCTGGCCCGGCTGATGACCGCCGAGCAAGGCAAGCCGCTGGCCGAGGCGCGTGGCGAGGTGGCCTATGCCGCGAGCTTCCTCGAGTGGTTTGGCGAGGAAGCCAAGCGGGTCGATGGCGAGGTGCTGGCCAGCCCGCGCAGCAGCCAGAAGATGCTGGTGCTGCGCGAGCCGGTGGGCGTGTGCGCGGCCATTACGCCGTGGAACTTCCCCGCGGCGATGATCACGCGCAAGGTCGGCCCGGCGCTCGCCGCCGGCTGCACCATCATCGTCAAGCCGGCCGAACAGACGCCGCTCACGGCGCTGGCGCTGGCCGTGCTGGGCGAACAGGCCGGCGTGCCGCGTGGCGTGCTGCAGGTGGTGACCGGCGACGCCGTGCAGATCGGCGGCGTGCTGTGCGCCAGCCCGGTGGTGCGCAAGCTCAGCTTTACCGGCTCGACCGCGATCGGCAAGCTGCTGATGGCGCAGTGCGCCGGCACCGTGAAGAAGCTCTCGCTGGAACTGGGCGGCAACGCGCCGCTGATCATCTTCGACGACGCCGACCTGGATCGCGCGGTCGAGGGCATCCTTGCCTCCAAGTTCCGCAACAGCGGCCAGACCTGTGTCTGCGCCAACCGCATCTATGTGCACGACCGCGTCTACGACGAGGTCGCGCGCCGGCTGGTCAGCGCGGTCGAACAGTTGCGGCCGGGCCATGGCGTCGACAGCGGGGTCACGCAAGGCCCGCTTATCGACGCCGATGCGGTGGCCAAGGTCGAAGCGCATATCGCCGATGCGCTCGCGCACGGCGCCACGGTGCTGACGGGCGGCCAGCGCCATGCGCTCGGCGGCACCTTCTTCGCGCCGACGGTGCTGGCCAATGCGACTGCGTCGATGCGGGTCGCGCGCGAGGAGACCTTCGGCCCGCTGGCACCGCTGTTCCGCTTCACCAGCGAAGCAGAAGTGGTGGCGATGGCCAACGATACCGAATCCGGGCTGGCCGCTTACTTCTTCTCGCGCGACATGGCGAAGATCTGGCGCGTGGCGCAGGCGCTCGAGTACGGCATGGTCGGCATCAATACCGGGCTGATCTCCAACGAGGTGGCGCCGTTCGGCGGCGTCAAGCAATCGGGGCTGGGCCGCGAAGGCTCACGTCATGGCATCGACGAGTATCTGGAGACGAAGTACCTCTGCATGGAAGTCGAATAACAACAATGGGGTGAGGAACACCCCACCACCAGGGCGGGGCACGGCGCACCCACGCAGTGCGCTGGCCCCACGGAGACAAGACAGTCCGGCAAATGCCGGCGCCAGGTGGGCGTCTCCGGTGCATGACCTGCGCAAACTTCCAGGAAACGGAAGGGGGCGGACAGGACGCGCGCCGGGATCAGCCCAACGCCAATGGCACGCATATTGCGGACTGGGAAGTGCCATCCGTTGCTGTCAGCGGATGCCATTTCTTCTATCGATGAGGGTACAAAGATGCGTTCCACTGCTATCCGCAGCCTGCTTGCAGTTACCATGCTGGCGGCCTCTTCACTGGCACTTGCGCAAGGCGCCCGCGACTGGCCCAGCCAGCCGGTGCGTATTGTCGTGCCATTCCAGGCCGGCTCGGCCACCGACCTGATCTCGCGGCAGATCGGCATCGGGCTCGGCAAGGAATACGGCCAGACCTTCGTGGTTGAAAACCGGCCGGGCGCCGCCGCGATGATCGGCAGCGAAGTGGCCGCACGCGCGCCGGCCGATGGCTATACGCTGCTGATGTCCGGGCCGGCGTCGATGGTGACCAACCGGTTCCTGTACAAGAAGCTCAGCTATGACCCGGATGCGTTCGAGAAGGTGGCGGTGGTCGCGGTCACGCCGAATATCCTGTTGTCCAACCCGTCGCTGCCGTTCAAGACGTTGCCCGAAATGGTCGCGTATGCCAAGGCCAATCCGGGCAAGCTGACCTATGCCTCCTTCGGTGCCGGCACCACTTCGCATATCGCCGGGGAGATGCTGAAGGCCGCGGCCGGCATCGATATCGTCCATGTGCCGTACAAGGGCGCCGGCGAAGCGATCCCGGCGCTGCTGTCCGGCCAGGTGTCGATGTATTTCGACACCATCATGACCGGCCTGCCGTATGTGAAGGCAGGCAAGCTGCGCGCGCTCGGCATGTCCACCGGCAAGCGCTCGCCCAACGCGCCGGAGATTCCGACGATTGCCGAGCAGGGTTATGCCGGTTTCGATATCGCGCCCTGGTATGGCATTGTCGCGCCCAAGGGCACGCCGGCCGACGTGGTCAGCAAGCTCAATGTCTCGATCAACAAGCTGCTCAAAGCGCCGGAGTTCCGTGAACGCCTGGCTGCCACCGGTGCCGAGCCGCGCGGCGGCAGCGTCGGCGATTTCAGCGCGATGGTCAGCGCGGAGATCCCGCGTACCGAAAAGCTGGTCAAGCAGTCCGGCGTGACTTTGCAATAAGCCGCGTGCAGCAACCCTGGGGCGCCGCCCGCGCGCCCTTTCATCTGTTCTGAGTGGAGTTCTCGATGTTGCCTTTCGACTGGACCTTTCCCTACCCGTCGCAAAAAATGCCGCTGCTGGCCGCCAACGCGGTCAGCACCAGCCAGCCGCTCGCCGCGCAGGCGGGGCTGCGCATGCTGTACGAAGGCGGCAATGCCATCGACAGCGCCATTGCCAGTGCGATTGCGCTGACCGTGGTGGAGCCGGTCATGAACGGCATTGGCGGGGACATGTTCGCGCTGGTCTGGCACGAGGGGCAACTGTACGGGCTCAACTCCAGCGGCCGGGCGCCGGCGCGCTGGACCCTGGATCATTTCGCCGGCCACGACAGCATGCCCCAGGTGGGCTGGGATACGGTGACCGTGCCGGGCCAGGTCGCGGGCTGGAAGGCGCTGTCGGCCCGCTTCGGCAAGCTGCCGTTCGCGCGGCTGTTCGCGCCGGCCATCGAGTACGCCGAGCAGGGTTTCCTGGTGTCGCCGCAGATCGCACGGCAATGGGCCGCGCAGGTGCCGGTGCTGGCCGGCCAGCCTGGCTTTGCCAAGGCGTTCCTGCGCGATGGCAGGGCACCGCAGGCAGGCGAGCGCTGGCGCTTCCCGGAGCAGGCCGCCACGCTGCAGCGCATCGCCGAGAGCGATGGCGAGAGCTTCTACACGGGTGAACTCGCCGCGCGCATCGTCGCGTTCGCCGAGGAAACCGGAGGCGCCATCCGCGCCGACGACCTGGCCGCGCATCGCGCCGCCTGGGTCCAGCCGATGGCGCAGCAGTTCCGCGGCTACACGCTCCATGAAATTCCCCCGAACGGCCAGGGCATCGCCGCGCTGATCGGCCTTGGCATCCTGGACCGCTTCGACGTGGAAAGCATGGGCTGCGACAGCGCCGGCTTCTACCACGTCAGCATCGAGGCGATGAAGCTAGCCTTCGCCGACCTGCACCGCCACGTGTCGGACCCGGCCACCATGCAGCACGCGCCCGCCGCCTTCCTGGATCCGGCCTATCTTGCCGAGCGCGCGGCGCTGATCGACATGAAACGCGCCGGCACACCCACCGCTGGCGTCCCGAAGAGCGGCGGCACCGTCTACCTGTCCAGCGCGGATGCGGCGGGTTCGATGGTGTCGTATATCCAGTCCAACTACCGCGGCTTCGGCTCTGGCGTGGTGGTGCCCGGCACCGGCATCGCGCTGCATAACCGCGGCGCGGGCTTCAACCTCAAGCCCGGCCACGCCAACTGCGTGGCGCCGGGCAAGCAGCCGATGCACACCATCATCCCGGGCTTCGTCACCCGCAATGGCGAGCCGGTGATGTCATTCGGCGTGATGGGCGGCTCGATGCAGGCACAGGGCCATGTGCAGATGATGGCGCGGCTCGCTGCCTTCGGCCAGAATCCGCAGGCCATGAGCGATGCCCCGCGCTTCCGCGTGGAGCACGGGCCGGTGGTGAATGTCGAGGCGCACCTGCCGCCGGACGTGGTCGCCACGCTGCGCGGCATGGGCCATCGCGTCGAGGTGGCGCCGCGCGACAGCCTGGAGTTCGGCTCGGCGCAGCTCATCTACAAGGCGCCGGACGGCTATATCGCGGCCTCGGACTCGCGGCGCGACGGGCAGGCAGTGGGGTTTTAGGCGGGCGCGGGCGTTGCGGGGCAACCCGGCCGCGTCGGCGTCGATGGCCTGGTCAGCTCAGCTTGATCTGTGCCTCGCGAATCAGCGCACCCCATCTGGCGTGCTCCGCACGGATATGCGCGGCGAATGCGGCGGGCGGCGTCGGGGTTGCGATGCTGCCTTCCTGCTTCAGCCGTTGCTGGACATCCGGCCGGCTCATGACCTGGAGGGTTGCTGCCGCGAGCTTTGCTGTCACCTCGGCCGGCAGGCCCGCCGGCGCGACCAGGCCGAGCCAGGTCGTTACCTCGAAGCCCGCGAAGCCCTGTTCCGCGACGGTGGGAACGGCTGGCAGCGCGGACAGGCGCTGCGCCGAGGTCACCGCCAGTGCGCGGATCTTGCCTGCAGCAAGCTGCGGCATGACCGACACCGTGTTGCCGAAGCAGGCAGCCACCTGGCCGCCAAGCAGGTCGTTCATGGCCGGGCCCGCTCCCTTGTAAGGCACTTGCATCAGGCGCACGCCGGCCCGCCGCGCCAGCATCTCTCCCGCAAGGTGTGCGACCGTGCCGTTGCCCGGCTGGGCAATGCCGGTCTCGCCGCTGCGCGCTTTTGCTGCCTGGATGAAGTCGGCGAGCGTGCGCAGCGGGGAGTCCTGCCGCACGACCAGCACCACCGGCTGCGCCGCGACGCCGGCAATGGGCGTGAAGTCCTTCAGCGGATCGAACGGCATCTTCGGGTAGAGCCCGGGGTTGATGGCGAGATTGGCGGCCTGGCCCATGCCGATGGTGTAGCCGTCCGGCGCGGCCTTGGCCACCATGTCCAGGCCGATGTTGCCGCCGGCGCCGGGCTTGTTGTCGATCACCACGGTCCAGCGCTCGAGCGTTGCCAGCTTCTCGGCGATCAGCCGCGAGGTGGCATCGGTGCCGCCCCCGGGCGGGAAGGGCACCACCAGCCGGACAGGCTTCTGCGGCCAGGGACCTTGCGCCCGGACGAAGCCGGAGGCGGCCAGCGTCATCGCTGCGCCGGCCTGGATAAACTGACGTCGTTGCATCGTTGTCTCCGTAATCTTTGTTGTGAGGCCATGACGTAAGGCGAAGGCCCGTCAGACCGGCAGCCCCTTGGCCCGCAGCGTGGCATCGAAGCGCTCCGGATCCGACGTTCCCGTGGCATTGCCGGCGCGGATCTTCGTTTCCTTCTCCAGGTGGGCGCGCGTGCGCGCGAGGATCTCTGCGGCCTGCGCTGCCGGCACCGCGATCACGCCATCCGCATCGCCCACGATCAGGTCTCCCGGCATCACCGCCATGCCCGCGCAGGTGATCGGCACGTTGATCTCCCCGGGACCGTCCTTGGTCGGGCCGCGATGGGTATTGCCGCGCGCGAAGACGGGCATGCCGTCTTCGGCCCATTCCAGCACGTCGCGGATCGCGCCGTCGATCACCAGGCCGGCAAGCCGTTTTGCCACGCAGGTGGTGCGCATCAGTCCGCCCACCAGCGCCTGGGTGACATCGCCTGCGCCGTCGATGACGAGCACGTCGCCGGGGCGGACCATCATCAGGGCCTTGTGGATCATCAGGTTGTCGCCGGGCCGCACGCGCACGGTAACGGCCGGGCCGCACAGCACTGCCTCCGGCCGCCGATGGTAGGGACGCAGGCCGATCGTGCCGATCTGGCGGCTCATGGCGTCCCCGACGGCCGGCACCGGCAGCTCGCGGAATGCCGCGATCAGCGGGGCCGGAAAGCCGTCGGCGCAGGGGTTGATGCGGTATCCCGCCGGCCATGACAGGGCCGTGGCTTGCTCGGTGTGCATGGGTATCTCCTGGAAAACCGGGTGGGAAGGGTGGCAGCCAGCCGCTATGCGATGCGCTGGCCCAGCCCGGCAAGCACGCCGGGATTCACGCACCAGGCCGGCGCCGGCGGCGTCCCTTGCAGGTAGCCGAGCACATTGCGCACGGCATCGCTGGCCATGGCCGCCAGCGCCGTCGGCGTAGAGCCGCCGACATGCGGCGTCAGCACGACGTTGTCGAGCGTGAGCAGCGGGCTGCCTGCCGGCAGCGGCTCGACGGCCATGGTGTCGAGGCCCGCGGCATGGAGCTGCCCGCCGCGCAAGGCGGCAACAAGGGCCGCTTCGTCGACGAGCTCGCCACGGGCCGTGTTGATCAGGATGGCGCCATGCCGCATGCATGCAAGCTGGGTGGGGCCGATCATCGCGCGCGTGTGCGGGTTCAGGGGAGCGTGCAGGCTGACCACATCGCTCACGGCAAGCAATGCTTCCAGCGTGTCGAAACGGGTGACGCCGGCGGCCGGCACTGCAGTGCCGGCCAGGGCGGGATCAAAGGCCGCGACCTGCATGCCCAGTGCCAGGCAGACGCGCGCCACGCGTTGCGCGACCTGCCCGAATCCGACCAGGCCGATGGTGCGCCCATGCAGTTCCACCCCATCCTGCGCGCGCGACCACCGGCCCGCGCGCAACTCGCTATCCATCCACGTCACACGCCTGGCGGCGGCGAACATCAGGCCAAGCGTGAGTTCCGCCACCGACTGGGCATTGGCGCCGGGCGTCACGTAGACGGGAATGCCACGCTTGGTGGCCGCGCCGACATCGATGTTGCTGACGCCCACGCCATGCTTGGAGATCACCTTCAGCGTGGGGCAGGCGTCGATGGCGGCACCGGTCAGATCCACGGTGCGCGAGATCACCGCGTCTACCGGCAGTGTGCCGAGCAGGTGATGCAGCTCCTGCGAGTCATTGGGGTTGGCCAGGCAGTGCAACCTGGCGTTGGCGGCTTCCAGCAGGCGGACGCCGGCATCGGCAAGGCGGGGCGCGGTAACAAGGACGGTGTAGGGCATGGCTGCGATCGGTTTGGTATGGGGCCATTCTTGTACCGCCAGTCAGATTCCGTCCAGCTTATAATTTTCCTTATTCGATAAATATAAGTAATCAGTCGTGCCCCGACTTCCCGACCACCCGATGCGGAGTGCCGGTATGGATTTGCGTGACCTCAAGTACTTTCTTGCCGTGGCGAATGCCGGCAACTTCCGGCGTGCGGCCGAGCTGGTGCACCGTAGCCAGCCAACCCTGACCAAGGCGGTGGACCGGCTCGAAGCCTCGCTGGGCGCGGCACTGTTCGAACGTGACGGCAGGGGACAGAAGCTGAGCGCGGCAGGGACCGCGCTGCGCGCCCGGGCCGCCGGCCTGTTGCAGGAGGCGGAGCTGGTGCGTGATGAAGTCGGGGCCATTGCCCGGGGCGTTGCGGGTACGGTGAGACTGGGCAGCGGACCGCTGGGCGCGGAATACCTGTTGCCGCCGATCTGCAGAATGCTGCTGCGCGAAGCCCCCAACGTGGTGCTGCAACTGAGTATTCGCAACAACTACGAGCTACGCGGCGATCTTCGGGAAGGGCGCGTGGACGTGATTCTCGGCTTCGTGCCGGAACAGGAAGACGAGTTTCACTGCGAGACGCTGCTGAAAGACACCGTGGTCGTAGCGGCAGTCAGGGGGCATCCGATCTTCCGGGTGCGCAAGCCGGGGCTGGAAGCGCTGACCGGATATCGTTGGGCCCTGCCCAATCGCGCCGTCCCCAGCCGGACCTGGCTCGACCACACGCTGGAGTCGCGCAGCCTGCCGCGGCCCGTGGTGCAGATCGAGACCAACTCGATCCCGCTGATTCCCCGTGTGGTCGCCGATACCGAGCTGCTGACCTTTGTCTCGCGCCGCACCCTGCGCGCCAGTGGTGGCGAGCTGGTGGAAGTGCCCTTGCCCGCTGCCACGCTTGTGCGGAACTTCGGCATCACGTTTCGCAAGGACCAGCCGCTTTCGCCCGTGGCAGACCGGCTGATCCGCCTGCTGCATGATTTTGGCAAGACGCTCTTCGACCAACTCCACTGAGGCGTGCGGCTAGCGCGCCCACGGCGCCTGCGTGGAGCGCGGGGCCCGTCACAGCGGCGCAGGCTGGGGCTGGCTGGCAGGCGTGGCCGCGGCGGGCTTCTTGTTGTCAGTGCCGCTATATGAGAAGTACCTCGCCTTCGCGCCCCTGGCCCAGTACGCCACGGTGAAGTGCTTGCTGTCGCGCCCATAGAGCAATTCCAGGCTGCCATTGGCGGCGGCCCACTCGGCGTAGCCATTCTCCGCCGCGCCTTCAGTCTTGCGCAGGGGCGCATAGCGTTCGTCGAGCTTCTTGCGCACCTCATCCAGGGCCGTGCGCTCGAATGTCATCGTGATCAGCGCCACGGTGTCCTGCGCGTCGCAGTTCAGGATCACGCGCGTCAGGCCCGGGAGGTGGAAGCGCTCCAGGTGCCTGAGCTCAACGGCGTCGCCACCGGCCCACTCGGACTTGCCGGTCCTGGCGTGATTCTGCGGCGGCGCCAGGCGAGAGCACCTGGCCTTGCCCAGCTCCAGTCCCAGCGGCGCCGCGGTGTTGCTGGCTGCGTCAGGTTGGGCAGGGGATGCGGCATGGATCGAAACAGATGCCAGCAGGGTGGCGCAGAGCAGGGCGACCTGCTTCAGGTTCAGGCGGGAAAGTGCTTTCACGGTCTTGAGGGAAGTTGTCAGCCGGGGATTCTACGGCTTTCTTGCCTCCTGCCATGCATCTCCACGTCTGCCCGTGGCCCTTGCACCGCCGGGCTGCTTGTCATATAGTTCTATTCATAGAACTATAGAAGTAAGACAGGAGCAAGGATGGAGACAAGGACTGGAGCGCTGGCTGGCGTCAAGGTTGTGGACATCACGGCCGTGTTCATGGGCCCCTCGGCCACGCAGATGATGGGCGACCTCGGCGCGGATGTGATCAAGGTGGAGCCGCCCACGGGCGACAGCACCCGTGGCATCGGACCTTGCGGCAATGAGAAGATGGGGCCGCTTTTCCTGGGGCTGAACCGCAACAAGCGCAGCATCGTTCTGGACCTGAAGTCGCCGCAGGGGCGCGAGGCGCTGCTGCACCTGGTGGCGGATGCGGACGTGCTGGCCTACAACGTCCGGCCCCAGGCGATGCAGCGGCTCGGCCTGGACTACGAGACGCTGGCGCAGATCAATCCGCGCCTGGTCTATGTCGGCATGTTCGGCTTCTCGCAGCGCGGACGCTATGCCCCGCAGGCGGCGTTCGACGACCTGATCCAGGCAGCCACCGGGCTGCCCCAGGCGGTCGCCATGGGCACCGGCGACATTCCGCGCTATCTCCCGCTGACCATTGCCGACCGTTCCGTCGGGCTCTATGCCTTCGGCGTGATCTGTGCCGCGCTCTACGCGCGGGCGAGCACCGGCCGCGGCCAGCGCGTCGATGTGCCGATGTTCGAAACCATGGTGCCTTACGTGATGGGCGACCATCTCTATGGCGAGACCTTCGTGCCAGCCAAGGGCGGATTTGGCTATCCGCGCCTGCTGTCTCCCGAGCGCCGGCCCTACCGGACCCGCGACGGCCATGTCTGCTGCCTGATCTATCACGACCATCACTGGCGTGCCTTCCTGAGGGTGATCGGCAAGCCCGGCCTGTACGACACCGATCCGCGCTTCGCGGACATCACCACCCGGACGGCGCACATCACCGAGCTCTACGGCATGGTCAGCGACGAACTGGCCAGGCGGACCACGGAGGAATGGCAGGTGCTGCTGAAGGAGGCGGATATTCCGGTGTTCCCGATGCACACCTTTGAATCGCTGCTCGATGATCCGCACCTGAATGACATCGGCTTCTTCAGCGAAACCGACCACCCGGCGGTGGGCCGCATCCGCGAAATGGCAGTGCCCAGCGAATGGCACGGCACGCCGCCATCGCAGCGCCGTCATGCCCCGGCCCTGGGCGAGCATAGCCGCGAGGTGCTGCGCGAGGCCGGCTACAACGAGGCCGACATCGACAGCCTGATGGCATCCGGCGCATCGCGCGAACCGCGCCAGGCATCGGCGCATGCGACCGGCACGGCAAGCGAGGCCTGAACATGAACGAAGAACTCCTGAGCGAAGTCCGCGGCGCGGTCCTCTGGCTGACCATCAACCGGCCCGAGCGCCGCAACGCGATCAATCCGGCGGTGCTGGACGGGCTGCACGCGGGAATCGATCGTGCCAGCCATGACGAGGCCATCCGCGCCGTGGTCATCACCGGGGCCGGGGACCAGGCCTTTTGCGCGGGCGCCGACCTGCAGAGCGGCAAGTCCTTTGCGTTCGACTATTCGGAGCCGGGCCAGCGGCTTGCCGACCTGCTGCGCCAGGCGCGGCGCTCCAACGTCCCGCTGATCGCTCGCGTCAACGGCGCCTGCATGGCGGGTGGCATGGGGCTGATGGCCATGTGCGACATGGCGGTGGCCAGCGAGCGGGCCGTGTTCGGCCTGCCCGAGGTCAAGGTGGGCGTGTTCCCGGCGCAGGTGCTGAGCGTGCTGCAGCAGCTGGTGCCGCGGCGCGTGCTCAATGAGCTCTGCCTCTGCGGCGAGCCGCTGACCGCGCAGGAAGCGCTGGCGGCAGGGCTGGTCAACCACGTCAGTGCGGACCTGGATGGCAAGCTTGACTGGCTGCTGGGCCGGCTGCTCGACAAGTCGCCCGCGGCGATCCGGCGTGGGCTCTATACCCTCAAGCATATCGATGCGATGTCCTTCGAGCAGTCGATGGCGTTCACGGAAAGCCAGATCGGCTTGTTCGCCATGACCGAGGACGCGCGCGAGGGCCAGCTCGCCTTCCGCGAAAAGCGCAAGCCGAACTGGACCGGCAAGTAAGCCAAAGGCAAGGAGACAGGACCATGCATGACAAGACAGTGCGCATCGGCGGCGCGTCCGGCTTCTGGGGCGACAGCAGCGTGGGCGCGCCGCAACTGGTGCGTCACGGCGATATCGACTACCTGGTGTTCGACTACCTGGCGGAGCTGACCATGTCCGTGCTGGCCTCGGCACGCCTGCGCAAGCCGGAGCTTGGCTACGCCACCGACTTCGTGACGGTGACGATGAAGAGCCTGTTGCGGGAGATCGTTGAGCGCAACATCCGCGTGGTCAGCAATGCCGGCGGCATCAATCCGCGGGGCTGCGCGCAGGCGCTGGCGGCGATCGCCGCCGAGCAGGGCATTGCCGTGCGCATCGCGGTGGTGGAGGGCGATGATGTCATGCCGATGGTGGCGTCGCTGCGCCAGGCAGGCATCACCGACATGCAGAAGGGCTTGCCGCTGCCGGACCAGCTGGTCAGCGCCAATGCCTATCTCGGCGCGCTGCCGGTCAGCAAGGCGCTGGACCAGGGCGCGCAGATCGTCATTACCGGCCGCTGCGTGGACAGCGCGGTGACCCTGGGCGTGCTGATGCATGAGTTCGGCTGGCAGGCGGACGATTATGACCGGCTGGCGCAGGGCAGCCTGGCCGGCCACATCATCGAGTGCGGCTGCCAGGCGACAGGCGGGCTGCATACCGACTGGGAGCAGGTGCCGGACTGGCCGGGCATCGGCTATCCGGTGGTGGCGTGCCGGGCGGACGGCAGCTTCCTGGTGGGCAAGCCACCCGCGACGGGCGGGCTGGTCACTGTTGCCACGGTCGGCGAGCAAGTGCTGTATGAGATCGGCGACCCTTCGGCCTATCTGTTGCCGGACGTGACCTGCGATTTCACGCAAGTGACGCTGCGCCAGGCCGGGCCGGACCTGGTCGAGGTGCGCGGCGCACGTGGGCGTGCGCCGGGCCACTGCTACAAGGTCAGCGCCACCTATATGGATGGCTTCCGCTGCAATGCCCAGCTGACCATCGTCGGCATTGACGCCGTGGCCAAGGCCGAGCGCACGGCCGAGGCCATCCTGGCCCGCACGCGCAGGCTCTTCGCGGAAAACGGATGGGGCGACTACACCCGCACCCGGGTCGAAGTGCTGGGCGCCGAATCCTGCTTCGGGCCACACGCCGCGGCGCGCCATACCCGCGAGGCGATCATGCGGCTTGCGGTCATGCATTCCGAGAAGGCGGCCCTTGAACTGTTCGCGCGCGAAATCGCGGCAGCCGGCACGAGCTGGTCGCCGGGCACCACGGGATCGGGCGGCGGACGCGCGAGCCCGTCGCCATCGATCCGGCAATACGCCTTCCTGCTGGACAAGGGCGCGCTGTCGCCGGCGGTGGTCATGGATGGCGTGCGGACTGCCGTTGCCATCCCGGCCGGGCACGCAGCGACGGACGCCGCCGCCCGCGCGACGGCGCAGGCGCAGGGTGCCGCCGCCAGCCCCGCCGGTGGCGACAGCATTGAAGTCCCTTTGGTCCGGCTTGCCTACGGGCGCAGCGGCGACAAGGGCGATATCTCCAATATCGGCCTGATTGCGCGCCGGCCGGAATACCTCGCGCTGCTGCGCGCCGAGGTCACGGCCGCGCGGGTGGCTGACTGGCTGGGCCACCTGGTGCTGGGGCCGGTGTCGCGCTTTGACCTGCCGGGCTTCGACGCGATGAACTTCGTCTGCGAGTCGGCGCTCGATGGCGGCGGCATGGCATCGCTGCGCAATGATCCGCTTGGCAAGGGAATGGCCCAGATCCTGCTGACGATGCCGGTGCGCGTGCCGCGGAGCCTGCTGTCATGACGCGCGCCACCGCAAGTGTCGCAGCCAATGACGGCATCGCGCTGGCCGACGACAGCGCCGGCGGCGTGACCCGCTACCGGCAGCTGGCAAGCGTGCTGCGCCACAAGATCGTCGCCGGCGAGTATCCGGTCGGGCACCAGCTGCCCACGGTGGAGCACCTCGCGCAGGCGTACGGCATTGCCAAGGTCACCGTGCGGCAGGCCTTTGCCTTGCTGACCGAGGAGGGGCTGATCAGCAGCCAGCGCGGGCGGGGCACGCACGTCATCATGGTGCCGTCCGGCCCGGGCGAAGGCATGCGTTCGGCCATCAATGATGTCTCGGTCGGCGCCAGCGACCTCGAGATCCGCATCCTGGAAAAGCACAAGGATATGGCCCTGCCGCCCGGGCTTGCCACCTGCGGCGCGCCAATGGACCGCTATGTGATGCTGCGCAAGCTGCATGTGCATGACGGGATGCCGTTCTGCCTGATCGAGCTGTACGTGGCCGAAGCGGTGTTCGCCAGGTTCCCGCGCGGCGGTGAGAAGCATCACAAGATTGCCCACTTGCTGCGGGAGCAGCTGGGCGACCGGCTTGGCACGATGCGCCAGACCATGACCGTGGAGCCGGCCGACGCCATGCTGGCGCGCGACCTGGACTATGCCTTTGCGGCACCAGTCGCGCGCATTGTCCGTACCACGCTGGATGTCGACGGCAACGTGCTCACGGCAGGCCGGTTCTGGTACCGAGGCGACCGCTTCATCCTCGACGTGGAGATGCCCGCGCAGCTGACCGATCGTTATCCCGAACTGGCCGTGCCGAAAGCTGCTCCCCGACAAGAGGACTAAACAGGAGACAACGCATGACATCGCAATTCGTAAGGCGCGCCGCCGATGTGCCCGCCTATTCCCCGGCAAACCATACCGGAACCGCCAACCAGCGCGTGATCGGCAAGGAGACAGTCGGGGCGCGGCGCATCGAGGTGCTGTTGGGCACGATTTCTCGCGGCCATGGCGCCTTGCCCCATGCGCATCCCAACCTGGAGCAGGCGTCCTACCTGCTGGCAGGCGAGGGCATCGGCGAGGTCGCCGGCAGGGCGCGCACCTTGCGTGCGGGCGACTGGGGTTTCAATCCGATGGGGGTATTCCACCGCTTCGAGGTCGTCAGCGACGAGCCGGTGCGGGTCATGGTGGTGTACGCGCCGCCGTACAGTGAAAACCCGAACGCCGCCGTGGTCGCCAGCGCAGCGGATGACCCCCGCTGCCGCGCGCAGGCGGACAGCCTGCGCGAGGTGCCGGCGCATGAGGCGGCGCAAAGCCTGCCTCACTACCATCGCGTGCGTGCAAGGCCCGTGATTACGCGCGACACGGTCGGCGCCCGGCACCTGGATATCCGCGCACTGGAACTGGAAGCCACGGGCGGCGCCGAAGCGCACGCGGTGGCGGCAACGGAGCAGGTGCTGTTCCTGCAGTCGGGTTCGGTCTGCGGCGAGATCAACGGCCAGCGCTTCTCAGCGAAGCCGGGGGACTGGGTCTTTGTGCCGGAGGGCGGCACTTTCAGCTTTGCGGCGCAGGGTGGCCCGTGCGAGGCCATCCTGGTGCGGGCGCACGACGCGGTGCCCTGAACCCGGCCCGCGCCAGGGTCCGAACCATCAACAGATGCCAAAGGCACGAGGAGACAAAGCATGATTCATCCATGCATGCGCAATATGGCCATCGGGCTGCTGTTGCCGCTGGCCGCGGTCGCAGCCGGGACGGCGCAGGCCGCGGACGCCAGCCAATATCCCGACAAGGCAGTCCGCGTCATCGTGCCGTTTCCCGCGGGCAGCGGCACCGACAGCAGCGCGCGCTTCGTCGGCGAGCGGATCACCGCGCAGACGGGCAAGCCGGTGGTGGTGGACAACCGCCCGGGCGCCAACGGCTTCATTGCCGCCAAGGCTGTAGCCGGCGCTACCGGCGACGGCTACACCATGCTGGTGACGACCAACACCACGCATGCAGCCAATGCGTCCTTGTTCAAGAAGCTGCCCTATGATCCGATCAAGGATTTCGCCCCGGCATCGCTGATCGCCAAGAGCGGGCTGGTATTGGTGGTGCCGCCCGACAGTCCGGTACGCACGCTGGCAGACCTGACCGCGCTGGCCAAGGCAAAAAATGGCGCGCTGACGTTTGCCAGCGGCAGTTCGTCGACCCGCATCGCCAGCGAACTCTACAAAATGCTGGCCGGCGTGCAGGCGCTGCACGTGCCTTACAAGGGGGTGCCGCTGGCCCTGACCGACCTGATGGGGCACCAGGTCGATTTCATGATCTCCGATATATCGCCGGCCATGACGCTGATCCAGGGCGGCAAGCTGCGCGCGGTCGCGGTGACCACCGCGCAGCGCAATCCGGTGCTCAAGGATGTCCCGACGATGGCGGAGAGCGGCCTGCCCGGCTATGAGATGGTGGCATGGTCGGCGGCCTTCTTCCCGGCCGGAACGCCAAAGCCCGTAGTGGACCGCATGAGCGAACTGATGCGCAATGGCCTGACCGGCCCGGCTGCCACCGACTACTTTGCCCGCACCGGAGGCCAGCCTGCGCCGTCGACGCCCGAGGAACTGGCCGCCTTTGTCCGCAGCGAGACCCTGAAATGGGCCAAGGTGATCAAGGCAGCGGGAATCGAGCCCGAGTGACGCAGAGGGGGGCATTGATGCGCGGAACGTTCCCTGCAGGCCCTACACCTTATGCGCTTGCGCGGCTTGCGCCGGCATGAAGCGGCGGGTGGCGGCCCAGAACACGAGTGCCAGCAAGCTGACCACGGCGCCCAGCACGCAGACGCCCCGCCAGCCGGCGGCGTCATAGACCGCCGTGGTGGCAATGGCGCCCAGCCCGCTGCCCGCCGCGTAGAACAGCATGTACGCGCCGACCAGCCGGCTGTGCGCCGCGGGATCGGTGCGGAAGATCATGCTCTGGTTGGTGACGTGGATGGCCTGGCCCCCCAGGTCGAGCAGCACGATGCCAATGGCCAGCGGCCACAGCGATGTCTCCAGCCACGACAGCGGAAGCCAGGCCGCCACCAGCAGCACCAGTGCCGCGAGCGTGGTCCGCTGCCCGAAGCCCTGGTCCGCCCAGCGTCCCGCACGCGCGGCCGCCAGGGCACCCACCGCGCCAACCAGCCCGAAAGCGCCGATGGCGGTATGCGACAGCCCGTAGGGCGGAGCGCTCAGCGGCAATACCAGGGCGCTCCACAGGATGTTGAACGCCGCGAACATCAGTAGCGCGATCGTTCCCCGGATCTGCAAGACCCGGTCGCGGCGCAGCAGCAGGAACATCGATGCGACCAGGCTGGCATAGCGCATCCGCTGGCCGGCGCTGGCCACCACTGGCAGCGCACGCCATAGCAGCCACGCAAGCACCAGCATCGCCGCTGCGGCGCAGACATAGACGTTGCGCCACCCGGCCATGTCGCTGACGCCGCCGGCAACCACACGCGCCAGCAGCAGTCCGATGAAGACGCCGCTCTGCGCGGTGCCGACCACGTGCCCGCGTTCATGCGGCCCTGCTGCCGCGGCCGCATAGGCGACAAGTCCCTGGGTCATGGCGGTGCCGAGCAAGCCGGTCAGGAGCATCCCCGCCAGCAGCACAGCAACGGACGGCGCCAGTGCCACGGCAGCCAGCGCGCCGGCCAGGGCAAGCACCTGTGCCAGCATCAGGCGGCGGCGTTGCACAAGGTCGCCCAGCGGCACCAGCAACAGCAGTGCCAGGGCACAGCCAAGCTGGGTGGCGGTGACCACGCCGCCGATGGCCCCGGCGCTGATGGAGAAATCCGCCATCAGCGCATCCAGCAGCGGCTGGGCGTAATAGACATTGGCAACGCTCAGGCCGCTGGCGCAGGCGAACAGCAGCACGGCGCCGCGCGGCAGGTTCGCGCGCGGTGCCGCAGGGCAAGTCGGAGGCGGTGCCGTCACCGGCGTAGCGGGGGAGGTTTCCATACCAGTCCATGTGGTTGCAAAATAAAACCAGTTGAAGCGTAAGCCTACTGGTTTTAAAATGCAACTACATTGACGGGCTGCACAGCCCCAAGGCAACCAAGACATGGCCACCCGCAAAGACCCGGGCGATGAAACCTGCCCCGTCGCGCGCACCCTGGAGCTGGTCGGCGAGCGCTGGTCGCTGATGATCGTGCGCGATGCCTTCGACGGCATGCGCCGCTTCAGCGACTTCCAGCGCAGCCTGGCGGTCGCGCGCAACATCCTGTCCGACCGCCTGCGCCGGCTGGTGGAAGCCGGCATCCTGACGACGCAGCCGGCTTCCGATGGCAGTGCGTATCACGAGTATGTGCTGACGAAGAAGGGAGAGAGCCTGTTCCCCATCGTATTGGCCTTGCGCCAATGGGGCGAACACCATCTGTTTGCGCGGGGCGAGCGGCGCTCGCAGATGGTGGAAAAGCGGACCGGGAAGCCGGTGCCGTTGATGATGCCCCGGACCAGCGACGGTGATGTGCTCTTGCCGGGGGAAGCGGAAGTGCGCAAGCCGCGCTAGGGGCGGGCGGTGATGAGGTCGTCAACAGTCGCCCGCTTTCCAGCACGGGCGACATGGTTCTTGCCTTTAGCTGCCCCGATACGTCCCGAAGCTCCACGGCGAACACAGCAACGGCACATGGTAGTGCTGCGCGGCGTCCGCGATGGTAAAGCGCACGGGAACGATGTCGGCGAACACGTCGGGGGTGCGGAAGTAGTCCGCCACCCAGAAGCGCAGCTCGAACTCGCCGGTGCGCGCCTGGGCCGGCGGCAGCATCGGCGTGTCGGTGCGGCCGTCGTGGTTGGTGCGGGTGCGCGCGATCAGCCGTGGCGGCTGGGTGGCGACGTCGAACAGTTCGACCTGCATGCCGGCCACGGGGCGGCCCAGGGATACGTCGAGCACATGTGTGCTGATGCCTGCCATGATGCGTTTGTCTCCGGGTAGGGCCGCGGCGTCAGCTGCCGCGGTAGTAGTTGTAGCTCCACGGCCCGAACAGCACGGGCAGGTGGATGCGCTGGCTGGCGTCGGTGACGCGCAGGCGCAGCGGGATCTTCGACAGGAAGGAGGGTTGCGGCAGGCTGGCCTTGCGCGCGGCAAAGTACTCGTCCGCGTGCAGGATCAGTTCGTAGGTGCCGGTGCGGTAGCTGTCGCCGATCAGCAGCGGCGGTTCGCTGCGGCCGTTGGCGGCCAGCGTGACGGTCTGCAGCGGCGTGCGCTGGCCATTGTCGATGCGGAACATCTCCACGCGCATGCCGGCCGCGGGCGTGCCGTGATAGGTGTCCAGCGCGTGCAGCGTCAGGCGCGGGCTCAGGCCGCCTTGCTGCACCGGTGCTGCGGTCTGGTTGGGGGCCGCCGCATCGGGCGTTGCGCCCCAGCTGGCGCCGGCCAGCAGCGCGCCGCCGCCCAGCGTCATCGATTGCAGCGCGAAGCGCCGGCGGGTGGGATCGAAGCTATGGTCGTCCATGTCAGGCCCCTTGCTTGCCGTGCTTGCCGCCCAGCTTGCGGATGCCAATCAGCACCAGCACCGCGGCCAGCACCTCGATCGCCGCCACCAGGTACAGGCCGGAGGTGAGCTTGCCGGTGGTGTTCTTGACCAGCCCCATCACATAAGGCGCGCCAAAGCCGGCCAGGTTGGCCACCGAGTTGATCAGGGCCACGCCCACCGCGGCGGCGCTGCCTGCCAGGTAGCGGTTGGGCAGCTGCCAGAACACGGGGATGGCGCTCATGGTGCCGACCAGCGCGGCAGTCATGGCCAGCAGTGCGATCACCGGCGACAGCACCTGCGCGCCCAGCAGCACGGCCAGCACGGCCATGGCACCGCCACCGACCAGCGCCGCGCCGCTGAAGTGCCAGCGCACTTCGTTGCGGCGGTCGGAATGCGCGCCGTTGAGGATCATGCCGGCGGCGCCGCACAGGTAGGCCACGGCCGCGATCCAGCCCACCGCCATCGGCGTGGTGAAGCCCACGTCCTTGATGATGGTCGGGATCCAGAAGGTCAGCGTCGAGTTGGCGCACAGCAGGCAGAAGAAGATCGCGATCAGCAGCCACACCTTGGGGTTGGTGAAGAGCGTGCGCCAGTCGTGGCCGCGCTCGCCCAGGGCGGCGTTGTCGCGCTTGAGGGCGTCCTGCAGCACGCGCTTGTCGTCGTCGGAGAGCCAGCGCGCCTGCTCCGGCTTGTCGGTCATGTAGAACCAGGCAAAGATGCCGGCCAGCACCGACGGGATGCCTTCCAGGATGAACAGCCACTGCCAGCCGTGCATGCCGTTCACGCCAGCCATGCCGGTCATGATCCAGCCGGCCAGCGGGCCGCCCAGCACGCCGGCGATGGCCGAGGCGGACATGAAGGTGCCGAAGGCGCGCGCGCGGCGCTGCGACGGATACCAGTAGGTCAGGTACAGGATCACGCCCGGGTAGAAGCCGGCTTCGAACGCGCCCAGCAGGAAGCGCAGGATGTAGAACTGCGTGGGCGTGGTGACAAAGCTCTGCAGCATGCAGATCACGCCCCAGCAGATGGTGATGCGCATGATCGTCTTCTTGGCGCCGATCTTCTGCAGCAGCATGTTCGACGGCACTTCGAAGAAGAAGTAGCCAAGGAAGAAGATGCCCGCGCCCAGCCCGTACACGGCCTCGCTGAACTGCAGCGCGTCCAGCATCTGCAGCTTGGCGAAGCCGATGTTGACCCGGTCCAGCCAGGCCAGTACCCACAGCACCCCAAGGAAGGGCAGCAGGCGCCAGGTTACCTTGCGGTAGACGCTGTCCTCGGCGTCGTCGGCGGTGCCGGCGAATACCGGGATGCCTTGTTTCGTGATCGACATGATGTCTCCTGTCTTGTCGTGTTCTGCCAGGTCTTGCTTGGCGGCGGTGCATGCCGTCCGCCGGGTTGGGAGCAAGTATATGAATGGCCCGCCAATGCGAAACGAGGGGGCTGGTATAGGCCCCATAGCAGCGCCGATATGGGCTGCAATCCCTTGTGTGGCGCGGGTTTGCGGGAGACGGGGCGGACCTTCGGCGTACCTATGGATTACCCTAGTCAGAGCGTTTTCGGGGGTGCGCGCACGCGCGCCGGGCAGGCTCGTCCGGGTTGTACCGGTTGCCGTGCGGTGCGCGACACGCTACAAAGTTGCCATTGCCCGGCATGGCGTTGCCGCCCGGAGCGGCGGCGGCCGCACCCGCCAGGCCTCCACTTTTGCTGCCACGGACCCAACATGATTCGCGCCGACGACCCGTTCGATACCTACCTGCTGCGCGTGCTGTGCATCCTGATCGCCGAGCAGAGCGTGTCGCGCACGGCGATCCGCCTGAACCAGTCGCAGCCGGCCATCAGCGCCGCGCTCAAGCGCCTGCGCGCGATCTTCAACGACCCGCTGCTCACGCGCGAGAAGAACGTGATGGTGCCGACCGAGCGCGCGCTGCAGCTGGCGCGCAATGCCCAGGCCGCGCTCAGCGCGCTGGACAACCTGCTGGTCTCGGACGAGCGCTTCGATCCCGCCTCCACCGAGCAGAGCTTCGTGGTGGCCATGCCTGACTACCTGGCGCCGCCGTTCTTCGCGCACGTGGTGCGCGCGGTGCGGCGTGCGGCGCCGCACGCGCGGCTGTCGGCGCTGCCGCTGGGGGCCACCTTCGATTACGAGCAGGCGCTGTCTGCGGGTACGGTCGACATCGTGATCGGCAACTGGCCCAACCCGCCTGAGCACCTGCACCTGTCGGTGCTGCTGGAAGACGAGGTGGTGTGCGTGGTGGCGCAGGACAGCGTGCATGCGCAGCCCGGCAAGTTTACGGCCCAAACCTACCTGGGCGCCTCGCATATCGTGCCCACGCCGTATTCGCGCGACCAGCGCGGCCTGGTCGATGCCGGGCTGAGCACCATGCGCGTGCACCGGGACAACCGCGTCAGCTGTCCCTACTTCAACCTGGCGCCCAGCCTGATCCCCGGCACCGACCTGATCCTGACCACCGCGCGCCACTTCGCCAACTATCATGCGCAGCATGTGCCGCTTGCGGTGCTGGAGCCGCCGATCGAGTTCCCGTTCATGCGCTTCTACCAGCTGTGGCATCCGTCGCGCCACCGCTCGGCCGCGCATGTCTGGCTGCGCGGCATGCTGACCGCCGCCTCGCAGGAGCTGCGCGACCTGCGCGATATGCGCCGCTAGCGGTATCGGTTTCTGTTATGGGATCTATAGGGCGCGGGCTCTCGCCGCTGCGGCGGGCCGTTCCTATACTCGGCCCCGTATCCAACGATTCCCCATGCGCGGGATCCCTACGGGAGAAGCATCCATGTCTCAACCACTCGACCTGGCGTCGGTCAACGCCCTGGACGAAGCGGCCTTTGCCGATGCCTTCGGCAGCGTGTTCGAACACTTTCCGCAGGCCGCCGAGGGCGCCTGGGCGCAGCGGCCGTTCGCATCGGCAACGGCGCTGCATGGCGCCATGATGGACGTGGTGCGCAAGCTCGACGAGCCGCGCCAGCGTGATTTCCTGAACCTGCACCCGCAGTTGTCGGCACGCAATATCCGCGCGGGCACGATGACGGCCGATTCCAACGCCGAGCAGAAGAGCGCCGGCCTGGATGCGATGTCGGCGCAGCAAGAGGCCACGCTGGACCAGCTCAACGCTGACTACCAGGCGCGCCACGGCTTCCCGTTCATCATCTGCGTGCGCCACTACACCCGCGAAGGCATCTTCGCCGCGTTCGAGCGCCGGCTTGGCCGCAGCACGCAGCAGGAGCTTGACGAAGCGCTGGCACAGATCGCCGCGATCACGCGCGGGCGGCTGGCGGCGCGGCTGGCCGGTTGAGTCCAGCGCCTATCCAAAGGCTTCAAGCGCCAGCGCCAGCATCCCCACCAGGATGAGGCTGGCGGCCCAGACCGCCTCCAGGTTGAACCAGCTCCGCGACACGAACTTCAGTCCCAGGTAGCGGTAGACCAGCCATGCCATGGCGCCGCCCACGGCGAACATGGCCAGGGTGTGGATGACGGACACCAGCAGCGCCATGCCCAGGTTGGCGCTGGCGAGCGTGGCGGCGGCCTGGTGCCCCAGGTCCGTCTCGACACGGCAGAGGCCAAGATAGATCGGCACCAGCATCAGGCCGGCACCATGCGCGATCGCCACCGCGAACGACCATAGCGCCAGCCGCGATGGCGCGATGCGCACCAGTGCGCGCGGGTGGCCTCGCCTGAGCAGCAGCACGATGCCGCAGCCGATCAGCAGCACGCTGGCGCCGATGCGGATCTGCGCTTGCCAGGCGACCAGGGCCGCCAGCATGCCGAAAGGCAGCGTCACCGCCAATACCGCAAGCGCATGCCCGAAAGCCAGGTACCCGAGCGCAGCAAGGAGGGCGCGGCTGCTATGCGCCAGCAGGCCGTTCGCTACCGCCAGCGGCCAGCCCATGGCCGGGTTGATGCCGTGATAGAGGCCGCTGGCCAGCACTGCCGACCAGAGGCCGATCTGTTCCCAGGCGTGACCGGTCAAGCCTTGACCGACGGATAGCAAAACGAGTCGGTCGAGCAGTCGCCGCCTTCCAGCCGGATCTGGTGCGCGCGGTAGCCTTCCGGAAACTCGACCCAGTAGTCATCGGCCAGCGTCAGCCCGCCGTCCGGGCCGGCATGCGCCATGACCTGCGTGCCGGGGATGCCGTCTGGGTAGAACTGGTTGTCCCAGGTGGAGTAGAGCGAGTTGGTCCAGTAGACGCGCTTGCCGTCGCGGCTGATCTCGACCATCTGCGGGCCGCCGGTGAAGGGCTTGCCGTTGGGATGCGGCGTGCGGCGGACGATGCCGCCGATATGGACCGAGCCGGCGAGCTTCAGGTTGCGCGGATCGCTCACGTCATACTGCCGCATTTCGCCGGTGCCCCAGCAGGACACGTAGAGGAACTTGTCGTCGAGGGACAGATCGATATCGGTCACCAGCGGCGGCACGGCGCCGAAGCCCTGCAGCAGCGGCGGCAGCAGGCTTGCGTCGGCGGCTTCGGGCGGGATGGTTGCGGTCTTCTCGGCGTGGAACTTGCCGCCTTCGCGCCACCAGGTCCAGATCGAGCCTTCCAGGTTGGTGGTATCGACCACCACGCCAACAAAGCCGTATTCCCGGATCGGATCATGCGCAGGCCGGACTTCCAGCGCCATCTGGTGGTTGGCGCCAAGGTCGATGGTCTGCACGTTGCGGCGCGCCCGCAGGTCCCAGAAATGCAGCTTGTGCCCGTAGCGGTTGCCCAGCAGGTCCTCGGGCACCAGCCCGTTCTCGAACTGCGGCGGCAGGGCCCATTCGCTCGACACCATGTAGTCGCGCGGCAGGTTCCACCAGAAGTCGTAGTGCTTTTCCTGCTCGCCGCGGTCGATTTCCCAGCGGCCCAGCACGTCGAAGGTCTCGCAATCCATGATGAAGATGCCGGGCGCGCCGTCCGTGCCATCCGGGCCACCGCCCCCGAGCGTGCTGACATAGATGCCCTCCGGCCCGCAGTGCACGGTGTGCGGCCTGGAGTAGCCGGTCTTGCGGAAGATCTCGTCCGGTTCAACGATCTTGTGGATCCGTGCCTGGGTCGGGTGCGGCTTGGTGTCGATGATATACAGGCGCGACGAGCGCATGCCCGGAATGATCAGGTAGCGCCGTTCGAGAAACGCATGGCCGGTCAGCGGCGACAACGACGACGAGCACGCATTCCAGCCGAAATGGTGCAACTCGTCGCCCTTGTTGGTCATCGGCACGGTATGCACCACCTGGCTGTAGGTGGGCGAGCCGGGTTTGGCGTCGATCACCGCGAGCGCGTCTGGCTGCGAGGCGTCGGGGCTTAGCAGCACCGTATAGGCAAATGATTCCGCTGGTGCGCTGATCGCGAGTTCCGGCGAGGCGTGAAATGTCGGATCTGGCCGCATGTTCATGGTGAGCCCTCCTGGTTTTGCAGGACGTCGCAACGTCGCCGGTACATCACTTGCCCGTGGCGCGTGGCCAAGGTGCAGGGGAAGCCTACTTAGCCTAGGTCGTTCTCAATACCGAGTCAAAGGCGGCACAGGCGCGGCAAAGGAATGACCTCCAGGGTGCCGATTCATGCTGGCAAAAGATGCGCTTCGTGAAATAGAGATTTACGAAAAGCCATAAATCAAGCAGAAATGAGGCTCCGGGCCAGCGCGCGACGCGCGCCACGCCGGTATCAGCGAAACGATCAGCGAAATGGAAACCCAAGCAATGGATGCGGTGAAACCTCAAGGTGAGGGCGATGAGAAGTTCTGCCTGGACAATCCGGCACTGGAGAGCATCGGTGTCAGGATCACCGAGTGGCGCGACGACTATGTAGAACTTGAGCTGCCGCTCGCGCCCAGTATGCTCAACCGCAGCCGGGTCGTGCATGGCGGCACCATCTGCACCTTGCTCGATGCCGCCACTGGCTATTCGGGCCTTTACTCGGCGCCGGGCGAGGCCGCGCGCCATGCGGTCACGCTGTCGCTGACCTCGAACTTCCTGAGCAACGGCACGGGCAAGCTGCTGACCGCAAAGGGCATGGTCGACCGGCGCGGACGCTCGATCTTCTTTGCGCGCGCAGAGGTGTGGCTGGATGGGGAGCTGCTGGTGGCAACGGGCGTCGCCACGATGAAGTACCTGAAGTAGGCAGTGCGCTCAGGCGCCGTCCTGGCGCCAGCGTGTCGGCGACTTGCCGAACTGTGCCGCGAACCAGCGCGAGAACGCGCTGGGTTCCGAAAACCCCAGCAGCGTGGCGACCCGGGCCAGCGGCCGCTGCGGATCCTGCAGGTAGCGTTGCGCAAGCTCGCGGCGCACCTCATTGACCAGCGCGGAGAAGGTATCGCCATCCTGCTCCAGCTGGCGCTGCAGGGTGCGCGGACTGATGCCAAGGCTTTGCGCGACCTGTTCCACCGCGCCGCGCCCGCGCGGCAACAGCTGGTGCAGGGTGCGCCGGACGTCGGCCGCGATCGAAGGCTTGCCGGCCCCCGGCTGCAGGTCGAGGAAGCCCCTGGCATACCCGGCCAGGCTGGCATCGGCCAGCGGGTTGATGCGATCCAGGTCGCCGCTGGCGAGCACCAGCCCGTCGAACTCCGAACCGAACTCAATGTGCTGCCCGAACAGGCGCCGGTGGATTTGCAGGTCGGCCGGCGCCGCATGGGCGAAGTGCACGCTGTGCGGCTTCCAGGACGCGCCCAGGATGGCGCGGATCAGGCTGTACAGGGCGGCCACGGTCAGTTCCATGGCCTGCCTGCCGGGCTGGTGCCGGCCGGTCTGCAACGTCACATGCAGCACCGCGATCTCGGGATACTCCGTGACCAGGATGGAGATGGAGTCGCTGAGCCAGTGGCGGTAGCGCTCGATCTCCGCCAGCGCGTGGCGCAGCGTGGGCTGGTGCTGCAGCAGCAGGCTGACCGGGCCGAAGTCTGACAGGCGCCACGATTCCCCCACCATCAGGCCAAGCGAATGGCAGGCCGTGACGCGCGCCGAGGCCTCCAGCACTTCGGCCAGGCGCGCTTCCGGGATGCGCAGGTCCGGGGTGTACAGGCAGGCCTGGTCCAGGCCTGCCTGGGCCACCATGCGCACCGGATCCAGGCCCGCGCCCCGGGCAATCGCCAGGTATTTGGTCAGGGAAGCGCTGCGAACAAGGACGGTCATAAGGCTGCCGCGAGAGTGGGTGGGGGCGTCGGTCGTGTCCGTCATCAAATGTCAAATCCTGGCGCAATCGGTCAAGGGTGCCGCGCCATGGCTGTCTGACAATCGTTTCCGTCGCGCCAATGATAGCGGCGCGGGCAGGACACGACAATCAGGAGACAGCCTTGGCAAAAGCCATTCGCATGTACGAGACCGGAGGGCCCGAAGTCCTCCGCTATGAGGACGCCGAGGTAGGCGACCCGGGCCCGGGCGAGGTGCGGATCCGCCACGCCGCGGTCGGGCTGAACTATGCCGACACTTACTTCCGCAACGGCACCTACCCGGTGCCGCTGCCTAGCGGCATGGGCGTGGAGGCAGCCGGCGTGGTGCAGGCGGTCGGGCCGGGCGTGACCCATGTCGCGGAGGGCGATCGCGTCACATACACCGGCTTTATCAACACCCTGGGTGCGTACAGCACCGAGCGCCTGGTGCCCGCCGCACCGCTGATCCGCGTGCCGGAAGCGATCAGCTTCGAGACCGCGGCAGCAATGACCATGCGCGGCCTGACCTCCGCCTACCTGATGCGCCGCATCTACCCGTTCCAGGGTGGCGAAACCATCCTGCTGCACGCGGCTGCCGGCGGCGTGGGGCTGATCGTCGCGCAATGGGCCAGGCTGCTCGGCCTGACCGTGATCGGCACTGTCTCGACCGAGGCCAAGGCAGAGGTGGCGCGCGCCCATGGCTGCGACCACATCATCAACTACAGCCATGAGGACGTGGCAAAGCGGGTGCGGGAACTGACCGATGGCGCAGGCGTGTCGGTGGTCTTCGACAGCGTGGGCAAGAGCACCTTCATGGCGTCGCTGGACTCGCTGAAGCGGCGCGGGTTGATGGTCTGCGTCGGCACGGCCTCCGGCACCATCCCGCCATTCGATCCGCAGTTGCTGGCGAGGAAGGGTTCGGTCTACCTGACCCGTCCGGCGCTGGCCGACTACATTGCGGACCCCGCCGAAAAGGCGGAACTGGCCGCCGAGGTGTTCGGCCATGTTGCCGCCGGCCGTATCCGCATCGAAATCAACCAGCGCTATGCGCTGCAGGATGCCGTGCAGGCCCACCGCGACCTGGAATCACGCAACACCACCGGGTCTTCGATCTTTGTGCTGTAAAGGAGCGTCCCCATGCGAGCCCAACCCCTTACCTGCAATATCGGCGCCGAAGTCAGCGGCGTCAGCCTGGCCGATGCCGCGCGCGACGACGCGCTGTTTGCCGAGATCAAGTCCCTGCTGCTCACGCACAAGGTGCTGTTCCTGCGCGACCAGGAAATCTCCCGCGCGGACCACGTGGCGTTCGCGCGCCGCTTCGGCGAACTGGAAGACCATCCCGTCGCCGGCAGCGATCCCGATCATCCGGGGCTGGTCCAGATCTATCGCAGCGACAAGCGCGAGAACTACGAGAACAGCTACCACACCGATGGCAGCTGGCGCGAAACCCCGCCCATGGGCTGCGTGCTGCGCTGCATCGAATGCCCGCCGGTCGGCGGCGACACCATCTGGGTCAACATGGCGGCGGCCTACGAGCACCTGCCCGAGGAAATCAAGCAGCGCATCGCCGGCCTGCGCGCCAAGCACAGCATCGAGCATTCGTTCGGCGCGGCGATGAGCCCGGAAAAGCGCGCCAGCCTTGCCGCGCAGTACCCCATGGTCGAGCACCCGGTGGTGCGCACGCATCCGGAAACCGGCGAGAAGGCGCTCTACGTCTGCGGCTTCTCCACGCATTTCGCCAACTTCCATACGCCCGAGAACGTGCGCTACGGACAGGACAAGACCCCGGGCGCCAGCCATCTGCTGAACTACCTGATCAGCCAGGCGGCGATTCCCGAATACCAGGTGCGGTTCCGCTGGCAGCCCAACAGCGTGGCCATCTGGGACAACCGCTGCACCCAGCACTACGCGGTGCAGGACTACTGGCCGGCGCCGCGCAAGATGGAGCGCGCCGCCATCATCGGCGACAAGCCGTTCTGAGGCGCGCCAGCCGCCGCCAGGCCACGTGCCTTTATCAATGGAGACATGCCGTGCACTACCTCGATGGATCCCTGTTCCCTGAAAACCAGCAGCCGCTGATCATCACCGCGGCACCGTACGCACCGGGCTGGCTGCCCTCCGATTTCCCGGAAGACATCCCCGTGACGATGGAAGACCAGATCCAGAAGGCCGTGGATTGCTACAACGCCGGCGCGACTGTGCTGCACCTGCATGTGCGCGAACTCGACGGCAAGGGCTCGAAGCGTCTGTCCAGGTTCAACGAGCTGATCGCCGGGGTGCGCAAGGCGGTGCCGGAGATGGTCATCCAGGTGGGCGGTTCGATTAGCTTCGCCCCGGAAAACGAGGGGGATGCCGCCAAGTGGCTTTCCGACGACACGCGCCACATGCTTGCCGAACTCGACCCCGTTCCGGACCAGGTGACCGTCACGGTGAACACGTCGCAGATGAACGTGACGGAGCATGCGGAACTTGCGGATTTCAAGGGCACCTCGCGCGAGAACCCCGCGATCTTCAACGCGTACAAGGAAATGACGGTTCCCGCCCAGCCTGGCTGGGTCGAAGAGCACATCCGCCGCCTGTCCGCTGCCGGCATCCAGAGCGCATTCCAGTGCTACAACATCAATAGCTTCGAATCCGTTGAGCGGCTGATCCGGCGCGGCGTGTACAAGGGCCCGCTGGTCATGAACTGGGTGGCGATCAGCGGCGGCATGGATGCGCCGAGCGTCTTCAACCTCGCCAACATCGTCCGCGCCGTGCCGGATGGCGCGGTGCTGACCGTCGAAAGCTCCGTGCGCAACGTGCTGCCTGTGAACATGATGGGGATTGCCCTGGGCCTGCATGTGCGGTGCGGGACCGAGGACTGCCTCTGGAACCAGTCGCGCACGGCCAAGATGAGCACGGTGAAGCAGATCGAGCAACTGGTGCGCATCGCGGGCGAATTCGGCCGCAAGGTGGCAACGGCCCAGGAAGCGCGCGAGATCCAGAAGATCGGCGTGTTCTACGACACGGTCGAAGAGACGCTGGAGGCCAACGGCTTCGCGCCGAACCGCAATGGCGGCAATCAGGGCTTCCTGCGCAAGGCCGCCTGACCCGGGTCGGTCGGCACTGGCGATGCGCCAGCAGAAGGGCAGGGGTGGCAGATCACCGGCTCACGATGAAGCCGGCTGCTGCCCTGAACAACCCTCGAACATTCGGAGACAACCATGAATCAAGCACAACCGTCGGCACGCCGCAGGGCGTCGCTGTCATGCATGCTCGGCCTGGCGCTGTCGGTGGCGCTGCCGGCTGCGCTCCCATCGATCGCCTATGCCCAGGCGTGGCCGACCAAGGTGGTCAAGATCGTGGTCGGCGGCCCCGCCGGCGGCACCGCCGATATCCTCGGGCGCATGCTGGCCGAGGGGCTGACGCAGTCGCTGGGCAAGCCGGTGATCGTCGAGCAGAAGCCGGGCGGCGCTGGCGCGATCGCGGTCAACACACTGCTTTCCGCACCGCATGACGGGCATACGCTGCTGCTGATCCAGGGTGGCATCGTTTCCGAAACGCCGCTGGCGCTCAAGGTCTCGTTCGATCCCTTCAAGGACCTGAAACCCGTTGCCCAGGTGGCACGCACGGGGCTGGTGCTGGTGGGCAACCCCAAGCTGCCGGCGAAGAACTTCAGCGAACTGCTTGCCTACATCAAGAGCAAGCCCGGGCAGATCGACTATGCCTCTTATGCCGCCGGCATGCGCGGCCAGACCATCGGCGTCCAGTTCAACCGCCTGGCCGGCGTGGATATGAAGCATGTCGGCTATAAGGGATCGCCGCCCGCGCTGCAGGACGTGATGGGCGGCCATGTGCCGCTGATGTTCGACGGCCTGGCCACGTCGCTGCCGCTGATCAAGTCCGGCAAGCTCAAGGCCTATGCCGTGGCGTATCCCAGGCGCATTCCCGCGCTGCCGGATGTGCCGACCTTCGCCGAAGTCGGCTTCCCGGCGATGACCGAGCCCGGCTGGATGGGGGTGTGGCTGCCGCCGGACGTGCCGGCGGCGGTGCAGGAAAAGATCCGCAACGCCACGCTGGCCATCGTGCAGCAGCCCGGCTACCGCGAGCGCGTGGAGGCCATGGGCATGGACGCCGGGCAACCGCTCAGCAGCGAGGCGCTGTCCAGGGATGCGCGCGCCGCCCATGAGCGGCAGGCGGAGTTGCTGCGGTCGATACATTTCGTGCCGGAGTAGGGGGAGGCCCGCCTTGCGCGGGCCTCGGCGAATCGTTCAGCAAAGTTGTATGCTTTCTGCATGGCGCGCCGGGCGCCTTCAGCGCGTCCCGGCCCCGGCGCAAAAAGTATGGCGGTGACGATATGAAGCCTGCTCACGCATTGATTGTGACTTGCGTCATGCTGGCCGCCTGCGTATCGACGGGCGTCGAGGTGAAACAGGAGCAGATGGCGAACTTCCTGCTCGGTTTCTCCACCCTCGACGACGTTACCACCCAGCTGGGGAAGCCCTCGTCGCAGACCACCCTGGTCAACGGGTCGACCATCCTGATCTATTCGTTTGCGGCCTCCAGGCCGCACCCTGAGAGCTTTATCCCGTTCATTGGCCCGCTGTTCGCCGGCGGCGCGATCCGGTCGTCGACGGTTTTCTTCGAGTTCGACGAGAACGGGGTCCTCAGGAGCCAGCGCCTGACCACGTCCGGCAGCATTTCGGGATGGAGCGTGCTGCCGCCCGAGATGTTGCCATAGGCGGGGGCGGTATACTTCCGCTCCTTTACGGCCCTGGCCGGACACCCGAGAGTTCCCATGAGCGCTTTGCCTCCCTGCCCAAAATGTCATTCCGAGTTCACCTATGAAGACGGGGGCCTCTACGTCTGCCCGGAATGCGCGCATGAATGGTCGGCGCAGGCAGCGGCGCCGGCCGAACCGGAGGCCAGGGTTTATCGCGATGCGGCAGGCAATGTCCTGCAGGACGGGGACACCGTCACCGTCATCAAGGACCTGAAGCTGAAGGGGTCGGCCGGTGTGGTCAAGATGGGTACCAAGGTGAAGAACATCCGCCTGGTCGACGGTGACCACGATATCGACTGCAAGATCGACGGCTTTGGTGCCATGAGCCTGAAATCGGAGTTCGTCAGGAAGGTTTGAACGGACGTTGCACCTTCGCCGCTCAGTCACCTGCGCGGCGGCTTCCGGGACGGGGTTGTCCCCCGGCTGCGCGAACGGGCTGCCGCGAACATCTGCATGTCGCGCAGGATACAGTCCAGCAGCGTATTCGCGGCCACGCCCATCGGGCGGCCAGCCTTCACCAGCAGGCGTGCCTTGGCGGCCTCGAACAGCGGATGGGCGATAGGCAGCGTCACCAGCTCGCCGGACTGCAATTCACGATAGGCCGCGAACCCGCCGATGAGCGTGATGCCATCATGCCGCTTCACGAAATGGCGCAGCACGGCCAGGGAGTTCGTGGTCAGCGTCGGGCGGATCTGGACATTCTCCGTGTAGGCCAGCATCTGCACGACCTGCCCGAGTCCGAATGCCGGCGGCATCATCGCCAGCGGGTAGTCGCCCAGTTCGTGCACGTCGACCTTGCCGCCCCGGCGTGCCAGCGGATGCCCGGCATGCACCAGCAGCACCACCGGCTGCGATGACGTGGCAACCCAGGCGATATCGGCATGCGCAGGCGGATTGTAGGCCAGCCCGATATGCGCGCGGCTTTCCGCTACCTCTTGCAGGACGTTGTTGACCGGGAGGATGTCGACGGTCACGTCGAGCCTGGGATAGCGCGCACAGAAGTCCGTCAGCACTTCGTCCATCAGTCCGTCGACATAGCCCTCGCTGGTGGCGATGCGCACCTGGCCGTGCTGCAGGCCGCGCAAGGCCTGCAGGCGGTCTTCGAAGAGCTCCTGCTGTGCGCGGCAGCCGCGCCAGTACTCGAGCAGATGCACCGCGGCTTCGGTCGGCTGCACCCCGCGTGCATGGCGGTCGAACAGCGGCGCGCCGACCTCATCTTCCAGCAGCCGGATCTGGCGCGTGATCACCGATGGCGAGGTGTTGATGCTGTCGGCCGCGCCACGGATCGAGCCATGTGTCAGTACCTCGTGAAAATAGCGCAGCCTGCGCTGGTTCAGTTCCCGCATATCGGATCCCGCTGTTGCCAATAGGGCAACGATAGCTGACTTAAGTTGCTCTTGCTCTGTTTTTTCATATGCCAGACGATCGACCCTGAACGACATCGCATCCACAAGAGATAGAGCCGACCACGGGAGAGACCGACATGTCCGCAACCCTGCCCCCACGTACCACGCCGGAGTACGGCAGCGCCGCGCAGCAGGCGCTGTACCGCAAGCTGAACTGGCGCCTGTTGCCGTTCCTGCTGCTCTGCTACACCTTTGCCTACCTGGATCGCGTCAACATCGGCTTTGCCAAGCTGCAGATGCAAAGCGATCTCGGCTTTTCCGATGCGGTGTACGGGCTGGGCGCCGGCATCTTCTTCTTCGGCTACGTCCTGTTCGAAATCCCGAGCAACCTGCTGCTGCCCCGGATTGGCGCCCGCAAGACCATCAGCCGCATCCTGGTGCTGTGGGGTCTCACTTCCGCGGGCATGATGTTCGTGCGTGACGAGACCACGTTCTATGTGCTGCGCTTCCTGCTCGGCGTGTTCGAGGCCGGCTTTGCACCGGGCATGATCTTCTACCTGACCTACTGGTACGGGCAGCGTCGCATGGCGCGCGTGATGGCCGTGGTGATGCTGGCCGGGCCCATCGGCGGGATCTTCGGCTCGCCGCTGTCGACGTGGCTGATGACAGGACTGTCCGGCGCCTACGGCCTGGCGGGCTGGCAATGGATGTTCCTGGTCGAAGGGCTGCCTTGCGTGCTGCTCGGTGCGCTGGCGCTGCGCGTGCTGGCCGACCGGCCCGCCGAGGCGAAGTGGCTCAGCGACGAAGAGAAGCGCATGCTGGCGGCTGAATTGCAGGTGCCGGCAGGCGGCCACCAGTCATTCGGCCAGGTCGCGCGCGACCGGCGCGTCTACCTGCTGGCCTTTGCCTATTTCACGATGATCTGCGGCATCTACGCCGTGAGCTTCTGGCTGCCGTCGATCCTCAAGGCCGACGGCGTCACGGACACCATGCAGATCGGGCTGTATTCGATGATTCCGTACATGGCGGCGGCAATCGCCATGGTCGTGATCGGCCGCAGCTCGGATCGCCGCGGCGAGCGCCGCTGGCACAGCGCGGTCCCCGCATTTGTCGGCGCCGTGGCGCTGGCCCTGGCCACGGTCTCGAGTGGAAACCTGCCGCTGTCATTGCTCTGCATGACCGTCGCCACGGCGATGATGTGGGCCGCCTATACCGTGTTCTGGGCGATTCCGTCGCAATACCTGAAGGGCGATGCCGCCGCCGGTGGCATCGCGCTGATCAATACCATCGGCCTGATTGGCGGCTTCCTGAGCCCGACCATCATTGGCGCGGTGCGCACCGCCACCGGCAGCATGCAGGCCGGCCTGCTGGTGATGGTGGCGCTGCTGATGGCCGGAGCGGCCGTACTGGTAGCCAACCGGATGCCCTCGCCCCAGGGCGCGGTCTCGCCCGCCTGAGGCTGGCCATTCAATTCACGGAGAGAACATTGGCAACACGGATTCTGATCGCCGGATTTCAGCACGAGACCAACACCTTTGCGCCGTCAAAGGCCACCTATGCCAGCTTCGAGCGCGGCGAAGGCTTTCCGGCGATGGTGCGTGGCGATGACGTGCTGTCGCTGCGCGACGTCAACATTCCGGCCGGCGGCTTCATTGCCGCGGCTGAGCGGCGCGGCTGGATGCTGCTGCCGGTGATCTGGGCCGGCGCCAGCCCATCCGCGCACGTGACCGAGGATGCGTTCGAGCGCATTGCCGGCGAAATCGTCGAGGCCACGCGCGCCGGCGGATTCGATGCGGTCTATCTGGACCTGCACGGCGCGATGGTTGCCGAACATAGGGACGATGGCGAAGGCACCTTGCTCGCGCGCATCCGTGCCGTGGTGGGGCCGGGCGTGCCGGTGGTCGCATCGCTCGATCTGCATGCCAACGTCACGCGGGCGATGCTCGAGGCCGCCGACGCACTGGTGGCCTATCGAACGTATCCCCACGTGGACATGGCCGAGACCGGCGAGCGGGCCGCGGCATTGCTGCAGCGCTTGCTGGAGGGCAGGGGGCCGCTGCATCGCGCAGTACGCCGGCTGCCGTTCCTGATCCCGATCAACGGCATGTGCACGATGCTGGAGCCTGCCCGCGCCATGTATTCGCTGCTGCAGCAGGGGGAAAGCGGCGCCGTGGTGTCGCTGTCGTTCGCGCCGGGCTTTCCCGCAGCCGATTTCCCGGAATGCGGGCCGGTGGTCTGGGGATACGGCGAGGACGCCGCAGCGGTCGACGCGGCGGTGCAGGCCTTGTACGACCGGATGCTGGCCGATGAGCCTGCCTGGGAGGTCCCGTTCCTCTCGCCGGACGAAGCCGTGCTCGAGGCCATGCGGCTGGCCGAGGGGGCGACGCGCCCGGTGGTCATTGCCGACACGCAGGACAACCCCGGGGCCGGTGGCGACTCGAACACCACGGGCATGCTGCGCGCCTTGCTGCGCCACGGCGCGCGGCACGCGGCCATCGGGCTGATCTGGGATCCGGCCGTGGCGGCCGAGGCGCACCGCGCCGGCGTGGGAGCCACCATCGACGTCGCTCTCGGCGGGGTTTCCGGGGTGCCCGGTGACGAGCCGCTGCGGGGGCGCTTCAAGGTGCTGAAGCTCTCCGATGGCGTATGCCGCTACGGCGGGCCGATGATGAACGGCATGCTGGCCGATGTCGGGCCCGTTGCGCTGCTGCGTATCGACGATGTGCTGGTGGTCGTCAGTGCCGGCAAGGCCCAGATGCTGGACCGCAACCTGTTCCGCGTGGGCGGGGTGGAGCCCGAGGCCATGAAGATTCTCGTCAACAAGAGTTCGGTGCATTTCCGGGCCGATTTCCAGGGCATTGCGCACGCCGTGCTGGTGGCCAAGGCGCCCGGCCCGATGACGGCGGATCCCGCGGACCTGCCCTGGACCAGGCTTGCCCCCGGCATCCGTCTCAAGCCGATGGGCAAGCCCTTCCAGGGCTAGTACCGCGCCAGCGGCGCGGCCTGGCGACCCGGCGGGGCGTCAGTTGAAGACATCCTGCCGGTACCTGCCCGCGCTGACCATCTCCGCCAGCCAGTCAGACGCCGCCTCTGCCGTCATCCCCTCTTGCTCTGCGCAGATCTGAATCAGCACCTGCCTGACCGCGGGCGCCATGTGGCGGCCGTCGCCGCACACGTAGATGATCGCACCCTGGTTCAGCCGCGCCCAGACATCGGCACGGCGCTGCCACAGCAGGTCCTGCACGTAGCGCGGCTCGCCATCCACGACTGAACAGGCCAGGTGGACCTGCACCACGCCCTGTGCCTGCCAGCGCTCCACGTCGTCGCGGTAGAGCCAGTCGTGCGCGGGGTGGCGGCAGCCGTAGTACAGCTGCACCGGGGCCAGCGGCCGCCCGGCTGCCTGTTGCGCGGCCTGCTCCTCAAGGAAGCCGCGGAACGGCGCGATGCCCGTGCCGGGGCCGATCAGGATCATGGGCGTGGCCGGGTCCGCCGCGGGCGCGAAGGTGGGATTGGGCGTGCGGATGGCGCCCGCCATCATGGCGCCTGGCGCCAGGCTTTGCAGCCAGGTGGAAGCCACGCCGCGGAAGAGCCCGCGGCCAGACAGCGCCGGTGACCAGACCGTGCCGACGGTGATGGTCGCCACGTCGGGCGAGACCAGCGGCGATGAGGCAATCGAATAGAACCTCGGCCGCATCGGCACGGTGCAAGCGAGCAGGCCGGCCAGATCCACCTCGATCGCTGGAAAGCGGTCCAGCACGTCGGCCAGCCCGAGCCGGCGCGGCGCCACCTGGGCGGCGTACCCGCTCCCGGCGTCGTCCGAGGCCAGCTGCTGCAGGGCCTGGCGCGTGACCGGGCAGCGCGAAGACTGCGACAGCAGGCGCAGGGTATGGCGCGACACCACGTCCTGCAGCTCCACAAAATGGGTCAGCAACTGGCGCACGGACAGGGCCTCGCCCAGCGGCAGGCCGCGCGCGGCCCCGCCGGAGGCGGACAAGGTGACGATGGCGTCCGGGTCGATGCCGATCCGCTCGCACAGGGCCGCGACCATCCCGGGCTGGTTCTGCGGATAGACGGCGAGGTGGTCGCCGGTGGCGTAGCGCACGCCTTCGGGCAGCCTGAGGCGGATATCGCGCGTGGAAGTCCGCGGCGCCTCGCGCGAGAAATCCCACAGGCCGGCTGGATCGTTCACCAGCTCGGTGTTGGCCAGGACCGTGAAGGCCTGGGTGTTCGCCGGCAGCGTGGATGCGCGGATTTCGGCGACGTCTTTCACCTGCACCCGGACCGGCGGCGTTCCCTGGGCCGGCCCGCCCACGCCGTCACCGGCCTGCAAGGCTTGCCACAGCAAGGCGAGCCAGCGTTCCGCGGCCTGGTCGAAGTCGCCGTTGCCGTCAGCTTCGCCACGCGGCAGCAGCGGACTGGCGCCGGCATTGGTGAAGAATTCATAGACCCGGCGCGGGAAGGCCTGGTACGTCGGCCATTGCGAGTTGCCGCAGCCCAGCACGGCCACGCTCAGCGCTTCTGCCCGGTAGCCGCTGGCGGCGCCGCTGTCGAGCAGTGCTTCGAGCCGCCTTGCCGAGTCCGGCGCGCGGCCGTTATAGGTGGCGGCGATGATGACGGCCAGGCCGGTGGTCGGCAGCGCGTCGGCCACGTCGTCCAGGTCGCGCAGCGTCGCATCGAAGCCCGCCGCCAGCGCGCCGGCATGCACCTGCTCAGCCAGTTCGCGCGCGGTGCCAAGGCTGGATCCGTACAGCACGGCAAGCGTCCTGCCGCCGCCCCGCACATCGGGGCCCGCCTGCGGCGCTTGCGCGATCCCGGCGAGCGGCGCCGCAGCGATGCGCTCATGCGGCCGGCGCCGGCGCGCACGCACCGTGAATCCGTCGGGCTTGATCGTCAGTGTTTCCTTGATGCGGAACTGGTAGTCGTGCGCGTCGGTGAACTGGAAATTGCGCAGCATCAGCGCCAGTGCCAGCTTGGCCTCGGTCAGCGCAAACTGGCGGCCGATGCAGGCACGTTCCCCGTTGCCGAAAGGCATGTAGGCGTGGCGCGGCAGCTTTGCCTCCTGCTCAGGCAGGAAACGGTCGATGTCAAAGCGTTCCGGGTCGGCCCACACCTTGGGGTCGCGGTGCAGCGCGGTCAGCACCACCGACAGGCGCCTGTCCTTGCGGATCAGGTAGCGGCCGCCCAGCAGCGTGTCTTCAAACGGCGCCACGGCGAAGGCGGGCGCGGTGGGCCACAGGCGCAAGGTTTCCTTCAGCACGCGGTCCAGTACCGGCAGCCGCGCCAGGTCGGCGTAGACCGGCGCCGCGTCGCCGGGCAGCACGGCGTCCACCTCCGCGTAGGCCTGTGCCATCACGCCCGGGTTGCGCAGCAGTTCATACAGCGCGAAGGTGAGCAGCCCGCTGGTGGTCTCGTGGCCCGCAATCAGGAACGTGATCACCTGGTTGCGGATGTTCTCGTCGTCCAGCCGCTGGCCGGTGTCCGGGTCCCGCGCTTCCAGCATCAGGCCGAGCAGGTCGTTGGCCGTGCCGCCCCTGCGTTCGCCCGCGTCGCCCGCGCGCCGCCGCCGGATCACGTCGTCCACCAGGTCGCGCATGAAGCGGGTGTCGTGGTCGAACTTCTGGCGTGCCGCGTGCATGAAGCGGTCTTGCAGGGCAAAGCGCGTCAGCTTGGACATCGCCTCTTCCAGCGCGCCCACCATGGCCTCGATGAAGGGGTGCAGTTCCGCGCTGGCGAACGATTCAAAGTCATAGCCAAAGCCGGACAGCGCGATGGTATCGAGCGTCAGCCGCGTCATGTCGTCGGCGACCGCGATATCGGCATCCGGGCCTTGCCGGTCCCATTTGTCCACCAGCCGGTTGGCCACGCGCAGCATGACGTCGAAGTAGCCCTTCATCGCGCGCTGGCTGAACGCCGGCATCAGGATGCGGTGCGCCTTGCCCCAGTTGGCCTCGTCGGAGCGTGCGGTGAACAGCCCGTCGCCGGCCATGCCGCGCAGGTAGGACAGCGGCGGGCCGATGTACTTGCGGAACTGCGCGGCATCGCACAACTCGGAGGCCAGTGCCACCGACGTCACGAACGGCACGCGCCGGCCGGCGAAATTCAGCTCGAAGATGCCGTCATGGTGGCGGCTGCGCGCCAGCAGGTGCTGGCCCAGCGCACCAGGCGTGATCTGCAGCAGGTTGCCGACCAGCGGCCAACCCGGGTCGCGCGGGATGGGCTCGGGGATGGGGGCATGCATGGAGCGGGCAGGGGTTTGATGCGGCGCGTCGGACGCCTGGTCGGGGCTGGATAGCTCAATGGGCGGCGGCATGGCGGGGCGGTGTCTCCTGAACGGGCGCTGACACGCGATTTGCCACGTGCGGCCGTTTCATTTAACGTAGACATCTGTCTACCGGCCCAAGCGTAGACAACCGTAGACATGCTGTCAACGAAGCCTGTCGGGCAAAAACCGAGTCCTGCTACTAAACCACATTCATGGAAGCCATTGCCGACGGCAAACGCCGCCTGATCGACGCCGCGTTGCGGCTGGCCGCAGCCAAGCGCAGCTTTGCGGCACTCAAGCTGCGCGAGATCGCGCGCGAGGCCGGCCTGAATCCCAACACGTTCTACCGGCATTTCAGCGACATGGAAGACCTGGCCATCACCGCCATGGCCGAAGTCAGCGCTGAACTGCGGCCGATGCTGCGTGCGGTCCGATGGGCCGCTGCCCGCGACAACCCGGGTGAAGTGGCCAAGCGTGCCTGCGAAGCCCTGTTCTTGTACGCGCAGCATCACCCGGATGCATTCATCGTTGGTGTATGCGGGATCACGGGCCCGCAGCCCGCGCTTCGCGTTGCCATTCGCACGGTGCTGGATGACATCGCCGCCGAGATGGCGGAAGACATCGAGCGGCTGGGGTTGTGTCCCAAGCTCTCACGCCCGGTCATTGACGACGTCTGCGCGTACGTCGTTTCCTACCTTTTCCATCAATGCGTCGACTACATCGAAGCCGATGCCGCCGGACGGCGCAGGCTGATGGCGCGCTCGGTGCAGTTGAGTTGCTGGCTGCTGCAGGGCGCGGCAGGGCCGAATGCCCAGCCGGGAACGAAATCAGGCAGGGAGCGCAAGGCCGTGGCGGCGTAGCCTGCTGCGACGAAACACGCGGAAGGAAGAATTCAGCCGAAGCAGTGGCCGAAGCGAAGGCGTGTGTCCGGGCCAGCGCTCACCCTGAAATCGTGATGCCGCACTCTTGCGCCACCGCCAGGAGCTTTTCCATGTCCGGCGCGCCTGGCGCAATTTCCTCATCGAGCCGCGTGAACAGGCGCGATGCGTTTCCGCCATGGCTGGTGACTGAAATCATTTCGCCGCCGCCGAAGCCGAAACGGAAGTAATGCACCGTGCCCGCTGGCACATGGACAAAGGTGCCAGCGGCAGCAGTGATCGCTTGATCGCCATAGCCGATCTCGACCGTCCCCTTGGTAATGAAGAACGATTCGTCCCAGTCATGGCTATGGGGCGGTGGGCCACTGCCTTCTTCGCCCTGCTGCAGAAACACCTCATAGCCTTGCGTGGCGGTCCTGGATGCCAGCACCGTGATCCTTTCTCCCACCACGTTGAGCGCGCGTCCATACGCATCCGGAGTCACCGCAAATGGTTCTGGTTTCATGCTGTTCTGCTCCGTCAGTGAGAACGTCGACGTGGCGATGCTGTCCAGGTGTGAGGCATGCGGCAGCTCCAAAGCGAGCCGGCCACGATGCCGGACGGGCGGGGCATGGGCTGCTCCCATATTTGATGTCTGGGAATTTTAGGCGGCCCACGATCGGAAGTCATCGCCAGGAATGAGGATTGCCATGGCCAATGTGCGTCAGCAAACGTTCCTCCCATGCGCAATGTCACTTGCCCCTGGCTCGCTTTCCCATTTCAATGGAGTTGACAGGGAGAGGGGATGACATCATGACAGTCACTCGCTTGCAGAGCATTCCCGGCATCGGGGTTGACAGGATGGCCGACAAGGCTGACTCGATGCGAAACGCCAATATCTTGCGACTGGAGAACCTCGACACTGACTTGCGGCCGCCGCCAGCAGCAATCCGGCGCACGCATGAGGCAATCGATGACGATGCTGCCAACAGCTATCTGCCATTCATGGGCCAGCGTGCACTGCGGGAAGCCGCGGTGGCGCGTGTCCGGCGCATCTCCGGCGTCACATACCACCCTGATACCGAATGCATCATCTCCGCGGGTGGATTGGCCGGGATTCTGAATGTCCTGTTATCCACAATCGAGACGGGGGACGAGGTGGTACTGACGGATCCGACCTACGCAGGCCTGATCAATCGTGTCTACCTCGCAGGCGGGCTGCCAAGATTTGCGCGCCTCATGCCAGGGGTCGACGGCTGGCGACTCGACCTGGACAGCCTCGCCGACGCGATCGGGCCCCGCACACGGGCATTGCTCATCATGTCGCCGTCGATGCCGACTGGCTTCGTCGTGTCCGCGCCGGAGTGGGAGGAGATCGCCCGGCACTGCGAGCAGGTCGGTGCGTGGCTGGTATATGACGCAGCCATGGAAAGAATCCTGTTCGACGGTCGGCAGGTGATCCACCCCGTTTCTCTGCCTGGCATGCGCGAGCGCACCATCACCGTTGGTTCGGTCTCCAAGGAATATCGCATGATTGGCTGGAGAGTCGGCTGGATAGTCGGGCCGGAGCCGCTGATGGCCGACGTGCGGCTGACCAGCTTGTCGAACGTCGTGTGCCAGGTCGGTATCGCCATGCCAGGGGCCACAGCCGCACTGACTGCCAGCGACGATGGCGTGGCCGCGGCAACGGCAGAGTGGGAATCACGCCGCGATATGATGTTGTCCGCGCTGGCCGATCTCCCCGTGATTCGCCCGCACGGCGGATGGTCGCTTCTGATGGATACCCAACGGCTCGGTCTTGCACCGTCTGAAGCGTCCAGGCGCTTGCTGGCGCGCGGCGACGTGGCGGCCACGCCGATGGATAACTGGGGGCCAAGCGGCATCCGCTACCTGCGCTTCGTCTTTGCCAATGAGCCGGTCCAGCGCCTGGCTGACATTCGCGAGCGGATTCGCCTGGCGTGGGACCTCTGACACGTGCAACGCTGAGCGACGAAAATGCCGGCCGCTTCTGGTCATGGTGGTTCCGAGGGCAACGACCGGACCCTGCTGTATTTCGGCTGGCTGACCCTGTTCATCGCCCTGGCAACGCCGGCCGGCTACCTGGTCGATATACAGACGTCGTACCTGCTCAAGAACCAGTTGCATGCGACGGCGACTGAGATATCGATATTCCGGCTGGTGACGGGCATACCAGTCTACCTTGCGTTCGTTTTTGGCCTCGCGCGCGACCAATGGAACCCGCTGGGATTGCGCGATCGGGGCTTCTTCCTGATTTTCGCCCCGGCGACCGCGGCGGCATTCATCTGGATGGCGTATTCAGGTTTCTCATACGCGGGACTGGTCATCGGGATGCTGCTGGCAATGCTGTCGTCCCGATTTATCGCTGCAGCCTATCAGGGGTTGATCGCGCTGGTGGGCCAGGAGAAGCTCATGTCCGGGCGCCTGAGCGCGCTGTTGAACGTGGTCGGCTCCGTCCCGGTGGTTGCGGGGGCGTTCGCCTCCGGGTACATCTCGGATCATCTTGCCGCAAAGGAAGCCTTCCTCCTGATGGCGATGTTCGCCTTGTCGATTGCGGTGCTGGGGCTCTGGAAGCCCGCTTCGGTCTTCCGCCACATCTACGAGAAGCCACAAGCCAGGGGCACGGATCTCGTTGGCAATGTCAGGCGGCTGGTGAGACATAAGGCTGTCTATCCAGCGGTTCTCATCTGCTTTCTGTGGAACTTTGCGCCAGGCGCGGCCACGCCGCTGCAGTTCTATCTGAGCAATGAGCTGCATGCATCGGATTCCGTTTACTCGTACTACAACGGGATCTTTGCCGCCGCGTTCATCCCGACATTCCTGCTGTATGGCTTTCTGTGCAAGAAGGTATCGCTGAACAAGCTGCTGTGGTGGGGAACGATCGTCGCAGTGCCGCAGATGGTTCCGCTGGCATTCATCGACTCAGCCAATCTTGCCCTGGTACTGGCGGCACCGATAGGGCTGATGGGCGGTGTCGCCACGGCGGCATACTTCGATCTCGCGATGCGGTCCTGTCCGCCGGGCCTGCAAGGAACCCTGATGATGCTGGTGGATGGCGTTCTTGCGCTCTCGGCGCGTGCCGGCGATGTCCTGGGATCATGGATCTATAACAGCAGCCCGACGCACGGTTTCACATATTGTGTGATCGCGACTACGGTGGTGTACGCACTGATCCTGTTTTTGATCCCGCTGGCGCCAAAAGCATTGATTGCTACCCGGGACGGCGAAGCAAATCCGGAGGTCCTCAGTCAGCGCACCGTTGAATGAACTGCGTGATGGCGGGCAGGATGGATTGCCGGAAACGCTGGCCGGCGAAGGTGCCGTAGTGACCCACGCCATCGACGACCAGGTGTTCCTTCCGGTCGGCCGCAAGACCGGCGCAGAGCGCGTGAGCCGCTTCGGTCTGGCCGCGGCCGGTGATGTCGTCGTCGCTGCCTTCGATGGTCAGCAATGAAACGTTGGCAATGGCCTCGGGGTAGACGCGGCGCTGGCCGACTTCCATGCAGCCGCGGCACAGGTGATGCTCCAGGAAAACCTTCTGGATGGTTTCCAGGTAGTACTCGGCCGGCACGTCGAGCACGGCGTTGTACTCGTCATAGAACTTGCGGTGCCTGGCTGCCTCGGTCTGCCTGCCATCGACCAGGTGGCGGTAGAAGTCGAGGTGCGCACCGGCGTGCTGTGCGACGTTCATCGATACGAAGCCTGCCAGCTGGAGGAAGCCCGGATAAACCCGGCGCCCGTTTCCCGGGTAGCCGGCGGGCACCCGTTCGATGACGTTGGCCTCGAACCACGCCAGCGAATATTGCTGCGCGAACTGGTCGACCGCCGTCGGGCTGACGCGCGTGTCGATGGGCGCGGCGATCAGGGTCATTGAGCGAGGCTGCACCTGCTCGTTGTCTTCGGCCATCTGGGCGACCGCGCAAAGCACCGGGACCCCGGGCTGGCAAACCGCGACGATATGCGTGCCGGCGCCGAGGTAGCGCAAGAACTTTTTCAGGTAGTCGACATAGCCGCCAAGATCGAAGTGCCCGGCGTCAAGCGGGACCTGGCGCGCATCGGCCCAGTCGGTGATGTAGACATCGTGCTCCGGCAGCAATGCCTCGACCGTCGGGCGCAGCAGGGTGGCGTAGTGGCCGGAGAGCGGTGCCACCAGCAACACGCGGGGCCCAGGGCTGGACATGTCCTTCCTGAAATGCAGCAGCCGGCAGAAGGGCGCTTCGATGAGCGCGGTCTCGGTGACGGCCACCGGCTGCCCGCGCACCAGGACCTCGTCGATCTCAAAGCGAGGTTTCCCGTAGGCCTTGGTCAGCCGGGTGAACAACTCAAGCGCGGCGTCGGTCTCGCGCAGCCCCGGAAGCCAGGCGACCGACTCACCCCAGAAATTGACTGCACGATAACCCGCTTCGATCATCGCCCCGAGCGGGCCAAGGGATTGCAGCGTGAGTTCCCGCAGAGCGTAGAGCGCCATGGCGATTCCCGCCTTCTTGATAGGGTTGGTGTGTTGTTCTGGCGCAGGGGCCGGCAAACCGGGCAGAGACCAGTGCTTTCTTGCAGGTGCTGCGCGATGCGGGCGTCAGCGCAGGTGGCGCGCCCGGCAGCCGCACGGCCGGCTTCGTGCAAGATGGCTGGGCGGGCGACAGGCTTCTGCCGCGGGTGCGTCAGTGGGAAGGTGGCGCTGGTGCACCGAGAAGTGCTGCGCGCGGCTCAGGTGCCGTCGATGTCGAATGGACTGGTTGCGGGAAGCACCGGCGTTGCCGTGGCGGCCGTTGCGGCCGGACAGGTGCGCGCGGCCCAGGTCGCACGCGAATCGGCTGGAATGCTGCATGATGCCCCCCTACTACTCAAGCCACCGGCATTGCGTCGCAATGCCTGCGGTACAGCTTGCAATCAAGTTACGTCATTTACATTCAGTAACATATTCGATCTAACCCTATTGCAACGCTTTGCATACGTCATTTGCAACGAAATGAAGGCTGGCTGGTTCATTCGATGCGAATGCGGCTCATGTGCTGCCGGGATGTGATCCTCTATAGCCAGCAGGGCGGATGCCGTCAGGCCGTCTGCCGGGCTATTTGTAAATCTTTGCAAGTTACGTTCGGGTAAAACGCCAGGCAGGCGGATGCGGTTGACCCGCCCGGTGCCGCTTCCGCGCTGTCAAGCTGCCCGGCCAATGACCGGAATCACGCCGAAGGCAACGGTAGCCAGCATCATGACCACTGCCGCCGACAGCGCCCAGAGCAGCGTATAGCGCTGGTGATCGCCGAATTCGACCTCGGCCAGGCCGACCAGCAGGTAGGTCGACGCGACCAGCGGGCTCAGCAGGTGAACCTGCTGCCCGATCAGCGAGGCGCGTCCGATTTCCGCCGCGCCGATGCCATAGACGGCGGCGGCCTTGGCCAGGATCGGCAGGATGCCGAAGTAGAACGCGTCGTTCGAGATAAAGAAGGTGAACGGAATGCTCAGCACCCCGGTCACCAGGGCCATGTAGGGACCCATCCAGTCCGGCACGGCGCTGATGACGCTGTTGGCGATGGCGTCGACCATCTTGGTGCCGGACAGGATCCCGACGAAGATGCCGGCGGCAAAAATCAGCGACACCACCGGCACGACGTTGGCGGCATGCGCGCTCATGCGCTCCTTCTGTTCGTGCAGGCTCGGGTAGTTGACCATCAGCGCGATGGCGGACGCGATGATGAACAGCGCAGGCAGCGGCAAGGTGCCGAGAATCAGCAGCACCATCAGGCCGCTGGTCAGCAGGAAGTTGAACCACAGCAGCTTGGGCCTGGCGATCCGGGGATCGCCGGTGGCAGCCTCCGGCATGACATGGCCGTCATCGCCGGCCCCGGTGCGCATCAGGGCGATGCTGCCAAGCCGGTTGCGTTCGCGGCGGCCGAGCAGGAATGCCACGAACAGGCCCCACATGCCGGTGACGATCATCGGCAGGATCATCGGCACGAACAGCGAGCCCACGTCCACGCCCAGCGCGCTGGCGGCACGCGCGGTCGGGCCGCCCCAGGGCAGGATGTTCATCAGCCCGCCGGCCATCATGATCACGCAGGCCAGCACCAGCCGGCTGATGCCCAGGCGCTTGTAGAGCGGGAGCATGGCGGCGCAGGTGATCATGTAAGTGGTCGAGCCGTCGCCGTCGAGCGACACCAGCGCGGCCAGCACGAAGGTGCCCATGATGATCTTGACCGGATCGCCGCCCACCATCTTCAGGATCGCGCGCACCACCGGATCGAACAGCCCGGCATCGATCATCAGGCCGAAATACAGGATGGCGAACATCAGCATCACGCCGGTCGGCGCCAGCTTCTTGACGCCGTCCAGCATCATCGGGCCGAGTTCGGGGCCGAAGCCGCCGATCGCGGCGAACGCAATCGGAACCAGGATCAGCGCCACCATGGCGGAGAGCCGCTTGGTCATGATCAGTGCCATGAACACGATCACCATCGAATAGGCGAGCAGGGTCAACATCTTTTTCTGGATCTCTTTGCCGCCCTGCAGCGTGGGGTGCTTGCGGGCGGGTGTGTGCGCGTCCGTGCGGCGCACGAGGTTAAAAGCAAGGCCGATCCCGCCGGCACGCCAGGGCGTGCCGGGTATGGAATGACCGCGGAGGGTGGCAGTCTTGCGCGCTGGCCCGGGCGGGCCGCGCGGGCGCGGCTCAGCTGGCGGAAACGATGCGTTTCACTACCGCGTCCGCGAACTGCAGCGTGGTGGCCGTGCCGTGGAGGTCGCCGGTCTTCACCTGGTCCTGGACGAGCGTCAGCTCGATGGCCGTGCGCAGGCGCGTGGCCAGGTCCTGGCGGCCCACGTGGTCGAGCATCAGGCCGGCGGCCAGCATCAGCGAGATCGGGTTGGCAATGCCTTTGCCGGCGATGTCTGGCGCCGAGCCGTGCACGGCCTCGAAGATCGCGGCCTGGTCGCCGATGTTGGCGCCCGGCGCCATGCCAAGCCCGCCAACGAGGCCGGCGATCTGGTCCGACAGGATGTCGCCGAACAGGTTGGTACAGAGCAGCATGTCGAAGCGCCACGGGTTGAGCACCAGCTGCATGGCGCAGGCGTCGACAATGATGTCGTCCATGTCCACGCGGCCCGCGTAGTCCTTGGCGACCTCGCGCGCCGCTTCCAGGAAGATGCCGGTGAGCGCCTTCAGGATATTGGCCTTGTGCACCACCGTGATCTTCTTGCGGCCGTTTTTGACGGCGTACTCGAAGGCGAAGCGGGCAATGCGCCGGCACGCGTCGCGCGTGTTGGTGCCGGTCGACACCGCCACCGCATGCGGGTCGTCGCCAACCGGGATGTAGTAGTCATGGGCCACATAGAAGCCGCCGACGTTCTCGCGCACCAGCACCAGGTCGATATTCTCGAAGCGGCCCGGCACCAGGGTGCGGGCCGGGCGTACATTGGCATAGAGGTTGAACGTCTCGCGCAGGCGCACATTGACCGAGCGGAAACCACCGCCCACCGGCGTGGTCAGCGGCCCCTTCAGGGCCAGGCCGGTGCGGCCGATGCTGTCCAGCGTGTCTTGCGGCAGGGGATCGCCGCTGTATTCGACGCCGGCCATCCCCGCGCGCCGGATATCCCAGGCAAACGGGGCGTCCAGCGCTTCCAGCACCCTGACGGTGGCGTCCACAACTTCGGGACCGATCCCGTCGCCGGGGATCAGCGTGGCCGGGATCTGTTCGCGTGCACCGTTTTCCATTTGCGTTCCTGTCGTGAATTGAGCGTTTCGCTGGCCGGCCAGGGCGCCAGGGAGGCTATGTTTCTCGTCGCCGGGCGGGCGCCGGTCCGGGTGACCAGGGGCCCGATTCTAGGCGGGGAAGGCTGTCAGGAAACTGTCAATGTGCCGGCTATGTCATTGGGGTTTACGCGGAGGGGGACGATCTCTGCTGACGGAGAGCGGCTGGCCGCGACGTTGAACGGGCGCTGATGCCCGGAAGCCGGGCTAGGCGGACAGGCGTGCCGCCTTGAATTGTTTCCAGAGGCGGCGCAGCGGCTGCCGGTCAACGCTGACACCCCTTGCGATATAGCCGCGCGCATAGCCGCAGCCAATGGCAAGTTGCTGCCGTTCTGTCCCCAGGCGCAGCAACAACCCCGCTGCAACCGCCATATCATTGCGCCATCCGAGGTCATCCTGCAGGCGCGACAATTGCCGGCGATAGCGGTGCACCTTGTTCGCGGCAAACAAGGATCCAAAGAACTCGGTCGCATAGCGCAGCTTCTTTGCGGCGATACGCGCACGATGGCGCCGCTGCTCATCGAGCTTTGCCATGCCCCGTCCCCGCTTGAGCAGCCTGCGTTGCCGCTTGCGCAGCGTGGTCAGCGCGAAATCCCTGGCGGGTCCGGTGAGTGCCGTGCGCTGCGCCTCGCCAAGGCCATCGCGCCAGTCCGCGCTGCCCAGCCAATGGCTCAGCGTCAGGATCAGCCGGGTGTAGCGATCGGAATTCACGGCCTGGGCCGCGCGTTGCCGGGCATCGGCTGCGACTGCCTTCGCCGCGGCAAGCACCGCGCCCGCGCCCACGTCCTCCGGCGCCCCATCGAACGCGTCACGCAAGGTGGTATTGGCAAGCACTTCCCAGTCACGTGCGGGGCCGAGTTCATCGGCAATCCATTTGAGGTCCGATTGCAGTGCCGGCGGGCAGGCAAGCAGCGGCTCAAAGATATCGAGCGCGGAGCGCAGGCGACGCAGGCCGACACGCATCTGGTGCACGCTTTCCGGATTGGAGCCGTTGACCACGCCGCGTTCGTTCCCGGAGATTTGCGCCAGGCAGTTCTGGGCAATGCACCGAAACACCGCCTCCGCCGAGCCGGCATCGGCCAGCCTGAGGGGCTGCGCCCGTACCGCTTCTTCGGCCTCGGCAGCCACCAGCGCATAGCCACGGTCGCCTTTGCTGGCGCGGCTCAGGCGCATTGGCACTGCGTCGAGCAGCCGCAGGGCAAACGCTGACAGATGGGCCGATTCCCCGGCCTGGATCTCCATCTCAAGCTCGCGGATCGGCTCCGTGGCGTCGTTCGCGCGGACAACGCCGCGATCGACCGCCAGTTCGACCTCGTCCCCCTGTGGCAAGCGCAACAGCAGGACCGTGCGCCGGACATCCGTGATGAAGATCGGCTTCAGGCGTTGTGCCAGGTCGCCTTCACGCAGCAGCGTCCCCAACGCAGTGCCTTCGGGCAGCTTGTCTCGCAGTGCACCCAGATCTGGCGTATTTCCGGGGACCGCCGACTCAAACTCTTCCCGCTCGTAAAGCGCCCCATGCTGCGTGCCCCAGGTCTTCAAGGTCTGCACATGATGTTCACCCGCTTGCCGCACGCGCAGCGACGCGTGCATACGCCGAAAAGCAAGGTCCGACGTATCGAAATACGTGCTCACGAGCCTGTCTTCGTGCGGCGGCTCCACACAGCAGGACGACACCAGGGGCAAGCCGATCAGCGCTTCGGCCTGGTCCTGCAGCAACTCGAGCTTGAGTTCGCGTTCCATTTATCCGAGCTTTGCCGTGCCCTCGAATTTTGCGAATACCCTGGCCTGGACTGCGTTCATCACTGCAAGGGTCTCGTCACTGGCAGGGCCGCTGGTGGTCACCCCGGTGGCGTTCTTCGGCTTCGAGCCGGGCGGGTCGAAGATAAAGAGCGTATCGAACTTTCCGGCCGACTCTTTCTTCAGGCGCCGGTTAAGTGCTTTCAGGTATCGTTTCTTGTCAGTCTTCGACATAGGTTCCAAGGTTATCTGCGGTGGCAATAACGACCCAGGTCATTGAACTGCGTGCTTAATGAGCTCACGCTTCGCCAGGCACCCCTGCTAGTGCGACTGGCTGGCATTCGTCTCCCCGCCGAAGGGGATTTCGTGCTCCCGCAACTTCTGCAGCGATTGGGTCAGCCTGGCGCCGTGCTTGCGGTCCGCGGCCAGCAGCAGTGCCTCTATGCCGTCCTCCAGCCCGGCAAGCTCGCGGTCACCCGGCAGCCTGGTCGCTTTCATATCCTGCAATTCGTTGGCAATGCGCTTCCCCAACTTGCGCACAAACTCCGGGTCAAGGTGACCTTGCGCTGCAGCACCTCCAATATGCTCGATCAAGCGCATCAGCCCTTCCGGGGTGGTCTCGGTCGCAGATGGTATTACGTGGGTCATTGGCAGCTCCAGTGGGCGCGTCAGATCATTCTACGCATCGGATGCTCATAAGATGGTACGTATTTCGCGGGAGCAGTGCGATCAGTTTCGCCCCGATATGCGCGATACGCCAGCTAGAATCGGGAAGGATTCCCCCGCACAGGCACTCACACCATGAAACCCGAATCCGATCCCATGCAGAATGCGTCACCGATGGTCGCGGGGGAGGGGCGCCTCGGCACCCCGGTCGACGCGGATGGCCTGCCGAATGGCAATGAGCTCTATATCAACCGCGAACTCAGCCAGCTGGAGTTCTTCGGCCGCGTGCTGCAGCAGGCCGCCGATCCCGCGGTGCCACTGCTGGAGCGGCTGCGTGCCCTGTGCACCTTCAGCAGCAACCTGGATGAGTTCTACGAGATCCGCGTCGCAGGCCTGAAGGAGCAGTGCTTGCTTCAATCCCCGGTGGCGGGCCCGGACGGGCTGACGCCGCAGGCGGTCTATGCCAGGGTCAACCAGCGGGTCCGGGAGCTGATCGACCAGCAGTACCGCCTGTTCAATGACATGCTGATCCCGGCCATGTCCGAGCAGCAGATCCGCTTCTTGCGGCGGCCCACGTGGAACCCCGCGCAGGCGGAATGGATCCGGGAGTTCTTCTTCGCCGAGCTGATGCCGGTCCTGACGCCGATCGGGCTGGACCCGGCGCATCCGTTTCCACGGGTGCTCAACAAGAGCCTGAACTTCGCCGTTGAGCTCGAGGGCAAGGATGCGTTCGGGCGCAACTCCGGCTATGCCATCGTGCAGGCGCCGCGAGCGCTGCCGCGGGTCATCGCCTTGCCGCCGGAGACTGCCGGATGCGAGCATGGCTTTGTGTTCCTGTCTTCCATCCTGCATGCCCACGTCGGCGAGCTGTTCAGTGGCATGACGGTGCGCGGCTGCTACCAGTTCCGCGTGACCCGCAACAGCGAGCTGTTCGTGGACGAGGAAGAGGTCAAGAACCTGCGCGAGGCGCTGCAAGGCGAACTGCCGCACCGTCATTATGGCGATGCGGTCCGGCTGGAGGTGGCTGACAACTGCACGCCGGCAATGACTGGGTTCCTGCAGCAGCAGTTCGGCCTGGCGGCAAGCGAGGTGTTCTCCGTCAACGGACCGGTCAACCTGGTTCGCCTGATGCAGGTGCCGGACCAGGTGGACCGGCCCGAACTGAAGTACCTGCCTTTCCGGGCCGGCCTGCCGAAGGTGCTGCACGAGCAATCCGATATCTTCCGCGCCATTCGCGAGGGCGACATCCTGCTGCATCACCCGTTCCAGTCGTTCACTCCGGTGGTGGACTTTGTCAGGCAGGCGGCACAGGACCCCGATGTGGTGGCAATCAGCCAGACCGTGTATCGGGCCGGGCATGACTCGGTCCTGCTCTCGGCACTGATCGAGGCCGCGCGCAACGGCAAGGAAGTCACCGTCGTGGTGGAACTGCTGGCCCGCTTCGATGAAGAGGCCAATATCGGTTGGGCGACGCAACTGGAGGAAGTCGGCGCGCATGTCATCTATGGGGTCGTCGGTTTCAAGGCGCACGCCAAGATGGTCATGGTATTGCGGCGCGAGGGCGGGAAGCTTCGCCGCTATGTGCATCTCGGAACCGGGAACTATCACCACCAGACCACGCGCACCTACACGGATTTTGGCTTGCTCACCTGCAGTGAGTCGCTGACGCAGGATGTGGCGCAAGTGTTCAGCCAGCTGACCGGCCGCGGCCAGACCCATAGCATGACCCATATCTGGCAATCGCCCTTCACCATGAAGCAGGCGTTGCTTGAAGCGATCCGGTGCGAAGCCGGGCACGCCAGGGCCGGCCGCAAGGGATGGATCGTGGTCAAGATGAATGCGCTGCTGGAACCCGACCTGATTCAGGCGCTGTACGACGCCTCACGCGACGGTGTCCGTATCGACCTGATCATCCGGGGCGCCTGTGCGCTGCGCCCCGGCGTTGCCGGCCTGTCGGAGAACATTACGGTGAAATCCGTCATGGGCCGGTTTCTCGAGCACTCGCGCATCTTTTATTTTCACGATGGCGGGGCGGAAAAGGTCATGCTGTCCAGCGGTGAATGGATGGAGCGAAGCCTGTCCCGGCGGATCGAGATCTGCTTTCCCATCCTTGATGCCGGGTTGAAGGAGCGCGTTATCGCGGAAGGGCTGAAACCGTACCTGGCAGACCGGCGTGACACCTGGCAGATGGCGCCGGACGGAACCTACGAGCGTCAGGCCTCGCGTGACGGCGAGGGGGTGCAGGATATCCTGCTGTCGGCTTTGACGTGAGCCCTGCCGCGTGATCGTGCCCTTGATCAACCGAGATCGTCCTGGATCGGCCGGTGGCCTGCTTTCATCATGAATTTGATGTTGCCCGAGACGTTTCATCTCCTATACATACTTTTTCCGGCCGCTCTGGCGGCCTGCCTAATACTTCCTCGCTAAGCCGTTCGGCTCGCGCCAGCATTCCCCTCCAGTGGGGCTTGACCGCATGATTCGGGGCGTTGGATATCCGTGTCCGCCGTGCCTGCCGGAGCCTCCGCAAACGAATTCCCATGGCTGGCGATGCCTTGTCCTGCAAGGCTTCAAGGGAATTCCGCAGTCCCGCGGCGACAGTACCCGTGACCAGTGCCGCGGGCTCCGACATTATCCCGCGCGCCGGTGGCGCGGCGCATTTTCATCCGCGCGCGGTGCGGCATTCCGTATAACCGCGACTCGTCCATAGAGCCGATTTTCCATTCCAATTCCGCCAGCTAGATTGACCTCATCGCTGGCGCGGCCAAAGCCATCGAATTTCGCGTGCTTAATAGGCCAAGGAAAGGGGGTCCATCCATGAAACGCATCCACATGAAGCTGGCGGCCTTGCCGCTCGCCTGTCTCGTCATCACGGTCGCAGGTTGCGGGGGAGGCGGGGGCGACTCGACGTCTACCACTGCCGCCACCACGGCACCAGGCACCGGAACGTCAACGCCAACGTCACCAACGTCGCCAACAACGGAGACCGCGGGCAGCAGCAGCGTCATGCTGTCGGGTACCACCGATCCGGGGCCCGAGATCGGTAAGGACGGGGATTTCTACCTGAATACCGTGACCTGGATGCTGTTCGGGCCCAAGGCAAACGGCGTGTGGCCGGCAGGGATTTCGATAGCGGGTACCGGCAATACCGGCTCGGCCGGGAACACCATCCTGTCCGGCTCGGTCGATCCGACCGACAGCGTCGGCAACAATGGCGACTACTACATCAATACCACCACCTCGACCCTGTTCGGGCCCAAGGCAAACGGCACGTGGCCGCCGGGTGTCCCGATGGGGGGCGGCACCGGGTCGGGCACCGGCGGCGGCGTCGTCCTGACGGGCGCGGGCGCGCCAGCCAACAGCGTCGGCAACAATGGCGACTACTACCTCGACACCAACACCTGGACGCTGTACGGCCCCAAGGCCAATGACGTGTGGCCGGCAGGGGTCTCGCTGGTCACCCAGCCGGGCGGCAGCGGCGGCACCGGCGGCACCGGCGGCGGCACTGCAGGCAACGGCGGCCACATCCTGTATGGCAGCGGTGCGCCGACCGACGACATCGGCGTCGATGGCGACTTCTATTTCGACACCACGACCTCGACGCTGTACGGTCCCAAGGCGGGCGGCAAGTGGCCGACCTCGGGCGTGACCGCAGGGACAGGCACCGTCTACAACGGCAACTTCAACGTGCCAGAAACGCTCAGCCGCGGCCGCTATGCCATGACCGGCGCCGGCGGGGCGGTGCCTTTGCCGACGGACTTCGGTGTCGTGATCCCCTACGATTGCACCAAGGTCACGCTCACTGCCAGCACACTCGGCAAGGTCAGGGGAACGCTGGACATTTCGGTGTACAAGGTGTCAGGGTCCGGCGCGTCAGCGACCATCGCGCCCCTCAACGATCTGAGCTGCAAAGTCACCAACGGCCTGCAGAACTGCAGTGAGGAGGTGCCGGCCGGCATCGTCAACCACAACGACAAGCTGCAGGTACAGGTCGACAACAACCAGGCCACCGAATGGGGAGGCCTCGCCGTCAACCTCGCCTGCGTCAAATAAGCTGGTTGAATGGGGGCGCGCGTCTGTGCCGGGGGGCAGGCGCGCGCTTGTGCGGAGGCAGGGAAAATTGTCCTGCCTCCTTTTGTTTGCTCAAGACGCCTGGCATGGTGAACGACTGCGTGCAGCCCGTTCGGCTTGACCTTTTGCATACCGGGACAGCGCGGATCGCGGATGGCCCCGGCCGGGTTGACCGAGGATGTCGGTCACCGCTATGACGAGCGGTGGCCGCTCAACGCGACCTGTCGGTGGGGATCTGGCAGAGCAGTTCGGGCAACACATCGGCAGCGCCGGCGTCCTGATGCGTCATCAAAGCCGCGCCTATCTGGCCGGACACTGACTAGCCACCAGCGCGGGCGACATCTTCAGCCGGAAGCCTGCCCCGCAGGCATAGTGCCCTGAGCGTCGAGGCAAGCAGCCGCTCGCAACGGCGCCGCCATGATGGCCGCATCGCGTCGTCGGGCCACGGGCACGGCTGTGCCGGCTCCGTATCGGCTGACACGTCCGCTTGCAGCACGGGCTGCGCGAAGACGGCGTGCCCTCTGTACTGGGCCAGCAGTTCCTCGCGGCTGACTTCCTGCACCCCACCGCCCCAGCCTGGCAGGGCGACGAGAAACCGTCCGTGCTCGCAGCGCTGCAGCAGTACGCACGGCCTGTTCTTGTCCAGCAACAGGATTGCCGGTATCGAGGTATCCGGGATATCGTCGAGGTCGCGCTCCGCCAGCCGGGCCGACAAGCCGGCGCGCGCCGCTGCGGCGCAGAGCATCGGCAACGTCAGGGCCTGTCCATCCAGCGGCAGTCCTTCCAGCAGGACCGCTGAAGGCACCGTCCGTTGCAGGGCCCGGTTCAGCAACAGCAGGCAGCCCAGCATCGGATCGTCCGCACCCGTGGGCCGGCTCATTGCGGCAGGAGGCTCCTGGCGGCCAGCCATGACGTACAGGCCGGAAGTCCCGGGATGCACAGCGGGCGTTGTGCTGTGTGTGCGCCGCGGTGGCGCTGATCCAGCTTCGATGTCTTCTGCTGGCGCCTCGCATAGTGCAAGGTCAGCCGACGCATGTCGCCCGCGCGGACTCTGTTCACCCATGATTCCCCCCGGTTTCAGTGGCGTGAGCTCTACTGCGAGGGTAGTGCACCACGGTGCGCGAGCCCATCCTGCAAACAGGCTAGTGCAGACGCGGCAAGACTGATTCAGGATTGAAACGCCCGGGGCGTGCCTGTTCGCTGGCGTGGACCGGCCGCCCCCCTCAACGCCGCTGCGCCAGCCAGATCCCCGCCGCGATCGCGGCCAGTCCCACGGCGTGGTACCAGCGGGGCCAGTCGCCCAGCAGCAGCGTGGACAGCAGGGCGGCGAACACCGGCGTCAGGGTGATAAAGAACACCGGCAACTGCGCGCCCGCGCGGGCGATGGCGCGGTCCCAGGCAAAGTAGGCGAGCAGCGAGGGAATGGTCGCTACATAGAGCAGGATGGCGGCGACCTTGCCGTTCCATTGCAGCGGCTGGTCCAGCGTCATCAGCTCCCATGCCGTCACGGGAGCGCTTGCCAGTACGCCGGTGACGATCTGCGCGAACAGCAGCACCGGCAGCGGCATGGCGGGGCGCTGCTTGCGCAGCAGCCAGGTATAGCCGCTCCAGGCGATGGTGGCGGCCAGCATGAACAGGTCGCCGGCAACCAGGTCCAGCTGGGCGAGCCGGCCCAGCTCGCCGCGTACCAGGACGAAGGTCACGCCGACCATGCACAGCAGCGCCCCGGCGACATGCCATGGCTTCACCCGTTCGCCAAAACAGATCGCGCCGATCACGATCAGAAACAGCGGCGTGGATGCGCCGATCAGCGTCACGTTGATCGGGGTCGAGGTGGTCAGCGCCAGGTACTGCAGGGCGTTATAGCTGGCGATCGAAAGCACGCCCAGGGCGGTGATCACGCCGGCGTGCCGGCGCAGTGCCGCGCGGTGCTCGATCACGCCGCGCCAGGCAAAGGGTGCCAGCAGCAGCCCTGCCAGCACCCAGCGCACAGAGTTCAGGGTGATGGGCGGCACAGTGCCGGCGGCCAGGCGGCCGACGATGGCATTGCCGGCCCAGCTCAGTGGCGGGAAGGTAAGCAGGAACAGCGTTGTCCAGTCGATGCGTCCAGTGGTGTTGCTGCTTGCGGGCATGGGAGGGAGGTGCTTGCAAATAGCGCATTATCCGCCATATGCGGCGCCGGGGCGCCGGGCGCCAAGGGTCAGGCAGCCGGGCAGGGGCCAGCAAGCAAGGAAGCGCACGAGGAAATCGGGCGGCGAATCAGCCCGCCCGTCGCAGGGGAATCGTCATGGCCTTGCGCAGGCCATGACCGCTGTCACATGTCAGGCGTCCCGAGCGCCCGGCTGATGCGCAAGGCGGCCAGCGTGCCGATCACGCCAGACAGCAGGTAGAGGCTGACCGCCGCCAGGCCGAACAGCGAAGACAGGCCCAGCGCCACCAGCGGCGCAAAGGCGGCGCCGAACAGCCAGCCGAAGTCGGTGGTCAGCGCGGCGCCGGTGTAGCGGAAGCGGCGTTCGAAGTTCGACGTCACCACGCCCGCAGCCTGTCCGTACGACAGGCCCAGCAAGCCGAAGCCGACCAGGATGAAGATGTCCTGGCCGGTCGCGCCGCCACCGAGCAGCCACGGCGTTGCCAGGCTGAAGATGCCGATCAGCACGGCCATTGCCGACAGCGTGGTGCGCCGGCCGATGCGGTCCGCGATCCAGCCGGATAGCAGCGTGCCGATGAACGCGATGAAGCCGCCCACGATCTGCACGGCCAGCACGTCGGAGATGCTCTGGGTGCGGTGCAGGATTACCCAGGAGAGCGGGAACACCGTGACCAGGTGGAACAGCGCATAGCTGGCCAGCGCAGCAAAGGCCCCCAGGAAGATGTTGAAGCCTTGCGCGTTCACCATCTGCAAGGTGCTGATCGGCTCCAGCTCGTCTTCCTCGAGCAGCTGCGTGTACTCATGGGTCACCACCAGGCGCAGCCGTGCAAACAGTGCCACGACGTTGATGGCGAAGGCCACGTAGAACGGATAGCGCCAGCCCCACTCGATGAACTCAGGCGGGGTCAGGCTGGCATGCAGGAACAGGTACAGCGAACTGGCGACGATAAACCCGGTGGGTGCGCCGAGCTGGCCCACCATCGCATACCAGCCGCGCTTGTCCTCCGGCGTGTTGAGCGCCAGCAGCGACGGCAGCCCGTCCCACGACCCGCCGAACGCAATGCCCTGCAGGAAGCGGAACAGCGCCAGCAGGTAGATCGACGCGGCCCCGATCGAGGCGTAGGACGGCAGGAACGCAATCCCCACCGTGGCCGTGCCGAGCAGGAACAGCGACGCCGTCAGCTTGATGCCGCGGCCCCAGCGCCGCTGGATGCGCATGAACAGCGCGGTGCCGAACGGGCGTCCGATAAACGCAAACGAGAAGATCGTGAAACTGAAGAGCAACCCCGCCAGCTCGCTCGCAAACGGGAAGTAGACCGCCGGGAAGACAAGCACGGAGGCGATGCCGTACACGAAGAAGTCGAAGTACTCGGAGGCCCGACCGATCACCACCCCGGTGGCGATCTCGGCAGGCGCCACCTGGTGGTGGCCGGGTGCCGGAGGTGCAGTCGGCGATGCGCGATGCTGGTGGGTGAGGCTGGCCATCGTCAAGTCTCCTTCTGGCAGGAGTGCGTCGATACTGCACATGGAGCCGACCCCATTCCGATGAAATTGGCTCTTAAGTCTCGCACTGACAAGAATAGCGCCTAAACTGCCTTAGAAAAACGAAAGGTGAGTTCGCCGGCAGTTTGCCGATATTCCTCAGACGCCACTTCCGAGACTATGGGCCGCTTCGACTCTGTAGTGCCGCCAAGACGTGTGCAGGGAAGACTACTGCTGCGATGCGCCGCCGCAGTCATGCTGGCGTGCCTGGCCGGTTGTAACGCAGTGCTGCTTGCGCCATCCGGCGACATGGCCCTGCGCCAGCGCGACCTGATCATCATCGCCACCTGCCTGATGTTGCTGATCATCGTTCCGGTGATCATCCTCACGCTGCTGTTTGCGTGGCGCTATCGGGAAAGCGCGACCGACGCGCCCTACAACCCCGACTGGGATCATTCCACGGTGCTCGAGCTGGCGATCTGGGCCGCGCCGCTGCTGATCATCATCGCGCTGGGCGCCGTGACCTGGGTCAGCACCCACCAGCTCGATCCGTACCGGCCGCTGACGCGGATCGACGCAGGCCGGCCGGTTCCGGCGGACGTGAAGCCGCTGACGGTGGAGGTGGTGGCAATGGACTGGAAGTGGCTGTTCCTGTATCCCGAGCAGGGCATCGCCACCGTCAACGAGCTGGCGGCGCCGGTCGACCGGCCCATCGCTTTCCGCATCACCGCCACCTCGGTGATGAACGCATTCTTCGTCCCGTCGCTGGCGGGCATGGTCTACGCCATGCCCGGCATGGAAACCAAGCTGCATGCCGTGATCAACAAGTCCGGCGTGTATGAAGGCTTCTCCGCCAACTACAGCGGTGCGGGCTTCTCCCACATGCGTTTCAAGTTCCATGGGCTGTCCAACCAGGACTTCGAGCGCTGGATCCAGCAGGTCAAGTCATCGGGCCATGGCCTGTCCACGGATATGTACCTCAAGCTCGCGCAGCCCAGCGAGCGCGACGCGGTGCAACGCTATGCCAGCGTGGCGCCAGGCCTCTACGACCTGATCCTGAACCGTTGTGTGGGCGGCGGGCGGTGCATGGCAGACACCATGGCGCTTGACCGCAGCCGCGGCAAATTCGACCCGTTCGCCGGCATCTGCACGGCGCGCAACACCGCGGCCACAGCGCCCGTGTTCGCGTCGGAGTCCGCGCGCAATGACGGCCGGGTGCTGCTGCAGTAGGGTGCGGATCCGGATCTTCCCTCGCGGTACTGGCCAGCCCCATCGGCCATGGTTGGTTAATTCAGGCCCCAGGTGACAAACATGCCCGAGCGCTCGGAACTCGCCAATTTGATCTTCGGCCGGCTTTCGTGGGAGGCCCTCCCGCTGCACGATCCCATCCTGCTCGGCACCTTCATCGTGGTGGTGATCGGCGGGGGCGCAATCGTCGCGGCGCTCACCTACTATCGCCTCTGGGGCTACCTGTGGCGGGAATGGTTCACCAGCATCGACCACAAGAAGATCGGCATCATGTATGTGATCCTGGGCATCGTGATGCTGCTGCGGGGCTTTGCCGATGCGATCATGATGCGCATCCAGCAGGCCATCGCGTTCGGCGACAACCTTGGCTACCTGCCGCCGCACCACTACGACCAGATCTTTACCGCCCACGGCGTGATCATGATCTTCTTCGTGGCCATGCCGCTGGTCACGGGGTTGATGAACTTCGTCATGCCGCTGCAGATCGGCGCGCGCGACGTGGCCTTCCCGTTCCTGAACAACTTCAGCTTCTGGATGACCACGGGCGGTGCCATCCTGGTCATGATGTCGCTGTTCGTGGGCGAGTTCGCGCGCACCGGCTGGCTGGCCTATCCGCCGTTGTCCGGCATCATCCACAGCCCTGACGTCGGCGTCGACTACTACATCTGGGCGCTGCAGGTGGCCGGGGTAGGGACGCTGCTATCCGGGATCAACCTGCTGGTGACCATCGTCAAGATGCGGGCGCCCGGCATGACGCTGATGCGCATGCCGATCTTCACCTGGACCGCGCTGTGCACCAACGTGCTGATCATCGCCGCGTTCCCGGTGCTGACCGCGGCGCTGGCGCTGCTTGCGCTGGACCGCTACGTCGGCACCAACTTCTTCACCACCGAGCTGGGCGGCAGCGCCATGATGTACGTGAACCTGATCTGGATATGGGGCCATCCGGAGGTGTACATCCTCGTGCTGCCCGTGTTCGGGGTGTTCTCGGAAGTGGTCGCCACGTTCTGCCGCAAGCGCCTGTTCGGGTACGCGTCGATGGTCTACGCCACGGTGGTGATCACCGTGCTGTCGTACCTGGTCTGGTTGCACCATTTCTTCACGATGGGATCGGGTGCCAGCGTCAATTCGTTCTTCGGCATCACCACCATGATCATATCGATCCCCACCGGTGCCAAGATCTTCAACTGGCTGTTCACGATGTACCACGGCAAGATCCGCTTCGAGCCCCCCATGCTCTGGACCATCGGCTTCATGGTCACGTTCGTGATCGGCGGCATGACCGGCGTGCTGCTGGCGGTGCCGCCGGCTGACTTCTCCTTGCACAACAGCCTGTTCCTGATCGCGCATTTCCACAACGTGATCATCGGCGGTGTGCTGTTCGGCCTGATGGCAGGCATTACTTACTGGTTCCCGAAGGCATTCGGCTATCGCCTGGTCTCGTCCTGGGGCAAGGCATCGTTCTGGTTCTGGCTGGTCGGCTTCTACTTTGCGTTCATGCCGCTGTACTGGCTGGGGCTGCATGGCGTGACCCGGCGCATGAGCCATTTCGAGGACGCAACCCACCAGGTCTGGTTCCAGCTGGCTGCGTTCGGCGCCTTGCTGATCGCCATCGGCATTGCCTGCTTCCTGGTCCAGCTGGTGGTCAGCTTCATCCACCGCGAGGCGCTGCGCGACCTGACCGGCGATCCGTGGAACGGCCGCACGCTCGAATGGTCGACGTCGTCCCCGCCGCCGCAGTACAACTTCGCCTTTACGCCGGTGGTGCACGACACCGACGCCTGGTGGCACATGAAGCAGAACGGCTACGCGCGGCCACAGCAGGGCTTTATTCCGATCCACATGCCGAAGAACACCGCGGCCGGGATCGTGCTCGCGGGACTGTCCACGCTCTGCGGTTTCGCGTTGATCTGGCACATCTGGTGGCTGGCGGCGGCATCGTTCGCGGCAACGATCATCGGCGCGATCATCCATACGTTCAACTACCAGCGCGACTATTACCTCCCGGCGGACCTGGTGGTCCAGACCGAAGCGGCGCGCACACAGCGGATGGCTGGCCATGGCTGACACGACCTTTCCCAACCATGTGAGCGGCACCGGCACCGCGGACGCGGCCCCGCCGGGGGGCTACCAGTTCTACCTGCCCGATGACCATCACCCGCAGAACGGGACGCTGCTGGGGTTCTGGCTTTACCTGATGAGCGACTGCCTGATATTCGCGTGCCTGTTCGCCGCGTATGGCGTGCTGGGCCGGGAGTATGCGGGGGGACCGAGCGGGGCAGAGCTGTTCGAGCTGCCGCTGGTGGCACTGAACACCTCGTTCCTGCTGTTGTCGTCGATTACCTACGGCTTTGCCATGCTGCAGATGCAGCAGAACCGCATCGCCGGAACCCAGATCTGGCTGGCCATCACGGGGGTCTTCGGCGCGGGGTTCCTGGCGGTCGAGCTTTATGAGTTCGCGCACCTGATCAATGAGGGCGCAGGGCCGCAGCGCAGCGCGTTCCTGACCTCGTTCTTCGCGCTGGTCGGCACCCACGGGCTGCACGTCACGTGCGGCATCATCTGGCTGGTCGTGCTGATGACCCAGGTGGCGCAGCACGGGCTGATCACGGCCAACAAGCGCAGGCTGATGTGCCTGTCGATGTTCTGGCACTTTCTCGACGTCGTCTGGATCGGCGTCTTTACCTTCGTCTACCTGATGGGAGCGTTGCCATGAGCGCGCACGACGAAACGCTGGACAGCCACGGGCATGACGAGGAAGTGGGGCCGCACGCCACGCTGGGCGGCTACCTGACGGGCTTCGTGCTGTCCGTCTTCCTGACCGCGATCCCGTTCTGGCTGGTCATGGGAAAGGTGTTCGACAAGTCGTCCACCACCGCCATCGTCATCCTGCTGATCGGCGCCGTGCAGATCGTGGTGCACATGATCTACTTCCTGCACATGAACGCGCGGTCGGAGGGCGGCTGGAACATGCTGTCGCTGATGTTCACGCTGGTGCTGGTGGTGATCACGCTGACGGGTTCGCTCTGGGTCATGTTCCACCTGAACAGCAACATGATGCCGACCATGCAGCACGAGCGCACCACCGACGCCGGCACTGCGATCGTGCCGCCCAGGACCAAGTAGGAACAGGCTCACGGAGGCGGGAATCGGATCCCGTCTCATTCCCGTTCACGGAGCCTGGCATGCGCGCAACGCGCCTTGTCGCGGCCCTGTGCCTGGCGCTGCTTTCCGTGCCGGCTTGCGCGCAGCGGCTGGCCGTGGAGGTCGAGAATTTCAGCACGCCAGGCCCATGCGCGGAAGAAGACAATGTCTCGTTCGCCCTGTCCGCCGCCGCGGTTGGCAGCTTCCGCATCCAGGCATTGCATCCCCCCTACGTCAACGCCATCCGCATTGACAGCTCCGCGCCGGATTTCTCCGGGTGCAACTTCGGCAAGACGCCTCACCCGACTGATCCCCGCCATGTCTTCGTGCCGCGCACGGTCACCCTTTACGACGGCAGGAATATTGCCATTGTCGGCATCACGTTCGCCAGCTTCTGGCGGCCACATCGGGTGCCGGTCACGGTAGCGGGCAGGGCCGATGCCGGTTTTCACCTGATCCAGGTGTTCCGGAAATCCGGCCGGACCCGTGCCGAGGTCCTGGTGCTCTATCCCGCCGATGGCTACTGGCGGGCGAAACCGTTGCCGGCCCGTCATCTGGGTGTCAATGCCTATGGCTCTTCGTTCCTGCTGGGGCCGATAGAGCAGGAAGGGCGCCCGGTGGTCAACATCGCTCGGATAGAAATCGAGCCGCAGCCCTTGGCTTTCAGGCTGCATTTCACTGGCGGAGGCCAGGCAACGGTCACCATCACTGAAATCAGCGACATGCGTACTGCGCTCGATGTCCGGTTCCTGCCGGCCTATGACGCCAAGCGCCCGTTCGCGATGCTGCGCTCCATGTACGTTGCCGACGACAACGCAGACGCGAGCGAGGTCACCTGGACGACCGGGCCGGCTGGTGAGGCCATCAGGAAGCCGGTGATGGCAGTCACTTCAATGCAGGCGACCGCGGTGCGATTCGGCCGTACGGTCCGGTCGCGTCACAACACCAGCGCCCCCGATCTTTTGTTCGATGCCTTCGAGGCGCCCGCGACGGAGGGCACGGCGCCAACGGGCAAGAAGCCGGACTGAATCGATTCCCGGCAACCTCACGACCAGCCAAATATATTCATGTCGACAATAAAAATTTCGACTGCTATGATTTGCGCACGATAGCCTGAGCCGGTAGCAATTGCTTGCCGCACAGTGGTGGGGCTGGCAGCACTTTTCAGGCTGGGAAATAGTCGAGAGAACATGGGGACGACGATGTCATCACTGAACAAGCTGCTCGCCATCACATTGTGCGCGGAGGCAATCATTGCCCTGTGCGCGCCAGGGCCGCTGCAGGCACAGGAAGCCTGGCCCGCACGCCCGATTCAAATGATCGTTCCGTCGTCTCCCGGCTCGGGAACCGACGCGCTGGCGCGGGCCATGGCGCAGCGCCTTTCCGAATCGCTGAAGCAGGCCGTGGTCGTGGAGAACCGGCCGGGCGGCAGCGGCGTGATCGGGACCAATGCCGTTCTCAAGGCGGCGCCGGACGGCTACACGATTCTCTACACGACGGCATCCAACATGGTGGTTGCGCCTGCCGTCATGAAGTCCATATCCCAGGAGGCAAGAAAGAGCCTCATGCCGATCGCGCAGACAGCCGCGGGTGGGGTGTTGCTGCTGGTGAGCCCGGATCTGCCGGTGCACGACTTGCCAGGACTCATCGAGCTGGTGAAGGCGAATCCGGACAAGTACAGCTATGGCAGCTGGGCCACCGGCTCGTCCGCGCACTTGACCATGGAATGGCTGAAGAAGCAGACCGGCATGAAGACCGAGCACGTCGCATATCGGACAACAAGTCAACTGCTCACCGAGCTTTCCTCAGGGGTGCTGAATATCGGCTGGACCGATCCCAGCGTGGCGGTTCCGTTCCTGCGTTCCGGGAAGGTGCGTGGCATTGCCATCGTCGGCAACGTGCGCTCGCCACAGCTTGCCGACGTCAAGACCATGAGTGAACAGGGCTACAAGTTCAACACGGTGGGATGGTTCGGCATGTTCGCCCCGGCCGGAACCAGTCCGGCGATCGTGAAGCGGCTGTCCGATGAGGCCAACAAGGTGCAGGCATTGCCGGAGATCGCGGCGCTGATGAAGAAACTGAACTTCGAGCCGCCGCCGGTAAAGACCTCCGCGCAGCTGGGCGAGATCGTCCGGAGCGATCTGCAAGTCTGGTCGAGGATCGCCAACGACGCAGGGATCAGGGTCGACGAATAAGGCTGGCGCCCCGTCATTGCGGCCTGCCCAGCGGCCCATTGCCCGCCATGATGGCAGCCGGCCGTCAACGATCCAGTGCGCCTGCACCAGCGAATCCTTGTCATAAGAAGGAAAGTCCAAGGCGTGCCAGGTAAAGCGGAACGTTGCGCCCTGCCAGATGATTCGATCGTCGCGAAACACACTCGGACATCAACCCATCCACTGCATCACCAAACCGGTTTGTCCTTCGGCGAGCTCAAGCGGCGATCCGCAGGTGAACGGTCATATTCGATAGAGAACAGGAGACGGCATGGCGAAAATCGTTAAGTTCCATGAAACCGGCGGACCCGACGTCCTTCGTCTTGAGGACGGCAGCGTTGGCGAGCCCGGAGCGGGGGAGGTCCGCGTTCGCCACGTGGCGGCAGGCCTGAACTTTGCCGATACCTACTTCCGCAGCGGCACGTACAAGGTGCCGCTGCCCAGCGGCATCGGCAACGAGGCCGCTGGCGTGATCGAGGCCGTCGGCGCCGGCGTCACCCATCTGGCGGTCGGCGACCGTGTGACCTATACGGGCTTCACCAACACGCTGGGCGCCTACAGCACGGAGCGGCTGATCTGTGCCGATCCGCTGATCAGGCTGCCGCAGGCAATCAGTTGCGAAGTCGCGGCGGCCATGACCATGCGCGGCTTGTCGGCGGCCTACCTGATGCGCCGGATCTACCCCTTCAAGGCGGGCGACTCCATCCTGCTGCATGCCGCGGCAGGTGGTGTTGGCCTGATTGTTTCGCAGTGGGCCAAATTGTTGGGGCTGACGGTGATCGGCACGGTTTCCACCGATGCCAAGGCCGAAGTGGCGCGCGCCCACGGCTGTGACCACACCATCAACTACAGCCATGAGGACGTGGCCGGGCGCGTGCGGGAACTGACCGACGGCGTGGGCGTGAACGTGGTCTTCGATAGCGTGGGCAAGGACACCTTCATGTCCTCGCTGGACTCCCTCAAGCGCCGCGGCCTGCTGGTGTGCGTGGGTTTCGCCTCCGGCCCGGTCACCGGGTTCGATCCGGCAATCCTGGCCCGCAAAGGCTCGGCCTTCCTGACGCGCCCGGGCCTGGCCGACTATATCGCCGATCCTGCCGAAAAGGCGGAACTGGTCGGCGAGCTGTTCGGCCACGTGGCGGCTGGCCGCATCCGCATCGGGATCAATCAGCGCTATGCCCTGGAGGATGCCGTGCAGGCACACCGGGACCTGGAGTCGCGGAAGACCACCGGCTCGTCCATTTTCGTGATTTGACGGCACGAAGCAGCCGTCTCATCCAGTTCGACCTTCTCAAGATTCACATCTCAACCCGGAGATCCATCAACATGAACTTCCTTGACGGCCACCTGTATCCCGAGAACCAGCAGCCTCTGATCATCACCGCCGCTCCCTATGCGCCGGGCTGGATCCCGTCAGACTTCCCGGAAGATATCCCTGTCACCATGGCGGACCAGATCCAGAAGGCGGTGGATTGCTACGAAGCCGGTGCGAGAGTGCTGCATCTGCACGTGCGCGAAGAGGACGGCAAGGGCAGCAAGCGCCTGTCCAAGTTCAATGAGCTGATCGCCGGCGTGCGCAAGGCCTGTCCGGAAATGGTCATCCAGGTGGGCGGCTCTATCAGCTTCGCGCCTGAAGAGGGCCAAGGCGCCAAATGGCTTAGCGATGACACGCGGCATATGCTGGCCGAACTCGATCCTAAGCCCGACCAGGTGACGGTGACCGTCAACACCTCGCAGATGAATGTGACGGAGCATGCCGGTGTGGATGATTTCAAGGGACTGTCGCGAGGGTTCGCGCACCTCTACGATACCTACAAGGACATGGTCGTGCCCTCGAATCCCAGCTGGTTCGAGGAGCACGTTCGGCGTCTGACAGCCGCGGGGATCCAGAGTGAGTTTCAATGCTACAACATCAACAGCTTTGAAACGATTGAGCGGATGATCCGCCGCGGCGTCTACAAGGGCCCGCTGGTGATGAACTGGGTGGCGATCAGCGGCGGCATGGATCAGGCGAACATCTACAACCTGGCAAACATCCTGCGCGCTGTGCCGGACGGAGCCGTGGTAACGGTGGAGAGTTCGGTGCTGAATGTGCTTCCCATCAACATGATTGGCATGGCCTTGGGCCTGCATGTGCGGTGTGGCATCGAGGACGTGCTCTGGAACCAGACCCGCACGGGAAAGATGAGCACCGTCGAGCAGATCAAGCAACTGGTGCGTATCGCCGGCGAATTTGGCCGCCCCATCGCGACGGCGCAGCAGACCCGCGAGATCTTGCAGCTTGGGGTCTTCTACGACACGGTGGAAGAGACGCTTCAGAAGAATGGCTTCGCACCCAATCGTAACGGTGGCCACCAGGGCTTCCTGCGCAAGGCCGAATGCATGTAAAGAGCCCTTGGGGGAACTGACGGCCGGGCATCCCGGACCCAACATGTGATGGCGAAGGCGGGACCCGCGACGGTATGCGGCCCGTTCTTTCGCCTTGCTGCCGTGGACCCTCGAGACCTCAATTGCCGTGTGGCCGATACCGCGAGCAGGGTTTTCCCTCTGTTTGCGCGAATCGACAACAACTTGGCGTGATCGGTCAAGCCGGTTGACGCAGGGCGATCCGAGAATGGAGAAAAGACGGCAATCAAGAGGTACAGACATGAGGAAGCGAACCAATAATCTATGGTGGCGCGGATACGCCTTGGCGATCGGAGTTGGTGTCGTCGGTGGAGTGCCCGTGGCCCAGGCCCAGGAGGATTGGCCAAGCAAGCCGATCCGCCTGGTGGTGGCGGGGCCTGCCGGCGGCAGCGCCGACGCCTTGGCGCGGCTGCTGGCGGAAGGCCTGCAGAAGGCATGGAGCAAGCCGGTTATCGTGGAAAACAAGCCTGGTGCCGCCGGCGCGCTGGCGATCACCGATTTGCAGGTCACCGGCAAGGACGGTCATACCCTTCTGGTCATCCAGGGCGGCGTCGTCAGCGAAGCGCCGTTGGCCTACAAGGTCCATTACAAGCCCTTTGCCGACCTGAAGCCCCTGGCCCAGGTCAGCCGCACGGGGTTGGTGCTGGTTGCCAACAAGGATGTGCCGGTCTCTAACCTGAAGCAGTTGGTGGACTACGGCAAATCGCAGAAGGACGGCCTGGTTTTCGCTTCCTACGCTGCGGGATTGAGGGGCCACACCTCCGGCATACTGCTCGGCCAACTCACCCAGGTGCAAATGCGGCATGTTGGCTACAAGGGCTCTCCTCCGGCATTGAACGACCTGATGGGCGGCCATGTGCCGCTGATGTTCGATGGGGTGACTACCTCAATGCCGCTGATCAAGGCGGGGAAGATCAGAGCGATTGCCGTGGCCTATCCGAGCCGGATTGCCGGATTGGCGGATGTGCCGACGTTCAAGGAGCTCGGTTACCCGCAGCTGGCGCAAGCAGGCTGGTTCGCCGTGTGGTCGCGCCCGGATGTCGCTCCGGCGGTCCAGCAAAAAATCCGCGAGGCGACGCTGGCGTATTTCAAGCAGCCCGCAGTGCAGAACCGCGTCAGGGATATGGGCATGGAGCAGGGGAATGCCGCCACCTCGGAAGAGATGATGGCGGACCTGAAGCAGGCATACCAGCAACAGGCCGCGCTGCTGAAGTCCATCAACTACCAGCCGGAATAATACGGCAGTCACCCGGCCGCGCAACTGGGCTGGGTGACTACCGTTGCGGCATGCCCGACCGGTCATGTCGATCTTTCAGTAAGGCGCGTCACCGATAATGGCGGTGCGCTCCATCTTCCGGTGGCACGGGGGGTAATCCATCACTGCGTAGTGCTGGGTCGAACGGTTGTCCCAGAACGCAACACTGTTTTTCTTCCAGCGAAAACGCACCTGGTACTCGGGGATGGTGGCCTGGCTGACCAGGTAGCTAAGCAGATTTGCGGCACCCGGGGCCTTGTCGATGCCGAAGCGCACGTTGGCCGGCACGTTGTAGTTGGTGAAGTGCGTGGTAAAGCTTCCATTGACGAACAGCAGTTTCTCTCCGGTTTCGGGATGGGTGCGCACCACCGGGTGCTCGGCGTCCGGGTACTGGGCCTTCAGCGCAAGACGCTTTTCGATCGGCATGGCGGCACCGAAGCTCGCCTCGATGCCGTGGCGCGCGCGCAATGTGGCGATCTTCGTCTTGATATCCTCGGGCAACTGGTTGTACGCCTCGACCATGTTGACCCACATCGTGTCTCCGCCCACGGGCGGGCACTCGATACAGCGCAGCACGCAGCCTAGCGGTGGCTTCTCGCGCCAGGTGGCATCGGTATGCCAGGAATTTTCGTTGCGGTCGGGAGGACTGTCCGGGGTTTTGTAGATCTGGACCAGCCCCGGGTAATCGGGATGGCTGCCTACCACCGGATGGTCCTCCAGCTCGCCGAAGCGGCGCGCAAAAGCCACGTGCTGCGCGCGCGTGATGTCCTGGTCGCGGAAGAACAGCACGCGATGTCTGAGGAGCAGGGCGCGGATTTCCGCCATCAGCTGGTCGTCTTCGGCTGCCGCGCCGAGGTTGACGTTGCTGAGCTCAGCACCGATCGTGCAGGTGACTGGCTCGACCTGGATCGAATTGCCCAGAGAGGTTGCGCGGACCACGGCGGGTGCCGCTTTGAGGCGTTGGATCATGAACGTTGTCTCCGATTTTTCGAACAGGCCGATCGATTCCTGCGAGTCTGGATCCAGCGGGTTTCTCCCGCTTGACACTACATGACCGGGATTTATCATTTCATGTCAATGTTCTACTCTGCTCGCCAATGTCGTCACTTGTCCGCGCTGCGGCCCTCACCAACTACAGCGAGGTCGCCCGAGCCGCCGGACTGGACCCGGTGCGGATGCTCCTTGATGCGGGGTTGAGTCCGGGCGTGCTGCGCGAGCCGGACCTCATGATTCCGGTTGAGCGTGTCGGGCGACTGCTGCAGGCGTCGGCAACCATGTCAGGCAACGAGAGTTTCGGACTGTGCATGGCCGAGTCGCGCCTGTTGTCCAATCTTGGGGCCGTAGGATTGCTGATCCGCGACCAGGCGACGCTGCGCGACTCGCTTCGCATGCTGATGCGCTATCAGGCGTTGCTCAACGGTGCGCTGTCGCTGGCGGTAGAGGAGTGCGGCGAACTGGTCATTATTCGCGAGGCGGTCATCGCTGGCAGCGCGCATCAGCCCACGCGCCAAAGGGTTGAACTGGCGCTGGGGGTAATGGTGCGGCTGATACGCCAGCTTCTCAAGCCCGACTGGGAGCCGCGGCGCGTATGCTTCGAGCACCCGGCGCCGCGCGACCTTGGTACGCACCAACGGTTTTTTGGCCCTTGCGTCGAGTTCGACTATGACTTCAACTGCATCATCTGCGCGAAGGCCGATCTCGATGCACGCAACCCGTCCGCCGATCCGGCCATGGCGCGCTACGCGCAGCAGCTGATCGACGCGTCTGTCATGTCGCAGCACGCGACCATGCTTGAGGACGTGCGGCGCATTGTCCTGCTGCTGTTGCCCAGCGGACGTTGCAGCATCGAGCAAGTGGCGGATCATCTGGGCGTGGTGTGCCGCACGGTCCAGCGCAGGCTGGCGGACGAGGGACAAAGCTTCTCGTCGATCGTCAACGACATCCGCACGGAGCTTGCCGCGCGTCATGTCATCGAGAGCGATCGTCCGTTGACCGAGGTGGCGACCCTGCTCGGCTTTTCCGCGCCGAGCGGATTCTCGCGCTGGTATCACGCGCAATTTGGTTGCAGCCCCAAGGAGAGCCGGTCCACGCGCGGCGCAGTGCGCCGAAAGACGACTGCCTAGCCTGCACCGACCGCGATGCCACCCTCGGCCATCCGCCCGATACGCCACGTAAGGTAAGATCTTGGGCGCTGCGAGCGGTGCAGCGCCGATCGAGGGCAACACCCGACCGGTTCCCCAATAATCGGAAGGACTTACCCCTCATGGGCAGACTCAAGACTACCAACACGCCAGAACTGCAGTCGCTGCTTGCGCCGCAAACACCGCAGAATCCGGTCACGCTGGCGGTCGAGCAGGCGCTTATGCATGGACGCGACTGGTCGGCATCCGTCGCTGACCAGATTGCGGTGCGGCTGGCGGGACTGATTACGATCGACGTGATCCACGCAGGCCAACGGCTGCTTGAGAAAGACATCAGCGAGGTCCTGGAGGTCAGCCGCGCTCCTGTGCGCGAGGCCTTGCGCATCCTGGAGCGGGAGCGGCTGGTCGAGTTCCGCGCGCGGCGCGGCGCCATTGTCACCGAGCCCAATGCCCAGGACCTGCGGGATATCTACGTGGTGCGGGACGCACTGTTTGCGATTCTGCTCAGGCAGCTGATGGAAGAGCGCGCGGACGCGCTTGATGCGTTATTCGAGCAATTCATGCCGCGGCTCGGCAAGGCCGTCGAGGAATCGGTGGACGCCTATATCAGCGTGACCTTCCTGGCGAACATGGCCATGGCAGACCTGTCGAGCAACCGGCTGGTCGGGGAGCTGCTGAATTCCATCTCGCTGCGGGTCCTGCGCTATGTGCGACTGGGGCTCGCATCCCGTCCCGGGTCGCTGGAGAATTCCTTCAAGACCTGGCGTGCCCTGCAGCGCGCCGTGACCAGGCGGGACATCGATGCGGTGCTGGAGACCGCGCACAAGCGCATCGGAAACTCCCGCGAAGCCGCCATCCGTGCCCTGGCATCCGGCGTCCGGAAAGGCAAGGCCGGCGCTGCCGGCAACGACGCTGTGCCAGCCGGCGCTTTCTGAGTCCGCGCGGGCGGGACTGCCCGCTTTGGCTCTCCGGTCAGGGGACCCGCGCCCGGCTGGCGAATGCATTCCATTCCCGGAAGACCGTGTCCAGGCACGATGCCGAATCGCAGCGGTCCCGCTTCTTGCGGAATGCTGCAATGTCGGCGTCGGTGATTGCCCGCGCCTTGAGCAGGCGCTGCTGGTCGGCATAGATGCGCTGGTAGCCCATGGAAAACAGCGCGGATTCGCAGATCAGGCGCTGCGCCTGCGTAGCGCTGGCGGCGGTGGCGGACGGATCGCAGTCGATGTCGGTGGCATGCGCGGTGCTCAGGAACATGAGGCTTGCGGATGCCAGGGTGTGGAGGGCGATGCGGACAATGCGGGTCATGACAGGTCGGGGGCAGGGCTGACGCTCGACGCAAAGGCGCCGCGTCAGGCGAATAGTAGCGCGCCCCGGTAGCGGGCCGGCAGGTTCACTGCATGCCGGCCCGCTTCGCCGCGCTTAGCGGAACACGCTGACCGCCTCCACCAGCCGTGTTGCCTGCTGCTTCAGGCTTTCCGCCGCGGCCGCGCTCTGCTCGACCAGCGCGGCGTTCTGCTGGGTGATGTTGTCAAGGTCGCTGACCGCGCCCCCTACCTGGGATATGCCGCTGCTTTGCTCGGTGGTGGCGGCGCTGATCTCGGCGATCAGGTCGGATACGCGCTTGACCTGCGAGACGATGTCGTCCATGGTCTTGCCGGCTTCGTCGACCAGCTTGGCGCCGGACGCGACGTTGTGGACGCTGACATCGATCAGTCCCTTGATTTCCTTGGCGGCGTTGGCGCTGCGCTGCGCCAGGCTGCGTACCTCGCCCGCCACCACGGCAAAGCCGCGGCCCTGTTCGCCGGCGCGGGCGGCTTCCACCGCCGCATTGAGCGCCAGGATATTGGTCTGGAAGGCAATGCCATCGATCACGCCGATGATATCGGCGATGCGCCTGGAGCTCTCGGTGATCTCGTTCATGGTGTTGACGACCTCCGACACCGCCTGCCCGCCGCGCTCCGCGGCGACGCTGGCGGAGCCGGACAGCTTGTTGGCTTGCGCCGCGGTTTCCGCGTTGCTCTGCACCGTGGACGTCATCTGCGCCATCGACGCGGATGTTTCCTGCACGCTGGACGCCGCCTGTTCGGTGCGCGCGCTCAGGTCGATATTGCCGCGCGCGATTTCATTGCTGGCGGTCTGGACATTGACGACCTGGCCGCTGACGTCGTCGATCAGCCAGCGGAACATCAGGCCGAGCTGGCTGATCGTGCGCAGCGTCATGCCGATCTCGTCGACCCGGTTCATGTGCACGGCCTTCTGGCTTTCGCCGGACGCCACGCGCAGCGCCTGCTGCAGGACCTGTTCCAGCGGGGTGGTGATCTGCCGTTGCAGCCACCAGGATGCCAGCAACGTGGCAAGCGCCATGACCCCTGCAAAACCTGGCAGTGCCATGCCGGAAAGGCCCATGCCCCAGGCGCCGATGATACTGACGGGGAGCAGGGCGGCCAGCGCCAGCCGCACACGCCAGCGTACCGGCATGGTCTGGAACAGCGAGGTAAAGGCCATCAGGCCCGTGCGCACGATCAGTCCCTTGTGGAATTTCCGGCTGCCGGCCTGGCCCTCGCGGAAATCGCGATACAGCTTTTCCGCGGCCGCTATCTCCTCGCGTGTTGCCTTGGTGCGCACCGACATGTAGCCGGCGGGCCGGCCGTTGCGCACCACGGGCGTGGCATTGGCGCGGACCCAGTAATGGTCGCCGTTCTTGCGGCGGTTCTTGACCAGCGCGGTCCATGGCTCTCCGCCCTTGAGGGTGGCCCACATGTCGGCAAAGGCTTCAGCGGGCATGTCGGGATGGCGCACCAGGTTGTGCGGCTGCCCCTGGATTTCTTCCCGCGTGAATCCGCTGACCTCGACAAACGCGGCGTTGGCGTAGGTGATGTAGCTCTGCGTGTCGGTGGTCGACATCAGCGTGGCGTTGTCCGGGAAATCAAACTCGCGCTGGGTGACGGGCTGGTTGTCGCGCACGGCATTCCTCCTCATTCTCGATGGGCAGGGGGCGCATGCCTTGTTTGCTTTGCATGGATTCCGGCGCGCCACGGCTGCCGGTCCGCGCCCCCTTCTCCCCGCCATGTCGGCCGCAGTTCCCTGGCGCTGATCCCCTCTTCCGTAGGGGAGGGGTTGAATACACTCAAACGAGTGAGGGCGACACCGTGGCGCAGGGCGTGGGTGTGGATCTGGCGTGCCTGGCTTGCTACATCCGGAATACCACCCCCAGCCAGAAGCTGCGCGGCGCGCCCGGTGCCACGAACAGCGCGCTGGCGGCATCCCCCGGTGCCACATGCGGGCGCACCAGGCTGCCGCCGGGGAACACATCGTTCGCGATCTGTCCGTAGGTCTCGTAGCGCCGGTCAAAGACATTGGCCACGGGCGCATAGATCTCAAACCGCTGGTTCACCTTGTACGCCGCGCGCAGGTTCAGGGTGGCGTAGCCGGGCACATGCCAGTCGGCGGTCTTCGGCGGCGCGCCCGGCTGCGGGTCGCTGCGCAGGCCGTCTTCGTTGCCGCTGGAGACGGTGCCTGACACCGCCACCAGGTCGGCGCCAAGCGTCAGGCCGGCCAGTGCCTGCCAGTCGAGGCCCAGCTTGAGCGTATGGCGGGGCAGGCCCGCCATGCGCATGCCGGGCCGGATGTCGATGGTGCGTTCGCCGGCGGCAAGCTGGCCGGCGGCCTGGTAGGTGGCGTGCAGATAGCTGTAGGCAAGCCGCAGCGTGACATCGCCCACGCGCTGGCGGCCGCTGAGGTCCAGGCCCTGGTTGCGGGTGCGGTCGAAGTTGGCGAAGTAGCCGAGCTGGGTGTTCGGCGCGCGCAGGAAGAGGATGTCGTCGTGATTGTCGACGCGGTAGATCGACGCGGTGACTTCGGTGTCCTTGCCGCGGTGCCAGCGCACGCCTGCTTCATAGGAGTGCGAGACCACCTGCTTCAGGTAGGGGTCGGCCTGCAGGCCGGCCGGCAGGCGGCAGGGCCGCGTCGGGTCGGCGCAGCCGAGTTCGAGGACGGTCGGCACACGGTTGTTCTGGGCGTAGCCTCCGAACACGGTGACGCCGCCGCCCAGCTTCTGCGAGAGCCCCAGCGCCGGGTTGAGGCGGCGGTAGGTAAAGCTCTCGCGCGGCTGTTCGCTGCCGTCGCTGTTGCGCAGGGTGTTGCTTACCGCGACGTGGTTCCACCTGGCCGAGGCGGTCAGGAAGGTGCTGGGGGTCAGCGACCAGGTGTCGGACAGGTACAGGCCGAGCATGCGCGAGCTGCCGCCGACGCCGGAGAACAGGGCGTTGGGCGCGTCCGGGTCGGCCACGGCGCCGCGGTCGTCGGTGAAGGTGCCGGGCTGCGCGTACTGCGAATAGGTCAGGCGGCTGCGGTCCAGGGTCAGGCCGGCGTTGAGCAGGTGGCGGTCGGTCTCCCTGGCCATGCTCAGCGCCATGCCGACGGTCTGCTGCCACATATGGGTGGTGTTGATCACGGCGGGATGCAGCGCGGCGCCTTCGGCCCGGGTCATGCCGCAGTCGGCGCCGAGCGGGCTGCCGTCGGGCGCAAAGCCGTCCTCGCAGTCTTCGGCATAGGCCTCGTAGGCGGGGTTGACATCGCCGTTGGTGGTGTCGCGGCGGCTGGTGCGCACGTAGGCCAGCGCGGCGGCGCTGGTCTTGTCGTCGAACCAGTGGCGACCGTTGACGGCGACCTGGGTCACCTGGTTGCGGGTCTGGTCGGGGTAGGTGTACACGGCGTGGCGATTGCCCTGGTAGAGGTCTGGCAGCGTGCCGTTGCCGCTGGCGTGGAAGCTGGGCACCAGCCCGTTGCCGGTCAGCGTGCTGCGGCCATGCAGCACTGACACGTCCAAGCTGTCAGTGTCGCCCGCATAGCCAGCCTTGGCGAAGACGTTGCCAAGCCGGCCGCCCGACTGGTCGCGCCAGCCATGCTCCTGGAACAGGGTGCCGGCCGCGAATGCGTGCCAGCCGCTGTCGCTGCGCACGCCGCCGGACAGGTCGGCGCGCTTGCGGGCACCGCTGCTGTAGGACAGGTCGGCCGTGAAGCCGGGTGCGTCCAGCCCGGAGCGAGTGGTAATGGCCAGCGCCCCGCCCAGGGTATTGAGGCCGTAGGCCGGGTTGGCGCTGGACACCAGCGACACGCTCGCCAGCGCGGCTTCCGGGATCATGTCCCAGCTGACCACGTCGCCGAAGGGCTCGTTGACGCGGATGCCGTCCAGGTAGACCGACAGGCCCTGCGGCACGCCCGCAATGGACGAGGCGCGGAAGCCGCGGTAGGTGATGTCGGTCTGGAACGGGCTGCCCTGGATGTCGTTGACGTTGACGCCGGCCAGGTTGCGGGACAGGTACTCGGCCAGGTTGCCGGCGCGCGACCGGTCCAGGTCGTCGCCGCGCACGGTCTGCACGGTGTAGGGCACCAGGTCGCTGTCGACGCCGATGCCTGGCAGCGGCGCGGCGGCCACCACCAGGACTTCCGGCAGCATGGCGCTGTCCTGGTTTGGGACAGCGGTGTCCTGCTGCGCAACAGCGGGCCGCTGGGCCATCAGGGCGACCGCCATGGCAATCGCGGTGGCGGCGCCGCGGCTGCTCCTGCGGCGGCAAGCCACGGTCTCGCGCGGCGCGTGCCCTGGCGGTGCGGGGCGCGGGTTGGCTGGCATGGTTCCGTCTCCTCGGATAAGCGGCGCGATACCTGCATTGGGTAGCGCCTGCCCGGAGCTGAGCAGGTTTCGTACCGTGCATCGGGAGTCCGGCACTTGCGCGGTGAGCGGCCCGGGAACGCGCTGGCCGAACCCTCCTTGCGCCGACGCCTGTCACAAAACAGGACAGCTGCGGACACAGGCAGCGGACCGGTGCTCAACCATGGGACAGTCGTTCGCGGCGCACCGCACAAGGCACGGCCTGGCCGCAGCGTCCGGCAGAGCGTCCGGCGCGGCCAGGCAACGGCTGGCATGGAGCGCGGCCCGATGCTGCGCTGCACATGGTATCGGCCTTGCTCTGTTCACCTGCATCAACACTCTGTGGTGCTTAGCCATGTTCCGCCGCCTTGGTCGCTGCCTTGCCTGCCTGCTGTTGCCGTGCCTCGGCCTGGTCCATGCGGGCGACGCGCTGGCCGAGGGCGCGCACGGGTATCCGTCGCGGCCGATCACGCTGGTGGTGCCATGGCCAGCGGGCGGCGCCACCGATATCTCCATGCGCATCCTGGCGGAGCTGGCCGGGCGCGAGCTGGGGCAGCCGGTCGTGGTGGAGAACCGGCCGGGCGCCGGCGGCACGCTGGTGGGCGGCTTGCTTGCCGCGGCGCGCCCGGACGGCTACACCATCGGCCAGCTGCCGCTGACGGTGTATCGCTTCCCGCATCAGCAGAAGACCGCCTGGCAGCCGCTGCGCGACATCCAGCCGGTGCTGATGATCTCGGGCTATACCTTCGGCATCGTGGTGCCCGCAGACAGCCCGTTGCGCTCGCTGCGCGACCTGGTCGCCTGGGGCCGCGCGCATCCGGGCGAGCTGACCGTGGGTTCCACCGGCATCGGCACCACCGCCCATCTGGCGATGGAGGACGTGCTCGGGCGCAGCGGCGTGCGCTATATCCACGTGCCGTATCACGGCACCGCTGACCAGATGCTGGCGGTGGCCAACGGTTCGCTGATGGCGGGGGTCAATTCCACCGGCTTCGCGCCCTTCGTCGAGACCGGCAAGCTGCGCCTGCTGGCCGTGTTCAGCGCGCAGCGCTCACCGCGCTGGCCCGAGGTGCCGACGGTAAGCGAGCTGGGCTTTGCCGATGCGGTCCATCACTCGCCCTACGGCATCGGCGTGCCGCGCGGCACCGATCCGGCCATCGTCCGCCGCCTGCATGACGCATTCCGCGCCGCGATGCAGCAGCCGCGCCACCTTGCGGAACTGGCCAGGTACGACCAGGAGCTGACCTACCTGGATACCGCGCAATACGATGCCTTCCTGCGCCATGCGTGGGAGACCGAGCGGACCTTTGCCGAGCGCGTGGGCACCGCGTGGCCCAGGGGGCAGCTGTGATGGCCATGCAAGCGCCGCTGGCGCTGTGCTGCGACGCCGTGCGCAAGGCCTTCGGCAGCCGCGCGGCCCTGGACGGGGTCTCGCTCAGCGTGCGGCGCGGCGAGTTCGTGGCACTGCTCGGGCCCAACGGGGCGGGCAAGACCACGCTGTTCCAGATCCTCAGCGGCCTGTTCGTGGCGGATGCCGGGCAGGTCACGGTCATGGGCAGCGACATGCGGCGCGATCCGGTGCGCGCGCTGGCGCGGCTGGGCATCGTGTTCCAGCAGCCGGCCATCGACCTGGACCTGCCGGTGCTGGCCAACCTGCGCTTTCACGCGGACCTGCACGGGCTGCCGCGCGGCGTGGCGGCGCAGCGCATCGCCCGGCTGCTCGATGACTTCGGGCTGGCGGCGCGTGCGCGCGCACCGGTGCGCGAGCTTTCGGGCGGCAACCGGCGCAAGGTGGAACTGGCGCGCGCGCTGCTGCATGAACCGGCCATGCTGCTGCTGGACGAGCCCACGGTGGGGCTGGACCCGGCCGCGCGCGCGCAACTGGTGGCCGATGCCCGGCGCCTGACGGCGCGGGCGCAGGCCGGCGTGCTGTGGGCCACCCACCTGGTGCAGGAGGTGGAGCACGCCGACCGCGTGATCGTGCTGGACCGCGGCATGGTGCGTTTCGACGGCACCCCGGCCGCACTGCGCGGCGCCGCGGCGTGCGACACCCTGGAGGGCGCTTTCCTGGCCATGACGCCGCAGGCCCCTGTCACTGACCCGGCCGTGAGGCGCGTACCCGCATGAACAAGATGCCATCTCCCCGCTGGTTTGCCGGCGCCTTGCTGCTGGTCACGACGCTGCTGGTTGCCGCCGGCCTGGCCGAAGGCGCGCAGGGCGGGGCCGCGCGACCCGTCGGCCAGGCTAGCAACCAGGTCTTTGTCTCGAGCGAGAAGGACGATGCCCTCGCCGTCTTCGATGCCCGCAGCCGGCAGCTGGTCGCGGTATGGCGGCAGTGCAAGCGGCCGCGCCACCTGCAGCTGTCGCCCGACCGCACGCGCCTGTACGTGGCCTGCAGCGACGACAACCGGGTGGATGTGGTCGATGTGGCCAGCCGCAAGACCGTGGCATCGCTGCCGGTGGGGGACGATCCGGAGTTGTTCGATCTCAGCCAGGACGGCCGCACGCTCTATGTCTCGAATGAAGAAGACGGGTTGCTGTCGGCCTACGACACGGCGTCGGGCAAGCGCGTGTTCGCGGTCAGGGTGGGCGAGGAGCCGGAGGGCGTCAAGGTCAGCGCCGACGGCAGGCATGTGTACGTGACCTCGGAGGTGGCCAACCTGGTCCATGTCATCGACGTCGCCGCGCGCAAGGTGATCCGCAATATCCAGGTCGGCAACCGGCCGCGGCGGCTGCTGCTGGTGCGCGACGGCAAGGAGCTGTGGGTGTCCAACGAGCTCTCCGCCAGCGTCAGCGTGATCCGTACCGATACCTTCGAGGTGGCCCAGACCATCGCCTTCGCGCCGCGGGGCTTTCGCGCCGAGGACGTGACCCCGGTGGGCATGGCGGCCAGCGGCGACGGCACGCGCGCCTATATCGGGCTGGGCCGCGCCAACCATGTCGCGGTGGTCGAGGTGGCGTCGCGCCGGGTGCATGACTATGTGCTGGTCGGCCGCCGCGCCTGGGGGCTGGCGCTGAGCCGCGACAACGCACTGCTTTATGTCGCCAACGGCCTGTCCGACGATGTCAGCGTGGTGGACACCGCCAGCCGCAAGGCGGTGGCCACGCTCAAGGCGGGCCGGGTGCCGCATTCGGTGGCGATCGATGACTGAGCGCTCGCGTGCGTGGTGGCAGTGGTGGCGTGCCGGGCTGGGCGCCATGGCGCTGGCGTGGCTGCCTGCCGCGGTGCACGCTGCCGAGGTGCGCGTGGCGGTCGTGTCGCAGGCCGACGACGCGCGCTATGCGCCCCGGCGCCTGGCGCAGCGCTATCCCGGCCAGCCGCAGGGCCGTGCGCTCGACGGCGCCCAGGTGGCGGCCGCCGAAGCGCGCGTGGCGCTCGAGGCCGCGGGCCAGTCGCTCAGGCTGGAAGCACAGGAAGCCCGCACTGAAGCCGAGGTGGCCCCGCTGGTCGCTGCGCTGGCGCGGCAGGGCACGCGCTATATCCTGCTGGACCTGCCGTCGGCATCGGTCAGGGCAGCCACGGGTGCGGTCAAGCCGGGCGAGGCCTTGTTGTTCAACGTGTCGGCCGATGACGACGCGTTGCGCGGCGCCGGCTGCGCGCCGGTGCTGCTGCACACGCTGCCCAGCCTGCGCATGCGCGCGGATGCGCTGATGCAGTACCTGGTATTGCGCAAATGGCGCCGTGCCCTGCTGCTGAGCGGCCCGTCCGCGGCCGATGCGGCGCAGCGCGACGCGCTGGTGACGTCGGCGCGGCGCTTTGGCATTGCCTGGTCGGCGCAACGCGCCTTCAGGCTGTCCAACGACCCGCGTGAGCGCGACCAGGCCAACCTCGGCCTGCTGACCGGCGGCGTGGACTATGACGTGGTGGTGGTGGCCGATGCCGACGGCGAGTTCGCGCGCGGCGTGCCCTACGCCACGCTGCTGCCGCGCCCGGTGGTGGGCGCCAGCGGGCTGGGCGCGCAGGCGTGGCACTGGGCCTGGGAGCGCAATGGCGGGCCGCAGCTCAACCGGCGCTTCATGCGCGCGGCGGGCCGTCCGATGACCGGCTACGACTGGGCTGCCTGGGTGGCGGTCAAGGCCATCGCCGAGAGCGTGGCGCGCCTGCCCGGGGCCGGGTTTGCCGGACAGGCGCAAGCGCTTGCCGCCGGGCAGGTGGTGGTGGACGGCTTCAAGGGGCCGCCACTGTCGTTCCGCCGCTGGGACCGCCAGCTGCGCCAGCCGGTGTTGCTGGCCCACCCTGACGGCGTGGCCGGCATGGCCCCGGTGGACGGCGTGCTGCATCCGAAGAACAACCTCGACACCCTGGGCGCCGATGAAGCCGACACGGCGTGCCGGGCCCCATCCGCGTAGCGCACCCATGGCCTCCATCCTGATCCATCGCTGGCGCGCGCTGCGCGCGGTTTGCGGGCGCGAGCTGCGCAAGTACCTGCGCCAGCCCGGGCGCCTGCTGTCGTCGCTGGTGCGCCCGCTGCTGTGGCTGCTGGTGTTTGCCGCGGGCTTCCAGAACGCGCTGGGCGTCGCCATTGCGCCGCCCTACGACACCTACATCGAATACAAGGTCTACGTGGCGCCCGGGCTGCTGGGCATGATCGCGCTGTTCAACGGCATGCAGTCGTCGCTGGCCATGGTGTACGACCGCGAGATGGGCGTGATGCGGCTGCTGCTGACCGCGCCGCTGCCGCGGGGCTGGCTGCTGGCTTGCAAGCTGGCGGCGGGCACGGTGCTGTCGCTGCTGCAGATGGCCGCGTTCCTGCTGGTGGCGATGGCCTTCGGCATCCGCTTCGAGCCCCTGGACCTGCTGGCGGCGACGGGCGCCATGGCGCTGGCCGCGCTGATGCTGGGCGCGCTGGGCCTGCTGCTGTCGGTCCATGTGCGCCAGCTCGAGAACTTTGCCGGCACCATGAACTTCGTGATCTTCCCGATGTTCTTCATCAGCTCGGCGCTGTACCCGCTGTGGAAGCTGCAGGAGTCGGGCGCGGAGGTGGTGTACCAACTGGCCCGCTTCAATCCCTTCACCCACGCGGTCGAGGCGATCCGCTTTGCGCTGTACGGGCAGGTGGCGCCGCTGAGCCTGGCGGTGGTGGCGGGCAGCGCGGCGGTGTTCTTCGCGCTGGCGCTGCAGGGCTACGACCCGCAGCGCGGCATGGCGCGCCGGGGGCAGCAGGCATGAGGCGGCGGACGCGGGGCATGGTCCTGCTGATGGCGGCCGCTCTGGGCATGGCCAGTCCGGCGGTAGCGGCTGCCGCGGCAGACGGCGCCGTCATCGCGCACGGCGATCCGCTGCAGTCGCCGCAATGGGCCTGGATCCACAAGGAGCTGCTGCAGGCTGGCCCGGTGGTGTTCGACAGCCGCGTCAGGGTGACCGGGCCGGCGTTTGCGGAAGACCCCATGCGCGTGCCGATCGCCTTCGATGCCTCGGCGCTGGGCGAAGTGGATCGCATCGTGGTGGCGGTGGACCGCAACCCGATCCGCGAGGTGCTGGCGTTCGAACCGCTGCGGGTGCGCCCGTCGCTGTCGTTCCGCTTCAAGCTGGAACAGGCTTCGCCGGTGCGGGTGGCGGCGCGCACGCGCGATGGCACCTGGCATGTCGGCAGCGTGCTGGTCGATGCCGGCGGCGGGGGCTGCACGGTGCCTGGCGCCACGCGCCGCGACGGCAGCTGGAGCCGCACGCTCAACCGCGTGGACGCGCGCGTGTTCCCGGGCTTCGGCGGGGCCGCGGCGCGCGTGCGGCTGCGCGTGATGCATCCGATGGATACCGGCCTGGCGGCGGGCATCCCGGCGTTCCATATCGAGACCCTGGTGCTGGCCGACGCGGCCCGGCAGCCGCTGCTGCGCCTGACGCTGCATGAGCCGGTTGCCGAGAACCCGATCTTCTCCTTCGACCTGCGCGATGCCGTGCAGCCGGGCATGACGGTGGCCGGCCACGACAACAACGGCAACCGCATCGCCGCGCGGGTGTGGCAATGAAGCGACGCGTACTACTGTGGTTGCTGCTATGCCTGGCGGGCCAGCCCGTGCCGCCGGCATTCGCCCAGCAGGCCGTGCTGCAGCCTCCCGACTACCGCCTGGCCCCGCGCGAGATCGCCGCGGGCGTGTGGCTGCTGGAAGGCGCCAATGCCGACTTCGCGCCCGGCAACGGCTGCAACATCATCAATACCGCGTTTATCGACACCGGCGACGGCGTGGTGGTGATCAACACCGGCCCGTCGCGGTTGTATGGCGAGCAGCAGCGCAAGGCGATTGCATCGGTCACGGCCGCCCCGGTGCGGCTGGTGCTGAACCTGAACCTGCATCCCGACTATTTCTTCGGCAACCAGGCCTATGCCGATGTGGGCGGCAGCGCCCTGGCCGGCACCATCGACGGGGCGCGGCGCGAGGGTGCCGCTTATGCCGACAACCTCTACCGCCTGTGCGGCGACTGGATGCGCGGCACCGAGCCCGCGCCGGCTGCCCACGCGCTGGCGCCGGGCCGGCGCACGATCGGGCGCCATACGCTGGAGCTGGTGCGCCTGGACGGCCATACCGGCGACGACCTGGTGGTGCTGGACCACAGCGCGGGCGTGGTCTTTGCCGGCGGGCTGGTGTTCCGGCAACGCATTCCGACCACGCCGCACGCGGATATCGGCCGCTGGCTGGCCAGCCTGGACCGGCTGCAGGCGCTGCTGGCCGACAGCAGGGCGCGCGTGCTGGTCCCCAGCCACGGGCCAGTGCCTGCGGCCGGCGGCGGCGCAGAGGCCATCGCGCAGACGCGCGGCTACCTGCAATGGCTGGATACGCGCCTGCGCGAGGCCGCGGCGCAGGGGCGGGACCTGGCCGAGGTCATGGCGATGCCGGTGCCGCAGCCCTATGCGCACTGGGCCGCGATGCCCGCGGAGTACCTGCGCAACGTCGGACATCTCTACCCGGCGCGCGAGGAAAGCGCGCTTGGCCACTGACGCCGGCCAGCCGTGGCGGGCTGTTCAATTCTGGAGCAGCTGCAACGCAGTGTTGCGCGCTGGCACGGCTGGCATCACGCAACCGGGCCGCAACCGGCGTGCTGGTGCGGGGATGCGACTGGCATGGGACTTGCCAAAGGCATGTCTGGTGTGTGGCGCAGTGGCGCACCAGGGAAACCCAAAACAAGAGAGGAGATGGCAATGAGGACGTTACGAGTAGTGATGGCGGTTGCGGCTGCCGCGGCCAGTCTGGCCGCGCAGGCGGCAGTGACCGATGCCATGATCGAGAACGACGCAAAGAGCCCCGGCGATGTGTTGTCGTGGGGCATGGGCCCGCAAGGCCAGCGCTATTCGACGCTGTCGCGCATCAATACGAAGAACGTCGGGCAGCTGGTGCCGGCGTGGTCGTTCTCGTTTGGCGGCGAGAAGCAGCGCGGGCAGGAATCGCAGCCGCTGATCCATGACGGCAAGATGTTCGTGACGGCCTCGTATTCGCGCATCTATGCGCTGGACGTGAAGACCGGGCGCAAGCTCTGGAAGTATGAGCACCGGCTGCCCGAAGGCATCATGCCGTGCTGCGACGTGGTGAACCGCGGTGCGGCACTCTACGACAACCTGGTGATCTTCGGCACGCTCGATGCGCAACTGGTGGCGCTGGACCAGAAGACCGGCAAGGTGGTGTGGAAGGAGAAGCTGGAGGACTACGCCGCCGGCTATTCGTACACGGCGGCGCCCATGATCGTCAAGGGCATGGTGCTGACCGGCATCTCGGGCGGCGAGTTCGGCGTGGTGGGCCGGGTCGACGCACGCGATGCCAAGACCGGGCAGCTGGTGTGGTCGCGGCCGGTGGTGGAAGGCCATATGGGCTACAAGTACGACAAGGACGGCAACAAGACCGAGAACGGCGTGACCGGCACCGCCAACGCAAGCTGGCCGGGCGAGACCTGGAAGACCGGCGGCGCCGCCACCTGGCTGGGCGGCACCTATGATCCGGCCACCGGGCTGGTGTATTTCGGTACCGGCAATCCGGGCCCGTGGAACAGCCATATCCGCAAGGGCGACAACCTCTACTCGGCCTCGACGGTGGCGCTGGATCCCGCCACCGGCAAGATCGCCTGGCACTACCAGAACACCCCGAACGACGGCTGGGATTTCGATGGCGTCAATGAGTTCGTGACCTTCGACCTGGACGGCAAGCGCATGGGCGGCAAGGCCGACCGCAACGGCTTCTTCTACGTCAACGACGCGGCCAGCGGCAAGCTGGTCAACGCCTTCCCCTTCGTCAAGAAGATCACCTGGGCCACCGGCATCGACCTGAAGAGCGGCCGCCCCAACTACATCGCCGAAGGCCGCCCCGGCGACCCCGCCGCCGGCAGCGACGAGAAGAAGGGCAAGTCCGTGTTTGCCGCGCCGGGCTTCCTTGGCGGCAAGAACCAGCAGCCGATGGCCTACAGCCCGCAGACCGGCCTGTTCTACGTGCCCGCCAACGAGTGGGGCATGGATATCTGGAACGAGCCCATCAGCTACAAGAAGGGCGCTGCCTTCCTGGGCGCGGGCTTCACCATCCAGCCGCTGAACGAGGACTACATCGGCACGCTGCGGGCCATCAACCCCAAGAGCGGCAAGATCATGTGGGAGGTCAAGAACAGCGCGCCGCTGTGGGGCGGGGTGATGACCACTGCCGGCGGGCTGGTGTTCTGGGGCACGCCGGAAGGCTACCTGAAGGCGGCCGACGCCAGGACCGGCAAGGAGCTGTGGCAGTTCCAGACCGGCAGCGGCGTGGTGGCGCCCCCGGTCACCTGGGAAGAGAACGGCGAGCAGTACGTGGCCGTGGTGTCCGGCTGGGGCGGCGCGGTGCCGCTGTGGGGCGGCGAGGTGGCCAAGCGCGTGAATTTCCTGGAGCAGGGCGGCTCGGTGTGGGTGTTCAAGCTGCACAAGAGCTGAGCTGGCGGGAGATGACACTGCCCGGCGCACGCGCGCATCGCATCATGGGTGCGATGCGCGCGCCGGGCGCGGGTGCAACAGGATGAAACGGGACTCAGGTATGAAGAAGGAATGGATGGCGCTGGCGGTGGCTTCGGCGCTGCTGCCGGGCGCGGCACTGGCCGGCACGGCCGCCGACATGCAGGCCCTGGCCGACAAGAGCGGCTGCTTTTCCTGCCATGGCATGCAGTCAAAGCTGGTGGGGCCGGGGTTTGCCGAGGTGGCCGCCAAGTACAAGGGCGACAGCCAGGCGGCGGAGCGGCTGGCGAAGAAGATCCGCGAAGGCGGCAAGGGCGCGTGGGGGCGGATTCCGATGCCGCCGCATGGCAGTCTTGCTGAGGACGATGCGAAGAAGCTGGCGGAGTGGGTGTTGAGTGCCGGCTGAGGCCGGCGACTGTCTGGACGATGCCGGCATGCCGGCAAGGAACCCCGGCTGGCGCCTGCCATGCCGGGGTTTTCCCTTTCTTAGCGCTGGCCGCTGCTCAGCCGCAGCGAGTTGCCATCGCTGCGAAATACCATCGCTTGCTCGCGCGCCTGCGCCACGGCCAGCCGGCCCTGCAGCACGATCTCGCTGACCTTGTCGTGCGCGCCGGAGCGCTCGCACACCGGGTCCGTGGCGGCGGCGTCGCCGGTGACCAGGAACGCCTGGCAGCGGCAGCCGCCGTAGTCCTGCTCGCGCTGGTCGCAGGAACGGCAGGGTTCCTGCATCCACTGCGTGCCGCGGAAACGGCGGAAGGCATCGCTTTCGGTCCAGATCTCGCGCAGCCCCTGCGTGGCGACGTTGGGCAGCGCCAGGCCCGGCAGCATGCGCGCCGCGTGGCAGGGCAGCGCGGTGCCGTCCGGCGCCACGCCAAGGAAGGTGGTGCCCCAGCCGTTCATGCACTTCTTGGGCCGCGCCTCGAAGTAGTCAGGCACTACGAACAGGATCTGGCATTGCCTGCCGATACGCGCGCGGTACTGCCGGACCACGGCCTCGGCCTCGCGCAGCTGCTCATGGGTGGGCAGGAGCGCCAGCCGGTTCTCCCAGGCCCAGCCGTAGTACTGCGTGTTGGCCAGTTCCAGGTATTCGGCGCCCATCTGCAGGGCCATCTCGATGATGGTGCCGACATGCGGCAGGTTATGCCGGTGCAGCACGCAGTTCATCACCATCGGGTAGCCGTGCGCCTTGATCATGCGCGCCACGCGCTGCTTCAGGTCGAAGGTGCGCGTGCTGGACAGGAAGTCGTTGAGCTCGCGGGTGGAGTCCTGGAACGACAGCTGGATATGGTCCAGGCCGGCATCGCGCAGGGCGGCAAGGCGGGCATCGGTCAGGCCCACGCCCGAGGTGATGAGGTTGGTGTAGAAGCCCAGGCCATGCGCATGCCTGACCAGTACTTCAAGGTCCTTGCGCAGCAGCGGCTCGCCGCCGGACAGCCCGAGCTGCACCGCGCCCAGCGCCCGCGCCTGGCTGAACACGTCGCACCATTGCGCGGTGCTCAGCTCGGCCGTATGCCGGGCATAGTCCACCGGGTTGGAGCAGAAGGCGCAATGCAGCGGGCAGCGGTAGGTCAGCTCGGCCAGCAGCCACAGCGGCGGGCCGGGCGCGGCCTCAGACGAGCCAGCCGCGTTCGATCGCATGTTTGACAAAGGCATGTACCTCCGGGGCGATGCCCTGCACGCCAAACGCGGCCTGCAGGTCGTCGATCAGCATGTCCAGCGTGTGGCTGCCGTCGCAGCGCTGCAGGATCGCGGCGGCGCTGTCGTTGAGGGTGACCATGCCTTCCGGGTACAGCAGCACCCAGCTTTGCTGGGAGGCTTCCCATTGCAGGCGAAAGGTCCGGTGCAGGGTCGGTCTGGCGAGGTCTTGCGTGCTGGCTGTCATGGGTTGGCTTGCTGGATGGCGTCGAGCATCGACCAGAGCACGTCGAGCTTGAACTGCAGGATGTCGAGGGCACGCTGCTGTTGCGCCGCGCTACGGAAGTGGCCCAGCGTCACGCGCAGGCCATGGTCCACGTCGCGCTGCGCGAGCGGAATGCGAGAGCGGAAGTAGTCCAGCCCGGCGGCCTCGATCCACGGGTAATGCGTGGGCCAGCCGGCCAGGCGCTCCTGGTGGATTGCAGGCGCGAACATCTCCGTCAGCGACGAGCACACGGCTTCCTGCCACGGCGCCCGGCGCGCAAAGTTGACGTAGGCATCGACGGCAAAGCGCACCCCGGGCAGCACGTGCCGGTGGCTCAGCAGCGCTTCGCGCTCCAGGCCCACCGCCTGGCCCAGGCGCAGCCAGGCCTCGATGCCGCCGGGCCGGGTGTCGGTGCCGTCGTGGTCAAGGATGCGCACCACCCACTCGCGGCGGGTGTCGCGCTCGGGGCAGTTGGACAGGATGGCGGCGTCCTTCAGCGGGATGTTGTCCTGGTAGTAGAAGCGGTTGGCCACCCATGCGCGGATCTGCGCGGGCGAACACTGGCCCGCCGCCATGCGCTGGTTGAAGGGATGGTGGATGTGGTAGCCGCTTTCCATGGCGCGCAGGCGGGCCTCGAACTCGGCCTCGGTCCAGGCGATGGGGAGGATGGCAGATGTCATAGTGCGATTTCCATGCCGTCGTACGCGACCTCGATGCCGTGCCGCGCCAGCTCCGCGCGCTCCGGCGAGTCTTCCACCAGCACCGGGTTGGTATTGTTGATATGGATAAGGATCTTGCGGCTGGCGGGCAGCCGCTCCAGGACCTCGATCATGCCGCCGGGTCCGGACAGGGCCAGGTGGCCCATGTCGGCGGCGCTCTTGCCGGAAAAGCCCGGCGCCTGCATCTCGTCGTCGCGCCAGAAAGTGCCGTCGACCAGCACGATGTCGGCGCTGTGCAGCTCGGCAAAGACGTGGTCGTCGATGCGGCCCAGGCCGGGCGCATAGAAGGCGCTGCGGCCGCTGCGGCGGTCTTCGATGCGCAGGCCGATGTTGTCGCCCGCGCGCGGCGCGTGGCGGTTGGGCGAGTAGGGCGGGGCCTTGCTCTCCAGCGGTATCGCCGTCAGTGTCACGCCGTCCAGCGGCGGGACTGAAAACGCGGTGCCGTCGCAGGGCAGGGCATGCGTCTGCAGCCCGCAGTAGTGCGACAGGATGCGCGTCAGCGGGAAGGCAGCGCCCAGGTCGTCGAGCACGGCGGCGGTGGCATAGAGCGGCAGCGCCTGGCGGTGTTCGCGCAGCATCAGCAGGCCGGTGACGTGGTCGATCTGCGCATCCATCAGCACCACCGCGGCGATCGCGGTGTCGCGCGGCGCGCGCGCCGGCTGCAGCGCGGGTGCCTGGCGCAGCTGCTGCAGGATATCGGGCGAGGCATTGACCAGGATGGCATCAGGCCCGTCGCCCGTCAGCGCGATCGAGGATTGTGTGCGCGGCGTGGCGCGCACCGTGCCGCGGCGCACGCCGTCGCAGTTGTGGCAGTTGCAGTTCCACTGCGGAAAGCCGCCGCCGGCGGCCGACCCCAGTACCCGGATGCTTGTCATGGCGTGAGCGCTTGGTGTTGGGTCATGGCTTCACGGGGCAGGCGCCAGCCCTGGCGCCTGCCTGCGTTGGTTGTGCTTGCGGTCCGCGGCTTGCCTGTCGGCGCAGCGCCGGTCGCAGGCACCGTGGCACGTTCAGCGGTTGGCGATGTACATCGTGATTTCAAAGCCAAGCCGCAGCTCGGTGTAGGCGGGGGTGGTCCAGCGCATGTCTCTCTCCTTGGGTGGCATGGTTAGTGAATATCGTTGTGCAGCGGCGCCTGGCTGCCGCCCGACTGCCGCATCCCCTCAAGGCAACATCCATGCCCGACGCATCAACGATTTCTGCCGGCTTTTCCGACGCGGCCACCACCTTCCACTTGCGTACGCCCGACGCCCAGCGCGTGCATGTGCGGCTGGCCGGCGCCGCGGACGGCCAGCCGTGGCTGGTGCTGCATGGCGGGCCGGGCAGCGGCTGCTCTGCCGCCATGGCGCAGTGGTTCGACCCGCGGCGGCACCGCGTGGTGATGCCGGACCAGCGCGGCGCCGGCCGCTCCAGGCCGGCCGGCTGCCTGCGCCGCAATACCGTGGGCGCGCTGCTGGCCGACCTGGAGCAGCTGCGCCGCGCGCTGGGCATCGAGCGCTGGGGCGTGGTGGGCGGATCATGGGGTGCGGCACTTGCCCTGGCGTACGCGGCGCAATGCCCGCACGCCGTGGCGGCGCTGGTCCTGCGCGGCACCTTCCTGACTGGCCGCGACGATGTGCTCGCGCTGTTTTCACCGCGCCATGGGGGCCGCCGCATGCTGCATTGCGTCAAGGCATGGGGCGAGCGCTTGCCCGATGCGCGCGCGCGGCTGCTCACTGTGTCACGGCTGTTGCAAAGTGGTACGCCTGTTCAAAAACGGGACACTGCCGCGGCGTGGCAGGCGAGCGAACAGGCGTTGCTGGGTCTTTCCCCTGCGTCGCATTCGCGCCGGCAGCCGCGGCCTGAGCGCATGGCCGCGGTGAACAAATACCGGATCCAGGCGCACTACCTGCGCAACCGGGCCGGACTGGGCAAGCCGGCCCTGCTCAGCGCGGCGCGGGTCATCGGCGCGCATGGCCTGCCGGTGACGCTGCTGCATGGCCGCGCCGACAAGGTCTGCCGTCCCGCCAACGCGCTGCGCCTGCAGGCCGCCATGCCGGGCGCACGGCTGGCATGGGTGGACGGCGGACACCTGGCGGCCGGGGCCATGCGCGACGCCCTGGTGGCCGCGATCCGCGCCGCGGGCTGGCAGCGGTGATGCCCACGACGCGGCGCGGCTTTCTTGGCGCCACGCTTGCGCTGGCCATGAACGGCTGGCGCCCGGCGGCCGCTGCCGGCACGCGGGTCACGCTGGAGCGGCTGCAGCCAGGCGTGTACGTGGCCCGCGCCGGCAATGCCGAAGCGGCGCGCGCCAACGCCGCCGAAGTGGTGCCGACCCTGGTCCATCTGAGCGGTGCGGGCGTGCTGGTGGTGGACCCCGGGCCGCAGGCGGCGTGGGGCGGTGCGCTGCTCGGCGCCATCCGGGCGCTGACGCCGCAGCCCGTGCGTTGGGTGGTCAACACGCACGCCCACCCGGAGAACGTGCTGGCCAATGCCGCGTTCGCACGGCTGCGGCCCCGGCCCGTGTTCCTGGCTTCCGCCGCCACGGCTGCGCTGATGCGGCAACGCTGCGCGGCCTGCCTGGCCCGCATGGCCACGCTGCTCGGCAACGGTGCCATGCGCGGCGCCGCGATCGTGCTGCCGCAGCCCGCGCTGCAGCACGATGGCTGGCTGCACACCGGCGCTACCACCTGGCAGGTGCAGGTTTATGCGAACGCGCACAGTGCCTCGGATACGGTGCTGTACGCGCCGCAGCTGCAGCTGCTGTGTGCGGGTGGCCTGGCTTACCGCGAGCGCGTGCCGGAGATGCACGAGGCCTCGCTGCAGGGGTGGCGCCGTGCGCTGCGGCGGCTGCAGGAGCTGCCGGCGCGCACGGTGGTGGGCACGGCGGTGGGCACGCCCGCCCAGACGCTGGCGCCGACGCTGGCCTACCTGGATGCGCTGGCGCACGGAATCGGCGCCGCGCTGGCCGCAGGCAGCGATGCCTCGCGCGCCAGCGACGCCGTGGCGGCGGAGCCGTTCCGGCATTGGCGCCATTTCCAGTCGGGCCACCCGCTGAACCTGCAGCGCGCCTGGCGCGAGCTCGAAGACCTGTGGATGCAGGGCGAGCCGCTGGCCTGAGCGCGCGGCTGCCCTGGTGCGTGGCCGGGATCAGCCGGCCTGGTGGGGCAGCCCGCGGGCCTCTTCCATTTTCCGGTAGACCGTATTGCGCGAGATCCCCAGCGCCTTGGCCGCCGCAGAGATATTCCCGTTGTGCGCCTTGACCGTGGCGACAATGGCCATGGCCTCGACATCGGCCAGCCGCGTGGGCTGCGCGCGCGGCAGCATATGGCCCGCGGGCGCCGCCGCATGCCCCTGGCGCTCGCGCAAGTCATCGAGGAAGTCGTCGGGCAGGTGGTCCTCGGTGATCTCGGCTTCGCCTTCCGCCATCAGCCGCGCGGTGCGCAGCAGGTTGCCCAGCTGGCGGATATTGCCCGGCCAGTGGTAGCGGCGGAACATCTCCATCACCGACTCGCGGATGCGGGGCGGCTCGCCGGGTTGCACGCCGGCCTGCTCCTGGCGCAGCAGCCTGGCGGCCACCACGTCGAGGTCGCCGCGCTCGCGCAGGGCCGGCAGCCGCACCACCAGCCCGTTGAGGCGGTAGTAGAGGTCTTCGCGGAACTGGCCGTTGGCGACCAGATCACGCAGGTTGCGGTTGGTGGCGCACACCACCGAGACATCGATATGGATGACCTTGCTGCTGCCCAGCGGCGACACCGCGCGTTCCTGCAGCGCGCGCAGCAGCCGCCCTTGCAGATGCAGCGGCATGTCGCCGATCTCGTCCAGGAACAGCGTGCCGCCGTTGGCCAGCAGCATCTTGCCGATGCCGCCTTTCTTGCGGGCGCCGGTGAAGGCCCCTTCTTCATAGCCGAACAGCTCGGATTCGATCAGGTTTTCCGGGATGGAGGCGCAGTTCACCGCAATGAACGGCCCGGCATGGCGCGGGCTGTCGGCGTGGATGGCGCGCGCCATCAGTTCCTTGCCGGTGCCGGTCTCGCCCAGCACCATCACCGGAATATCCTTGCCGATGACCTTGCGCAGCTTGCCGATGACCGCGCGGATGTGCGCGTCGCCCGTGTCCAGGTCGTCCAGCCCGGGGGAGGGGGCCGGGCCTGCGGCCAGGCTGCGCGGTGCGGCGGCCGTGCCAGGCTGGACTGCGTGGCCGGCATCGGTGTTGCCCGGCAACGATGCGGCGGGTGACTTCCATTCGACCCGGGCGCTGACCTTGACGCCGCTGGGCAGGTGCAGCTGGACGATGCCCGCATGAGCCGCGCGCACCGCGTCGAACAGCTGCGACATCGACAGCCCGAACAGCGAGGAGAAGGTGTGCGCATGCAGGGCGCCATTGGACAGGCCAAGCTGGAACTGCCCGCTGCGGTTGGCTGACAGGAAGCGCCCGCCGGGCGTGAAGGAGACGATGCCCTCGACCAGCGTGCCCAGGAACTCCGCGCGCGAATGGAAGCGGATGCACACCATGTCACGGAAGGCGTTGCCGAACAGCTGGTTCTCGATCATCTGCGCCGACATCCGCACCAGCGCCATGGTGTGCTTGTGGAAACCGCGCTGGTCGCCGGTCACATCCAGCGCCCCCACGGTCTTGCCGTAAGGGTCGAGGATGGTCATGCACGAGCAGGTCAGGAACTGGTTGGCCTCCAGGAAGTGGTCGGCGCCGTGTACCAGCGTGGCCCGGTTCTCGGCCAGGGCCGTGCCGATGGCGTTGGTGCCGCGGCGCGCTTCCGACCACTCCGCGCCCGGGCGCAGCGCGACCTGGTTGGCCCGGGCCAGAAAGTCGTCATCGCCCATCGAGTGCAGGATCAGGCCATCGGCGTCGGTCAGGATGACCATGCTCTGCGTATTCACGATCTGGTCGTAGAGCGTTTCCATCACCGGCAGCGCATAGGCGAACAGCGACTGGCTACGCTCGATCCGCGTTTTCAGCTCGCTCTGCAGCACCGGGCAGAAGTCGGGCGATTCATAGGGACGCAGGCCATAGGACTCGGAACGCTGGTGGGCCTGGGCAATCAGTTGGTCGCGCTCGGGCTGCCCCGTGTCACCCGGGGCGCCCGCCGCGGGGCGGGCCGGTTCCGGCTGGAAGGTCATTTCTCTGTCTCCTGTGGAAAGTCCGCCCGCGATCTTTGCGCGGGTCGCTGTCGGCGTCGCCGGGGCGCATGGTCGACAGTGTTGCGTCATGAAGCAAAACACTTGCCAGGGTGTGGCAATCCGGGACACCCGTGCCGCGATGCTGCGTTGCACTGAACCATGGCGGCGCGGTGAAGCCTGCCTGCAGGCGCCTCCGGGCCTGGTCCGGCTGGCTGGTATGGCTCTTGCGGAAACAGGGCAAACAACCAAGACCCGTCCACTGTAGGAGACATCCATGAAAACGCAGCGCCGCCTGCTTGCCTTGCTCGCGCTTTGCGCGTCCCTGACCGCCGTCCCGGCCGGCTCCGTGCTGGCCCATGGCGACGTCACGCCCCAGGCCGTCGATACCAAAGCGTTACCACAGCTGGGCGACGAATGGCGCCCGGACAATCCCTACCGCAGCGGCGATGCGCACAAGGAGGCGCTGCGCATCGGCAGCTCGGCCTATAACCAGAACTGCGCGCGCTGCCATGGCCTGGAAGCGGTGTCAGGGGGCATCGCGCCGGACCTGCGCAAGCTTGACGGCGACTGCGTCTCACTGGCGGATGCAAAGAAGAAGCAGGCGTGCATGAGCGAGATCTCGCAGTTCTACACCACCACCGTGCGCAAGGGCCGCACGCGCGACGGCCGCGTCTACATGCCGCCGTTCGACGGCGTGCTGAGCCAGGAGGCGGTGTGGGCCATCAAGACCTACCTGGAGTCGCGCCACGAGTAAGAGGCGGCTGCGCCGGCAGTCCTTCACGTTGTCCAGCCCCGGCCCGCAGTGCCGGGTCAACGCATCTTCCAGGAGCCATCCCATGCCCGCCAGCCCTGTCCGCGGCCCCAGGCATTCCGTGTCCCCCATGCCGGCGGCGCCGGCAGGCGCCGTGCGCTGGCTGTGCGGCGCCATGCTGGCTGCCGGCGCGCTCCTCTTCTGCGCGCAACCGGCCCAGGCCGACCTGGCCAGGATCCGCCAGACCGGCACCCTCAAGGTGGCGGTCTACAAAGGCTTGCCGCCGTTCTCCGCGATCGCGGGCAGTCAGGCCGCGGGCATCGACGTGGCCCTGGCCAGGGCACTGGGCAAGGAGCTGGGCCTGTCGGTGGCGCTGATGCCGTTCGATGCCGATGAAAGCATGGCTGACGACTTGCGTGCCATGGTCTGGCGCGGCCATTATCTTGGTTACGGACCGGCCGACGTAATGCTGCACGTGCCGGTCGACCGCGCCTTCATGCGCGAGAACGACAAGGCGCTGATCTTCGCGCCGTATTACCGCGAGACCTTCGTGCTGGTGCAGGACCGCGAGCGCGTGCCGGCGGTGCGCGGCCTGGAAGACCTGGCCGGGCAGCCGACCGGCGCCGCAGCCGGTTCGGCCGGGGCCAATGCGCTGCTGTCCGGCGCGGGCGGCGCCTTGCGCGACAAGGTCAGGATCTACCCCGAAGCCGACGCGGCATTGCGCGCGCTGTTCTCCGGCGAGATCGCGGCGGCGATGGTGACGCGCGCCCAATACGAGAGCGCGCTCAAGGCCGCGGGGCAATCCGGGGCGCGCTTTGCCGCGACGGAACCCAGCGCGCCGCTGCTGCCGCGGCGCGGGTGGGCCGTCGGCATGGCGGTCAAGGCAGGCGAGCGGGAACTGGCCGAAGCGCTGGAAAAGGCGTTGAGCGCGCTGCGCAGCAATGGCGAGCTGGCGCGCATCTTTGCCGGCTACGGGGTGTCGATGCAGGCGCCGTGAGGGGTGGGTGGCGAGCGCCTCACCGGGCCGGCCTGCCGGCCCGTGCAAGCGGCAGCGTCTGCAGGCGCTCGGCAACGACATTGCGGATCGCCTGCGGCGCGTCCAGTTCGTCCAGCATGCGCGGCCAGTTGGCATGTGCCAGCGCGACGGCTTCCCTGACGGCGGCGGTCGCAATGCGCCGCGGGACGCCGGCCTTCTCCGCGATGGTCTCGTACGTTGCCAGGGTTTCTTCACGCTGCCGCTTGTCGATGGCAACGTTCTGGCCATAGGTCGCAAAGCCGGGAAGCGCGGCCACGCAGACGATGTCGTACGCCGGTGACAGTTCCGGCAGGACCCCGTTGTGATAGGTCACCGAGAAGTTCTTCAGGTGCGCATCGCTGTTGCCGATCAGCGTGTTGACCGCCTGGCGCAGGAAGAACTGCCGCGCATGCTCGACCCCGCTCGGGCTCAGGCGATACAGGGCGGCAACGAGCTGAATGTAGCTCTCGATGCCGGCGTACTTCTTCGCTGGCATCCTGCCCAGCATCTGGCAGCCGTCTTCGGCGTGCACACGCCCGGCCGGGGTGCGGTCAAACCTGTCCACCGCAAGGTAGTGCAGGTTTTCGCCCAGAGATTCAACCAGTCCCTCGACCTCGATGGTCGAGACTGGCAGCACTCTGGTCGGCGCGACATGGACGCCGGCGGCGGCCGCAAGCTGCATCGAGATCGATTCGTTGAACACCTGCGAATCATCGTTCCTGGCAGGAAGCTTGGCGATGATGTCGGACAGCCTGCCCTTGGCTGGCAGGGTGTAGCGCTTGTCCTGCAGCACCGTCGACAGGGCCAGCTTGTTCTGCACGCCGGACACCGAGGCCGCGCCCTGGGTGGCGCCCTCCACCACGGCAATTTCCAGGTTGTCCGCGCCGCCGGTCACGCCATACGTCCGCGCATACTCCGGCAAGGCGCCGATGTCCGCCGGCACGATGACGACGGCCCCGGGGAGATCATTGCCGGCCGATGCCAGGATGCCGAAATCGTCCTTGTCATCGGGATTGCTCCGCGTTGCCTCGAGCCGCTTGCGCAGTTCGCCCTCGGGCAGCAGGCCGGCAAAGTAGGGCGGCAGTTCATGGCCCGTGCTGTAGACGGCAGGATGAAAGGGGTTGTCCAGCACCTCGGCGGTGGCCTTGCGGCCGGCCTCGGTCGGGACGCTGATCGACAGGCTCAGCGTGGGGCGGCGCGTGTCGCCCCGAAAGGCTTCGGATGGCACGAACCGGACATTGCCGCTGGCCTCGCACAGGTAGCCGCATAGCTGGTCGTAGAGCCGGACCTCAAGAAAGCGCGGATGCAGTTCGTAGCTCATTCCTGGTCCAGGAAGATGTCGACTGCGCTGCGGGCACTGCGGTCGGGCCCGCTGCCTTTGCCTTCCAGGACTTGCCTGACTTCCTGTGCCCGCTCGTTGGGCACCAGGACCCATTCCGCGTCCAGGGCGGCCGCCAGGGCTTCGAGGGTGGATGCGCGGCTGTCCTTCTTCCCCAGCAGGATCGCCGACAGGTTCTGGCTTGCCATGCCCAGCACCCGCCCGATCTCGGTCAGGGTCTTGCCTCTGGCTTCCCGCATGTCGCGGCACTGAGAAACTAATGACATAGCATTATTTCACTGATGTATGCATGTTCTAGTATGATACATCGGCGCGCCGATATCCAGGTGTGTATCATTCGATAGTAGCTATATCTCTAGAAAATAATACTATCGAATTATTTTCTATTGCGAACCGCCGCCCGGCATGAAACCGGGTGGAGCAAATGAAGACGGGCCGCCGCCCGCCCGTCTCACTTCCCCGGGGTCCCCCAAGCCACCCCTTGCCGCTACCCCTTGCGCTGGCACCAGATACTGTATAAATATACAGTTATCGTAAACCTACTAGTTCCTCGCCCTCCCCGGCGAGCGACGCCAACTCCACATGACTGCGCAATCGCACGCAGCCCCGCCCATGACGGCGGAGGGCCTTCTTTTCCCAGCGCCGGCGCCCCCGGAGCCTGCCCCGTCTGCCCCGGCCTCGCGCCAGCAGGCGCTGTCGGCGCTCGAGCAGCGCTATCCCGGGCTGTGGCGGGCCGGCCAGCTGGGCCGTGCCGGCGGTGCGGCGGTATGCCCGACCGGATATGACGCGCTGTCGGCCGAGCTGCCCGGCGGCGGCTGGCCGGCGGGCGGGCTGACGGAGCTGCTGACGGCGCAGGGTGGAGCGGGCGAGCTGCGCCTGCTGCTGCCGGCGCTGCGCGCGCTGGCCGGGGCCGGGCGCCGTATTGCGCTGGTGGCGCCGCCTTACCTGCCCAATGCGATGGGGCTGGCCGCGGCCGGCCTGCCGGCGCGCCAGCTCTACTGGATGCGCCCCCCGGCCGGCGCCGGCAAGGCCGCGCAACAGGCCGACATGCTGTGGGCGGCCGAGCAGGTGCTGCGCAGCCAGGCCTTTGGCGGCGTGCTGGTCTGGCTGCCCGCGGCCCGCCCCGAGGCGCTGCGCCGCCTGCAGGTGCTGGCGCAGGCCGGCGACGCGGTGGCATGGGCGCTGCGCCCGGCCACGGCGCTGCGCGAGTCGTCGCCGGCGGTGCTGCGGCTGCTGCTGGCGCCGCTGCCCGGCAATATGCTGTCGATCACCTTCCACAAGCGGCGCGGGCCGGTGCGGGACACGCCGCTGCTGCTGCGCCTGGACGGGATGGCGGCGGCCACGCGCGCAGCCGCCTGGCCTGTCCCGGCAGGTGCGCCTGCCTTGTCTGAATCGTCTTCTCCATCTTCTTCCGATGCCGTACTGGATCGCGGTGCACCTGCCGCGCCTGCCCCTGGACGCCCTGCAGCCCAACTGGCCTGAGCTGGCGTCCGCCGCGAGCCCGCCTGCCGCCACCGCCACGCTGCACCATGCGCTGCCGGTGGCGGTGATGGCGCGCGAGCAGGTGGTGCTGGCCAACGGCCCGGCGATGCAGCTCGGCGTGCGCTACGGCATGCGCCGCGGCGGCGTGCAGGCGCTGTCGGCCGATATCGTGCAGCTGGAGCGCGACCTGGCCGCGGAAGCTTCGTTGATGGAGGCGGTGGCGCTGGCGCTGCTGCATTTCACGCCGGGCGTGACTGTCGACGAGGAACCGGAGTCGGCCACGGTGATGCTGGACGTCACCGCCAGCCTGCGCCTGTTTGGCGGCCACCGCGCGCTGTGCCGCGCGGTGCGCGCCTGCGTGCGCCAGCTTGGCACCTTTGCCCAGGTGGGTTCCGGCCCGACCGCGCACGGTGCCGCCTGGCTGGCGCGCCAGCCGCTGCGG
>NZ_JBYSYA010000021.1:0-106743 GCF_058782785.1 Cupriavidus sp. FW306-01-F10A
CTGAATGGCCGCGCTGCGCGGCGCTCGGGCGGCGGGCTGGCTGGCCGCGCCGCCGGCGGGCCGTGCCGCCAGGGTCTGCCCGCCCTGGGCCGCCAGCAGGCCGCCCCCCATCAGCAATCCCATCAGGCCCAGCAGCTCGTTGAGTGCCTGTCTGCGGGTGCGTGCGGCGGGGCGCGTCATGGCGGCAGCTCCTTGGCTCAGACGGTTTCGTGGGGGCTGGCCGGCAGGGGCGCTGCGTCATCGCGGGCGGCGTGCGCAGCGCGCTCGGCGTCGGCGGCATCGTCGGCCTGCAGCTGGCGCCAGAGCCGGCCCAGGTAGGGATCGTCGACGCCGTTGGTGGCCAGGCCCAGCAAGGTCTGCTGCAGGTATTCGCGCGCGGGGCCGTACAGTCCGGCAGCGTGGCGCAGGCGCTCGACCACGCTGGGATCCGGCAGCCGGCCGGCGTAGGCCTCGTGCGTTCGGTTCATGACGAAGGCGAGGGCGCGCTGCTCAGGCGCGCCGGCATCCCCGGTGCGGATGCGCAGCCAGCGCGGATGGTAGGCCCCGGTCAGCATCTCGCGGCGCCACAGCACGCGGAATTCCTGCTCGACCACATGGCTGGGGATGCGGAACACCATGCCGTGGCAGCAGCCGCCCCGGTCCAGGCCCAGCACCAGGCCCGGGTTGTCCCAGGTGCCCCGGTTGATGCGGGAATAGAGGTAGAAGCCACGGTGGTAGCCGTGTACGGTGGCACGCTGGCGCTCGGTGTGCACCACCATCGGGTTCCAGATCAGCGAACCATAGCCGAACAGCCAGACATCGCCGCCAAGCGCGGGATCTTCCGGGCGGCGCGCCAGCGTGTCGGAAAGGGACTGCTCGAGCACGGCTTCCGGCAGCAGCGAGGACGCGACCGGAGTACTGCACAGCGAGGTGCGCAGACGGTCGGATTCGAGGTCCTGTCGCGTGATGGCCATGGTGGAAGCATAAATCAAAGCGGCGCCACGGGAAGGTGGGGGAAATGACATAAGTGCCAGTTTTTCTCAGAATTGCCTGAGCAACCGGCACGGGTGTGGGCGCCTGACAACGTTTGGCGCGGCGTGCCGCCTCTGTCACTCGCCGCGGACGCGTGCTGCCGCACCTTTGTCCGCGATCAGGCGCACGTGAATTGCTGGCCGGCGCGGCTGCCATGTCCTTACAATGGTGGCCTCAATTCACAGGGGGAACCCGCGATGGCACGCACGCTTACGGTGGTGTTCGGCAGTGGCAAGGAATATGACTTCACGATCGGCACGGACGAGCTGGCCGCGGTCACCGAGGACGCCGCGTGGCGCTGGTTCGACCGGGAATATACCGAGCTGGACTGCCAGGCGTCGAGCCCGGTCGGCAAGGTGCTGGTGATCGACAAGATCCTGAATGTCGCCAAGTTTTCCGGAGAGGCGCGCTTCTCCGGCGATCCTGCCTGGGCGCAGGACTATGCCCGCCATGCGGCGCGGCTGCTGGACCGGGACAAGGTCCGCGTCGATGTCGGCAACGCCGCGATCGGGTTCTGAGGCGCGGGAGCGCCAGCAAGACGGGTAGTTGCCGCGGTTGTCGCCCCTGCCTGTGCAGGCGCGACAACCTTGCTGCCGGGTTAGACCGCCAGCAGTTCCACTTCAAACAGCAGGGTAGCGTTCGGCGGGATCACGCCGCCGGCGCCGCGGGCACCGTAGCCGAGGTCGGCCGGGATCACCAGGCGGCGCACGCCGCCCACCTTCATGCCCTGCACGCCTTCGTCCCAGCCGCGGATCACATGGCCGGCACCCAGCGGGAACACGAACGGGTCGTTGCGGTCCTTGCTCGAATCAAACTTGCGGCCAGCCTGGCCGTTCTCGTACAGCCAGCCGGTGTAGTGCACGGTGACGTGCTTGCCGGCGGTGGCTTCGGCGCCGGCGCCGACGGTGGTGTCTTCGTATTGCAGGCCAGAGGGCGTGGTTTGCATGGCGTATTTCCTTCCGATGGGAACAGACGTGGTGAGAGGAGAACGCAGCGCGGCTGCGTTCAGGCTTGGGCGCGCTGGAGCACATCCAGCGTCAGTTGCACATTGCGGTCGTCGTCGGCCACCCAGATGTCGCCGTCCTGGATCGTCACCGACAGGCGCATGGCGCGCTGCGCCAGCGCGGCCAGGGCTTCGACCGCTTCCGCCGGGACATTGTAGACGGTGACGTTGCGCAGCTTGCCGGCCTTGCCCGCCATGCCCTTCCACCATTCGCGCGCGCTGGCCGCATTGTAGGTATAGACGGTCACGCGCTCGGCCCGCGCGGCGGCGCGCTTCAGGCGCGCTTCGTCGGGCTGGCCCAGTTCGACCCAGTGGGCGATGTCGCCGGTCAGGCGCTTGTCCCACAGGTCGGGTTCGTCGGGTTCGTCCAGGCCGCGCGTGAAGGCCAGCGTTTCGGTGGCTTCGCAGGCAAAGGCCAGCAGGCGCACCATCATGCGCGCGTCATTCTCGGACGGGTGCTGGGCGATGGTCAGGCTGTGGCTGCCGTAGTAGGGCCGGTCCATGTCGGAGACCGACAGGTCAGCTTTGAAGATGGTGGATTTGAGCGCCATGAGGTGAAGTGAGCGGCAGGCGCCCCGGCTGGGGTGCGGGAGACGCAAAAGGCCGCATCATACGCCATTTGCCGGACACCGCCTGCGGGCACGGCATACTGGCGCAGTGGCTCAGCGCTTGCGGTATTCCTTGAGGTAGAAGCGCAGCAGCGCCGACAGCAGCAGCGTGCCCAGGAAGCCGGCGGCAACGATCAGCGCCTGCCCGGCGGTGGTGTCGATCTGGCCGGCCACCCCGAGGCGGAACAGCCAGGTGCCGACCATCATCGCCAGGAACGGCATCAGCAGCGCGCCGCGGCCGTAGGTTTGCACTGCCCACAGCGGGAAGCGGCGCAGGAAGTCGCCTGGAATGCTGCAGGCCAGGCAAGCACCGGCAGCTGCCAGTGCGGCGGCCACGATGTCGCCGGAATGGATATCGAACATGGTCTCGGTCTCGCGCGCCCCCATCAGGCACACGCAGGCGAGCGTGCCGGGAATTGGGCAAAGCGCTGATTCTACAAGAGAAATTTGCGCCGGAGGTGACGAATAGGGTTAGCGCGGGGTGCTGCCCGCGGGCGATGCCTCGACCGCCACTTGCAGCGTCACGGTGTCGCCTACCTCGGGCAGGAAGCGGGTCATGCCAAAGGCACTGCGCGGCACCTCGGCACGGAAGTCCCCGCCGCAGACCTGCCGGCTCACGCCGAACAGGGTGACCTCGCCGCAGCGGAAGCGCTCGGCCTGCAGGCGCAGCGGCTGCGTGACGCCGTGCAGCGTCAGCTCGCCTTCGACCGCCGCCAGCCGGCCGCCTTCCATCAGGAAGCGGTCCGCACGCAGCCGCGCCACCGGGTGCTGGGCGGCATCGAAGAATTGTGCCGAGCGCAGCACGCCGTCCAGGGTGCGGTTGCCGGTATCGACCGAGGCCAGGTCCACGATCACGTCGAGTGCGCCGGCGCCGCTGTCCGCGTCATAGACCAGGCGCCCGTCGATCTTGCCAAAGCGCCCGCGCACCGAACTGCGCTCGAAATGGCTGGCGGAGAAATAGACGGTGGTGTGCGCCGGATCGATGGTGTATTCAAGCGGCGCCGCCTGCGCGGCGGCGATGCCCAGGGCGGCAGCAAGTGCCAGCGCGCGTGCGGCCATGGCTCAGTCGGCGTTCAGTGGACGAACACGGGCAGCAGGAACATCCCCACCACCGACAGGTAGCCGACGGTCCAGCACAGCGTGCGCAGCGTGGCGCGGTCGGTCACGTAGCACACGGTGTAGAGCACGCGGGCCACGATGAAGACCACGGCCAGCTCGTCGATGCGGGCCTGCGGCGCCTGCAGGTGGCTGGCGGCCAGCACGGCGGCGGCAAAGAAGGGGAAGGCCTCGAAGTGGTTGCGGTGCGCCATGTCGGCGCGGCGCGCGCGGCCGGACTGCTGCTCCAGCCAGCCGCGCGGGTCATGGTTGTCATAGCCAGGCGCGCTGGCCTTGGCGATGGCCACCGTCACCAGCGGCAGGATGCCGGCCAGCAGCACGCACCAGAAAGCGATCGGCATAGTCCAGTCCTTTCGGTTGCAATGCCGGCGCCGCCGTCACTGGCGCCGCCGGCCTGGCCCGCGCGGTCAGGCGGCGACCACGCGGATCTCGATGCCCGCCAGGCCCACCACCTGCCCGGCGCGGATCTTGGCAGTCTTGCGCGATTCGGGCGCGCCGTCCACCGAGACTTCGCCGGCGGCGACCAGCGCCTTGCCGGCGCCGCCGCTGTCGCACACGCCCGCCAGCTTGAGCAGGTCATTGAGCGCGATGAACTCGCCCTCGAGCGGGAAGGTGATGGTTTGCACGGCTGCCTTGCCAGGTTTGGCCATCACTTGCCCCAGCTGTCTTTCAGACCGACGATGCGGTTGAAGACCGGCTTGCCCGGCTGCGAATCGGTGCGGTCGGCGACGAAGTAGCCATGGCGCTCGAACTGGAAGCGGTCTTCGGGCTGGGCCTCGCGCAGGCCCGGCTCCAGGTAGGCGGTGATCACCTGCTTGGAATCCGGGTTGAGCGCATCCAGGAAGTTCTTGCCGCCGGCATCCGGGTTGGGGTCGTTGAACAGGCGGTCGTACAGGCGCACTTCGGCCTCGTACGCGTGCGCCGCGCTGACCCAGTGGATCACGCCCTTGACCTTGACGCTGTCGGCGCCCGGCGTGCCGCTCTTGGTTTCGGGCAGGTAGCTGGCGTGCACGGCGATCACGTTGCCGTCGGCATCCTTGTCCACGCCGGTGCACTCGATAACGTAGCCGTACTTCAGCCGCACCTTGTTGCCCGGGAACAGGCGGAAGTAGCCCTTGGGCGGGGTCTCGTTGAAGTCCTCGCGCTCGATCCACAGCTCGCGCGACAGCGGGAACACGCGGCGGCCCAGTTCGGGCTTTTTCGGGTGCACCGGTGCCGAGCATTCTTCGCTCTGGCCTTCGGGGTAGTTGTCGATCACCAGGCGCAGCGGGTCCAGCACGGCCACGCCGCGCGCGGCACGGCCGTCCAGGTCGTCGCGCACCGCGCCTTCGAGGGTGCTCATGTCGATCCAGCTGTCGGCCTTGGCCACGCCCACGCGGTCGCAGAACAGCTGGATCGATTCCGGGGTGTAACCGCGCCGGCGCACGCCCACCAGCGTGGGCATGCGCGGATCGTCCCAGCCGTCCACGCGCTTTTCATCGACCAGCTGCTTGAGCTTGCGCTTGCTGGTGATGGCGTAGGTCAGGTTCAGGCGCGCGAACTCATACTGGTGCGGCAGCGGGTCGCGGAACACGCCGCTGTCGCGCAGGTGCTCAAGCACCCAGTCGTACAGCGGGCGGTTGTTCTCGAACTCCAGCGTGCACAGCGAATGCGTGATGTTCTCGAGCGCGTCCGAGATGCAATGCGTGAAGTCGTACATCGGGTAGATGCACCACTTGTCGCCCGTGCGGTGGTGATGGGCATGGCGGATGCGGTAGAGCACCGGGTCGCGCATCACGATATTGGGCGCGCTCATGTCGATCTTCGCGCGCAGCACGTGCTCGCCGTCGCCGTACTTGCCGGCGCGCATGTCGCGGAACAGCTGCAGGTTCTCTTCGACGCTGCGCTCGCGGTAGGGCGAGGGCTTGCCCGGCTCGGAGAAATTGCCGCGGCTGGCGGCGATCTGCTCGGCGGTCTGGCTGTCGATGTAGGCGGCGCCGCGCTCGATCAGGGTCTCGGCAAAGGCGTAGAGCTGGTCGAAGTAGTCGCTGGCGTAGTACAGGTGCGGCTGTCTGGTGCCGTCCTTGCCCTCGCTGTCCCAGGAAAAGCCGAGCCAGTGCACCGCGTCGATGATCGAATCGACGTATTCGGTGTCTTCCTTGACCGGGTTGGTGTCGTCAAAGCGCAGGTGGCAGCGGCCGCCATAGTCGCGCGCCAGCCCGAAGTTCAGGCAGATGCTCTTGGCGTGGCCGATATGCAGGTAGCCGTTGGGCTCCGGCGGGAAGCGGGTGATGACGGTCGGCAGCGGTTCGCCGGCCTTGTCCTGGCGGCCGGCATAGGTGCTGGCGGCGAGATCCTGGTCGATGATGCTGCGCAGGAAGTTGGAGGCGGCGGGGGTGCTGTCGGTAGGCTTGTTGTCGTGGCTCATGATGGCGCCGGTTGGCCGGCCTGATGCGTCTGGGTGCTTGGGGCCGGGTCGTCAGATTGCGTGGCGGAATGCCAATAACGGGATTTTACCGTGCCGGAGCCGCCGCACGCCGCGAGCCGCCGCGGATTTCCGCCCTTGTCCCGGATTTGCGTCCGCGCGGATGCGCCTGGCTGCGACGAAAGTGATGTGTCGGAGTAGCATGGGAGCGTGCCGGCCCGTGGTGACCGGCTGTGGTCCATCGCTGCAGGAATGCCCATGAACGCCCAACCCGATGCGGCGCCAGTGCCGCTTGAGCCCTCTGAAGTCGTTGCCGCGCTGTGGCGCGATGCCGGCCTGCCCGCCGAGGCGCTGGCGCACCTGAAGCTGGACGGCGCCGAGCCGGTGCTGCCGTCGAGCTTTGCTGTGGGCACCGCCGCCCAGGCCAGCCTTGGCGCGGCGGCGCTGGCAGCCGCCGCGCTGTGGCACAGCCGCACCGGCCGCTGGCAGGACGTCAGCGTCGACATGCGCCACGCCATCACCGAATTCCGCAGCGAACGCTACCTGCGCGTCGATGGTGGCCCCGCGCCCGAGCTGTGGGACAGGCTGGCCGGCATCTACCGCTGCGGCGACGGCCGCTGGGTGCGCCTGCATACCAATTTCCCGCACCACCGCGACGGCGTGGTGCGCTTGCTGGGCTGCGCCAATGACAAGGCGGCCGTGCAGGCCGCACTGGAAAAGCGGGACGCCGAAGCCTTCGAGACCGCGGCGTCCGACGCGGGCCTGGTGGTTGCGGCATTGCGCAGCTTCGAGGAATGGGACCGCCATCCGCAGGCGGCCGCCTTGCGCGGCCTGCCGCCGGTGACGCTGGAGCGCATCGGCGACGCCCCGCCGCAACCGTTGCCGGCGCCCGCATCCGCGGATGCGCAGCCGCTGTCGGGCGTGCGCGTGCTCGATTTCACCCGCATCATCGCCGGCCCGGTGGCGGGCCGCACGCTGGCCGCGCATGGCGCCGACGTGCTGCTGGTCACCGCCTCGCACCTGCCGTCGATCCCGCCGCTGGTGATCGACACCGGCCGCGGCAAGCGCAGCTGCCAGCTGGACCTGCGCGATCCCGATGACAAGCGCACGCTGCACAAGCTGCTGCACGGTGCCGACGTGATGGTGCAGGGCTACCGCCCCGGCGGCCTGGCCGAGCTGGGCGTGGGGCCGGAGGCCGCGGCGCGCGCGCGTCCGGGCATCGTCTATGTGTCGCTGAGCGCCTATGGCCATGTGGGGCCGTGGTCGCACAAGCGCGGCTTCGATTCGCTGGTGCAGAGCGCCACCGGCTTCAACGATGCCGAAGCGCAGGCGGCCGGCAGCGACACGCCGCGCCCGTTGCCGGCGCAGGTGCTGGACCACGCCGCGGGCTACCTGCTGGCCTTCGGCGCGATGGCCGCGCTGCACCGGCGCGCGCTGGAGGGCGGCAGCTGGCATGTGCGGGTGTCGCTGGCGCAGGTGGGGCAGTGGCTGCGCGGCCTGGGGCGCGTGCCGGGCGGGCTCAAGGCGCCCGAGCAGAAGATCGACGACGTGGCCGACCTGCTCGAGGCGGTGCCGTCGGGCTTCGGCATGCTGACGGTGGTGCGCCATGCGGCGCATCTGTCGGAAACGCCGGCGCGCTGGACCTTGCCGTCCGAGCCGCTCGGCACGCACGCGCCGCAGTGGCTGCCGCGCGGTTAGGCTAATAGAGCGTGGTGCGCTGCCGCTCGGGCAGTTCGCGGTCGTAGGCGGCGCCGTCGATGGCGTTGTCGGTCAGCGTGGCCAGGATCTCGCCGTTGCTCGGCAGCGACTGGCGCGCCACCTGCGCATCCGCTGCCCACAGCCGCGAGCGGATCAGCGCGCGGGCGCACTGGAAGAACACTGACTGCACCGTGACCACCAGCACCGTGGTCGGGGCCTTGCCGTCGACCACGCAGCGCGCGACCAGCGCCGGGTCGACGCTGATCTGCGCGCTGCCGTTGACGCGGATGGTCTCGTTGATGCCGGGGATCACGAACAGCAGCCCCACGCGCGGATCGGCAACGATATTGCGCAGGCTGTCGATGCGGTTGTTGCCGCGCCGGTCGGGCAGCAGCAGCGTGCGTTCGTCCAGCACCTGCACAAAGCCCGGCGCATCGCCGCGCGGCGAGCATTCGGCCCAGTCCTCGCCCACCGTCGACAGCAGGCAGAAGGGCGCCGCCTCGATAAAGGCGCGGTAGTGCGGGTGCAGGTAGTCGACTTCCTTGGACAGCGACGGGGCCGCCGGTTGCGCGTAGAGCGCTTCCAGTTCGGCCAGCGTGGTGATGGCGTGCGAGGTCATGGCAGGCGGGGCGTGGGTCGGCGGGGGCGAAACCGTCAATGTAGCGCAGATGCCGTTACACGGTCACGGTACCCCGGCCGATCTCCAGCACGCGGCCGCCCACGCGGATGGCGCCTTCGGCATCGGCCTTCAGGCGCAGCCGGCAGGGGCGGCCAACGGCCTCGCCCTGGTCGATCGCATACTCGGCCGGCAGCGCGTGGCCGGTGGCCAGCAGCCAGCCGCCCAGGTTGGCGCAGGCCGAGCCCGTGCCCGGGTCCTCGGCCACGCCGCCGCCCTGCTTGGTGAAGAAGTAGCGCGACCGCACGCGGCCGGGCTGCTCCGGGTCGAAGGCAAAGACGTAGGCGGTCTTGCGGCCCAGGCTGCTCTGCGGCCAGATCTGCAGTCGCGCGCTGTCGGGGTTGGCGCGGCGCACGGCATCGGTGCTGCGCACTGCCACCAGCAGCTGGTCGGCGCCGGTGTCGACCCACATCGGCGACACCAGCAGGTCGTGTTCCCGCAGGCCGAGCAGGCTGGCGATGTCGGCATCGGACAGGCCCACCGGCGCGGTCTTCGGCTTGCCGCTGTGGGGGGCGGTGAAGGTCCAGACATCGCCCTGCGCGGTCACCGGCACCACGCCCGCCGCGAACTCCAGCGTCAGCGCGTCGCCGGTTCCGGCCAGGTTGCGCACAACGTGCGCGGTGCCCAGCGTCGGATGGCCGGCGAAGCGCATCTCATAGCCCGGCGTGAAGATGCGCACCCGCGCGCTGGCACGTTCCGACGGCAGGATAAAGGTGGTTTCCGACAGGTTGAACTGCAGCGCCAGCGCCTGCATGGTGGCCTCGTCCATGCCGCGCGCATCGTCGAACACGCATAGCGGATTGCCACCGAAGGTGGCTTCGGCAAAGACGTTGAGCAGGCGGAAGGCGTAGGTGGTCATGGCGCGGGGGCTCCGGGTATCTTCCGTCACAGTGTACGTAGACCGGGCCAGCGGGCCATGGACAGTTGGCGGGTTTGTGGGCGGGCCAGTTCGGAAGGCGGAGTTGTTCGCGGCGCCGCTTGCAGGAGGCTCCCCTCGCCCGCTTGCGGGAGAGGGAGAACACCTTGCTTAGGCTAGTTCCGGCGGCTTTGGTGCACCCAAAACCGCGCTCCCTTCTTGCGCTTCAGAACCCCACCGCCTGCCCATCGCGCCGGCTGTCGCTGGCGGCGACATAGCCGTGCTCGGCATCTTCCGACAGGCGCCAGATGAACTGGCCCGAGCCGAAGTCCATGTACGGATCGTCCACTGACTTGAGCTGGTGGCCGCGCGCCTTCAGGCCCTCGACCGTGGCCGGGTCCATGGTGCTTTCCACGTCCAGCGTGAAGTCGCGGTTGACCTTCCAGCGCGGCGCGCAGCACGCGGCCTGCGGCTGCTGGTTGTAGTCCAGCATGCGCACCACGGTCTGCAGGTGGCCCTGCGGCTGCATGTCGCCGCCCATCACGCCGAAGCTCATCACCGGCTGGCCGTCCTTGGTCAGGAAGGCCGGGATGATGGTGTGGAACGGACGCTTGCCGCCCGCGACCACGTTGGCCGACTTCGGGTCCATCGAGAAGCCCACGCCGCGGTTCTGCAGGCTGATGCCGGTGCCCGGCACCACCACGCCCGAGCCGAAGCCCATGTAGTTGGACTGGATGAACGAGATCATCATGCCGTTCTCGTCGGCGGCGGTCAGGTAGATGGTGCCGCCCACCTTCGGCATGCCGAAGTCGAAATGCGTGGCGCGCTGCATGTCGATCAGCTTCGCGCGCGACTTCAGGTACGCGTCATCGAGCATTGCCTCCGGCGTGACTTCCATGCTGCGCGGGTCGGCTACGTAGCGGTAGAGGTCGGCAAAGGCCAGCTTCATTGCCTCGATCTGCAGGTGCTGGGAATCGACCGAGTCCACCGGGATCGAAGCCATGTCGAACTGGTCCAGGATGCCCAGCGCGATCAGCGCGGCGATGCCCTGGCCGTTGGGCGGGATCTCGTGCAGCTCGTAGCCGCGGTAGGACTTGCTGATCGGCTTGACCCAGTCGGGGCGGTAGTTGCGCAGGTCATCGAGCGTCATGGCGCCGCCGCACTGCTGGCTGAAGGCGGCAATCTGCTCGGCGATCTCGCCTTCATAGTAGGCGCGGCCACGGGTCGCGCCGATCTTGCGCAGGGTTTCGGCGGCAGCCTTCATGGTGAACTTCTCGCCCACCGCGGGGGCGCGGCCATTGGGCATGAAGGTCTCGGCATAGCCGGGCTGGTCCTTCAGTTCAGGCACCGCGGCGGCCCACTTGTGCGCCACCACCGGCGGCACGGCATAGCCGCGCTCGGCGATCTCGATTGCCGGCTCCATCAGGTCGGCGAACGGCAGCTTGCCGAAGCGCTCATGCAGCGCGGCCCAGCCGGCGACCACGCCGGGCACGGTGACCGAGTCCCAGCCGCGGATCGGGCGGTTGGCCAGGCCGTTGGCATCGGTGCCGTACTTGTTCTTGAAGTATTCCGGGCTCCAGGCCGCCGGGGCCACGCCCGACGAGTTCAGGCCGTGCAGTTCCTTGCCGTCCCACAGGATGGCAAAGGCATCGCTGCCCAGGCCGCACGACACCGGCTCGACGATGGTGATGGCGGCGGCCGCGGCGATGGCGGCATCGACCGCATTGCCGCCCTTGAGCAGCATGCGCAGGCCGGCCTGCGCAGCCAGCGGGTGCGAGGTGGAAACCACGTTGCGCGCAAACAGCGGGATGCGCACGGAGGGGTAGGGGTTGGTCCAGTTGAAGTTCTGCATGCTTGTCTGTGTCCTTGTGCTCGGTGCGCCTGTAGCGCAAATTCTGCGGCCCTTATTCTGCCGTGATCTTGCGATCCCTGATCAGCTTGCCCCAGCGCGCGCTGTCCTTCTTCACCATCGCGGCGAACTGCGCCGGCGTGCCGCCGACCGGCTCGGCGCCCAGCTTGCCCAGGCGTTCCTTGACCTCGGGCGACTGGATGGCCTTGTTGAACTCGGCATTCAGGCGGTTGACGATATCCGCCGGCAGGCCCTTGGGGCCATAGATGCCGAACCAGGTATCGGACTCGAAGCCGGGCAGGCCCGACTCACTCGCGGTGGGGATTTCCGGTGCCAGCGGTGAGCGCTTGGCGCTGGTCACTGCCAGTGCCTTGAGCTTGCCGTCCTTCACATGCGGCAGGCCCGACACGATGCTGTCGAACAGCACCTGCACCTTGCCCGAGATCAGGTCCGGCACGGCCAGCGCGGTGCCGCGGTAGGGGATGTGGGTGATGAACACGCCCGCCTGCGCCTTGAAGGCCTCGGCGGTCAGGTGCACCACGGTGCCGTTGCCGCTGGAGGCGTAGTTCAGCTCGCCGGGATGCTTCTTGGCGTAGTCGATCAGCTCGCGCACGTTCTTCGCCGGCAGGCCGTTCGGCACCACCAGCAGGTTGGTGGCGATCGCCACCTGGCTGACCGGGGTGAAGTCGGTCTCGGTGTTGTATGGCAGGCGAGTGTTGATATACGGCCCGATCGAATGCGTGCTGGTGGTGGCGATCAGCAGCGTATAGCCGTCGGGCGCTGCCTTGGCGGCCATGTCCGAGCCGATCGCGCCGCCGGCGCCGGGGCGGTTGTCGACCACGATCTGCTGGCCCAGGCTGGCGCCCACCTTCTGCGCGATGGCGCGTGCCAGCAGGTCGGTCGCGCCGCTGGCCGGGAAGGGCACGATCAGGCGGATCGGCTTGCTGGGATAGGTATCGGCCAGTGCGGGCGTGGCGGCCAGGCAAAGCCCGCAGCCAAGGCCGATGCCGAAGCGGCGCAGCCAGGATTTCATTCTTGTCTCCGGTGTCAGGCGATTGGCCCCGATTCATGAGCCTGCCTTCATTATTCCGTGCTGTCGGTCACAAAGAAAGCTAATATTTCTTTCCAATGTCACAAGGAAATCTTAAGGATCGCGCCTTGCCGGCATATGCCTGACTCTTCCCTTGCGTGCACCGATGAGCACTGTCCGCTTCCTCCGTACCTTCGTTGCCGTGGCCGAGCACGGCTCCTTTGCCGCCGCTGCCGGCCAGGTGGCGCTGACCCAGGCCGCCGTCAGCCTGCAGATGCGCGCGCTTGAGACCGAATTGCGCCGCGAGCTGTTCGACCGCAACGGCCGCGTGGCCGTGCTCAATGCCGACGGCCGCGCGCTGCTGCCGCTGGCGCGACGCATGCTGGCGCTGTATGAAGAGATGCGCCTGCCGCTGGCCTCGGACGAAGCCATGGCGGGTGCGGTGGCAGTGGGTGCGGTAGTGTCGGTGATGGGCGGGCTGTCACATGCGGTGGCGCATATGAAGCGCACTTATCCTGCGCTCGACGTGCGCCTGGTCGGCGCCAAGTCGATCGAACTGGCGGCACAGGTCGAGGCCGGCGAGCTGGATGCCGCCATCCTGGTGGAGGGCGCCGCGCGCGTGCCCGGCACGCTGCGCTGGACGCCGCTGTACCAGGAGCCGCTGGTGGCGATCGCGGCACGCGGCAGCCCGGGCCGCGACGCGCGCGAGGCGCTCGCCACCAATCCCTACCTGCGCTTCGACCGCAGCCAGCGCACCGGCGTGCTGGTCGAGCGCGCGCTGCGCCGCGCGCACCTGAAGGTCAACGAGTTCCTGGAGCTGAACGCGATCGAGGCGCTGGTGGAACTGGTGCGGCAGGAGGTCGGCGTGACCGTGGTGCCGCTGCTGCGCCGCGCGCGCTGGCGCGACGACGAGGCGCTGCGCATCCTGCCGCTGCTGGTCAACGGCGAGCCGGTGATGCGTCACATCGGCATGCTGGAACGGCGCGACCACGGGCGCGGGCAGGTGACCGCGGCGGTGCGGGCGGCCTGCAGCGAGCTGTTTGGCGCCTAGTGCGGGTTGCGTCCACGCCATAACCAGGGTCTATCGGGAGGATAGTCAGAAACGCATTCTCCTGGCGCTCAGCTGTGCATATATTGGGGTTGCGGACTGCCGCTGACGCGGCCGCATTGCCATGGGGCGGCGCCCGACCTACCGCGTCGGAGCATGCCCAGCGCACCGGCAGAAGTCAGCCGGCATGCTTTTGAAGGAGATTCCCGGCGTGGATTCGCAAGCTCCGCCGGAGCGGGATCGCTGATGCAACAGCGACCCGATGCCATCGCTGCAGGCGTGTTCAGTACGTCCCACAAGGAGAGAACGCATGTCTAACGAAGCAAAGTGTCCCGTCACTCATGCCGCCGGCGGCGGTACCACGAATCGCGACTGGTGGCCAAAGCAATTGCGCCTGGACCTGCTCAGCCAGCATTCCAGCAAGTCCAACCCGCTCGGCGCGGACTTCAACTACGCGGAAGCCTTCAAGAGCCTCGACCTGGCGGCGGTGAAGAAGGACCTGGCGGCGCTGATGACGCAATCGCAGGACTGGTGGCCGGCGGACTTCGGCCACTATGGTCCGCTGCTCATCCGCATGGCCTGGCACAGTGCCGGCACGTACCGCATTGGCGATGGCCGCGGGGGCGGTGGGCGCGGCCAGCAGCGTTTCGCGCCGATCAACAGCTGGCCGGACAACGTCAGCCTGGACAAGGCGCGCCGCCTGCTATGGCCGATCAAGCAAAAGTACGGCCAGAAGATCTCCTGGGCCGACCTGATGATCCTGAGCGGCAACGTCGCGCTCGAGACCATGGGCTTCAAGACCTTCGGCTTCGGCGGTGGCCGCGAAGATACCTGGGAGCCGGACCTGGATGTGTACTGGGGCAATGAAAAGACCTGGCTGGGCGGTGACTTTCGCTACGGCAAGGGTGCCGCCGGCAAGTACGACGACGAGGGCGTGATCATCGCCGACGAGGAATTGCATGGCGCCGAGGCCAGCCGCACCGACCAGGAACGCAACCTGGAGAACCCGCTGGCCGCCGTGCAGATGGGCCTGATCTATGTGAACCCGGAAGGCCCGGAAGGCAACCCGGACCCGCTCGCGGCGGCACACGACATCCGTGAAACGTTCGCGCGCATGGCCATGGACGACGAGGAGACCGTCGCGCTGATTGCCGGCGGGCATGCCTTCGGCAAGACGCACGGTGCCGGTCCCGCAGGGGACAACATCGGGGCCGAGCCCGAGGGCGCCGACCTTGAACTCCAGGGCCTGGGATGGTCAAGCGCCTTTGGCACCGGCAAGGGCGCCGACACCATCACCAGCGGGCTGGAGGTGACCTGGAGCAATACGCCGACGAAGTGGGGCAACAGCTATCTGGAGAACCTGTTCGGCCACGAATGGGAACCGACCAAGAGTCCCGCTGGTGCCAACCAGTGGGTGGCCAAGGATGGCGGGGAAACCATCCCGCACGCTTACGATCCCTCGAAGAAGCTGCGGCCAATGATGCTGACCACGGACCTGTCGCTGCGTTTCGATCCGGTCTACGAGAAGATCTCGCGGCGCTTCCTGGAGAATCCTGACCAGCTCGCCGATGCCTTTGCCCGCGCCTGGTTCAAGCTGACCCACCGCGACATGGGCCCGCGCGCGCGCTACCTCGGCCCGGAAGTGCCGGCCGAAGAGCTGATCTGGCAGGATCCCATCCCGGCGGTCGACCATCCGCTGGTCAACGAGCAGGACGTCGCCGCGCTCAAGCAGAAGATCCTGGCGTCGGGGCTGCCGGTCTCGCAACTGGTGCAGACCGCCTGGGCCTCGGCCTCCACCTTCCGCGGTTCGGACAAGCGTGGTGGCGCCAATGGGGCGCGCATCCGACTGGCGCCGCAGAAGGACTGGGCAGCCAACGAACCCGAGCGGCTGGCCAAGATGCTGAAGGTGCTCGAAGGAATCCAGGCTGAGTTCAACGGCGCGCAGTCCGGCGGCAAGAAGATTTCGCTCGCCGACCTGATCGTGCTGGCCGGTAGTGCCGGGATCGAGCAGGCCGCGCAGAAGGCCGGACATCAAGTGACCGTGCCGTTCACGCCGGGCCGCATGGATGCCTCGCAGGAACAGACCGACGTGCAGTCGGTCGGCGCGCTCGAGCCGAAGGCGGACGGCTTCCGCAACTTCCTCAAGCAGAAGTACAGCATCCCGGCGGAGGCGCTGCTGATCGACAAGGCGCAATTGCTGACCCTGACAGCGCCCGAGATGACGGTGCTGATCGGCGGGCTGCGCGTGCTGAACATCCATACCGGGCAGGATGCGCACGGCGTCTTCACCGACCGGCCGGAAACGCTGACCAATGACTTCTTCCGCAACCTGCTCGACATGAGCACGGAATGGAAGCCGCTGTCGGAAGCCCGGGAAGTGTTCGAGGGGCTTGACCGCAAGACCGGTGCGAAGAAGTGGACCGGTACCCGGGTCGACCTGGTGTTCGGTTCGCATGCCCAGTTGCGGGCGCTTTGCGAGGTCTATGCAAGCGAGGACGCGCAGGAGAAATTCGTCCGGGACTTCGTCGCCGCCTGGGTCAAGGTGATGAACCTCGACCGGTTCGACGTCGCCTGAGCGGTCGCCGGGTCCCGTCAGGGCTGTCATTCCCCTGACGGGGCCGGGTCCGTGAGGTGAAAGAAGATCCTTCGCCGGTCACCGTGGCCGGCGACGGCAGCTTTTTGCCATGCGCGCGCGAGCGGCCTGGTGAAGCGATCTCCAACGCGAAAGAAAAGCGGCCGGCAAGCGCCGGCCGCGTGGCCTGCCAGGGCAGGACCCTACATCATCCTGTGCGCAAAATGCCCGCGCCGCGCATCGGCCATCAGGTCGAGGAACTGCCCGGTGCTCATGTGCACCAGTTCCTGGTGGTCGCCCGCCTCGAAGTAGACGTCGGGGTGCGTCAGCAGGCTGTCGTCGAGCCAGGTCTGCGTGCCGTAGGCCATGCCGACCGGCGGGAGCGCGCCGTGGTCGCAGTCGCGGAACACTTCGCGCACGCCATCCTCATGCGCCAGCGACAGCTTGCGGCCGGTCTGCTCGCAGAGCTCCGACAGTTTCAGGTGGTGAGTCGAAGGAATCACGGCAGTGACGTAGCCGCTGCCGTCTTCCAGCAGGACGGTCTTGGCCAGGCGGTCTCCGGGAATGTGTGCGGCCTGCGCAGTGGCCATGCTGCCGAGGCTGTAGGGGTGCCGGACGGTGTCGAACTGGCTCTGCTTCTTGCTCAGGCATCTCGCCAGCGTGGTAGACATGGTCATGATTTCAACCTCCGACGCGCGCAGCGCGACCGTTGTCCGAGTCCTACCAATATAGGTCGTCGGGGGTCGGGTGGCGGTGGGGCCGAGCCAAAACGTAGCCGGCAAGCGCAAAAAAAAAAGGGCACCTTGCGGTGCCCTTAGTGTGTTGTGCCGCCGGCCCCGGGGCCGGCGATATTCCCTGCTTATTCTTCCTGGAACGCTTCCTCGCGCTTGGCCTTGATCGACGGCATCGCCACGATCAGCACCAGCACGGCAGCGGCGATCAGCAGGCCCAGCGACAGCGGGCGCGTCACGAACACGCTGAAGTCACCACGCGACAGCAGCAGCGAGCGGCGGAAGTTCTCTTCCATCATCGGCCCCAGCACGAAGCCGAGCAGCAGCGGCGCGGGTTCGCACTTGAGCTTGATGAACAGGTAGCCCACCACGCCGAAGGCCGCGGTCTGGAACACGTCGAAGGTGGTGTTCTGGACCGAGTACACGCCGATGCAGCAGAACGTCAGGATGGCCGGGTACAGGTAGCGGTAAGGCACCTTCAGCAGCTTCACCCAGATACCGATCAGCGGCAGGTTCAGCACGATCAGCATCAGGTTGCCGATCCACATCGAGGCGATCAGGCCCCAGAACAGCGCCGGGTTGCTGGTCATCACCTGCGGGCCGGGCTGGATGTTGTGGATGGTCATCGCACCCACCATCAGCGCCATCACCGCGTTGGGCGGAATGCCCAGCGTCAGCAGCGGGATGAAGGAGGTCTGCGAAGCCGCGTTGTTGGCCGATTCCGGTCCCGCCACGCCTTCGATCGCACCCTTGCCGAATTCCTGCGGATACTTGGAGGTCTTCTTCTCCAGCGAGTAGGCAGCAAACGAAGCCAGCGATGCACCGCCGCCCGGCAGGATGCCCAGTGCCGAGCCCAGCAGCGTGCCACGCAGCACCGCCGGGATCATGCGCTTGAAGTCTTCCTTGGTCGGGAACAGGTTGGTGATGTGGTCGGTGAAGGTCTCGCGGTGTTCCTTCTGCTCCAGGTTGGCGATGATTTCAGCAAAGCCGAAGATACCCATTGCCACCGAGACGAAGTTCAGGCCGTCGGTCAGTTCCGGCACGTCGAACGAGAAGCGCGCCGCGCCCGAGTTCACGTCGGTGCCGACCAGGCCCAGCAGCAGGCCCAGCACGATCATGGCGATGGCCTTGACCAGCGAACCCGAAGCCAGCACCACGGCGCCGATCAGGCCCAGCACCATCAGCGAGAAGTATTCGGCGGGGCCGAACTTGAACGCCAGTTCCGACAGCGGCGCGGCAAAGGCGGCCAGGATCATGGTGGCGACGCAGCCGGCGAAGAACGAGCCCAGCCCGGCTGTGGCCAGCGCCACCCCCGCTCGTCCTCGCCTTGCCATCTGGTAGCCGTCGATGGTTGTTACCACCGAGGACGATTCACCAGGCAGGTTCACCAGGATGGCGGTGGTCGAGCCGCCGTACTGGGCGCCGTAGTAGATACCGGCCAGCATGATCAGCGCGGCCACCGGGGGCAGCGTGTAGGTCACCGGCAGCAGCATGGCGATGGTGGCCAGCGGCCCCAGGCCCGGCAGCACGCCGATCAGGGTGCCCAGCACGCAGCCCAGGAAGGCGTACGCGAGGTTCTGGAAGGTCAGGGCGGTGGAGAAGCCCAGACCCAGGTTGGTTAGAAGTTCCATGTTGGCGGCCTCCTTAGCTTGCCAGGAAAGCCGGCCACACCGGCATCTGCAGGTTGATGCCGTAGACGAACGCGCCCAGGCTGATCAGCACCAGGATGATGGCGTTGAGGATGGCACCCTTCCAGCTGAATTCATGGCTGGCCATCGACGACACCAGCACCAGCACCAGCACCGACAGCACCATGCCCAGCGGCTTGAGCAGCAGGCCGAACAGCACCACCGAACCGAGGATCCACAAGAGCGTCTTGATGTCCCAGCGGGCCAGGTTGTCTTCTTCCGACTTGGAAGACAACGAGCCCCACAGCACCAGCACGCCCAGCAGGGCGAGCACGATGCCGAGCCAGAACGGGAAGTATCCCGGTCCCATTTTTGCGGCGGTTCCCATGGAATAACCGCGCGCGACCCAGGAAAAGCCGAATCCGACCAGGATGAACATCAGGCCGGAGGCGAAGTCCTTTTGGCTACGTATGCGCAAAGTGAATCTCCTCGATAAGACTGCTTGAAATCTCAGGAGGGTTCCCTTCCGCTGCCTTTGTTGCATTGCATCAATGCGGCAGTTTGCGGGCGCCCTCCTACGGGCAGGGTGGAAGTTAAGGGGGCGACCTTTCAGCTACCTTTCAGATGTCTGCAAACAGGGTCATGCTGAGGGTATCCCCTAGTGAAAGAGCGCTTAAAAGTGCCGCCAAGCCAAGCTGGGAGCGGCCTGGCGGGCAGAAGCCCCAGTCGCTGCGCTATTATCCGGGGCGGTCTTGCGCCGCGCGGCGCTACCCGCCGCTGAAAGGTTTGAAAGGTTCCGCAAGGAACCACTACGCAACGCGAGGAGCGGTTTGGAGAGCATTGACCACATCATTCTGATCGGCGCCGTCGTGATGTCGCTGGGCATCGTGCTGGGGGCTTTCTCGGCACGCCTGGGCGTGCCGTTCCTGCTGGTCTTCCTGGCCGTGGGCATGCTGGCCGGCGTGGACGGGCCGGGCGGCATCCGTTTCTCCGATACCTGGCTCAGCTTCCTGGTCGGCAACCTGGCGCTGGCGGTGATCCTGCTCGATGGCGGGCTGCGCACGCGCTTTGCCACCTTCCGGGTGGCGCTGAAACCTTCGCTGTCGCTGGCGACCGTGGGGGTGCTGGTGACGGCAGCGCTGGTCGGCGTGTTCGCCGCGTGGCTGCTGGGCATCGACTGGCGGCTCGGGCTGCTGCTTGGCGCCATCGTCGGCTCGACCGACGCCGCCGCGGTGTTCTCGATGCTCAATAGCAGCGGCATCCGGCTGAAGGAGCGGGTGGCGAGCGTGCTCGAGATCGAGTCCGGCATCAACGACCCGATGGCGATCTTCCTGACCCTGACGCTGATCGAATGGCTGACCGCGCCTGACGGCCTGACGCCGCTGGGCCTGGTCACGCGGCTGCTGGTGCAGTTCGGCGTGGGCGGCGTGCTCGGCCTGGCGCTCGGCTATTGCCTGGCCCGCGTGCTGGAGCGCATCCGCGTGGCCGAAGGGCTGCAGGCGATCCTGCTGTGCTCGGGCGGCGCCATGGTGTTCGCGCTGGTGCAGAGCGCCGGCGGCAGCGGTTTCCTGGCGGTGTACCTGACCGGCATGCTGATCGGTAACCGCGAGCGCGCGGTGACGTCGGACACCATGCGCGCCATGGACGGCATGGCCTGGCTGGCGCAGTCGGCCATGTTCCTGCTGCTGGGCCTGCTGGTGTCGCCGCACCGGATCTGGGAGGTGGCCGGCCCGGCGGTGGCGGTGGCGGCCTTCCTGATGCTGGTGGCGCGGCCGGTGGCGGTGTGGCTGGCGCTGCTGCCGTTCCGCTTCAATGCGCGCGAGACTGGCTTTATCGCCTGGATGGGCCTGCGCGGTGCGGTGCCGATCGTGCTGGCGCTGTTTCCGCTGCTGCGCGAGGTGCCGCAAGCGGGGCTGCTGTTCCGCATCGCCTTTGCCGTGGTGCTGGCCAGCCTGCTGTTCCAGGGCACCACGGTGTCGGTGGCCGCGCGCCTGGCGCGTGTGCGGCGCCCCGGCTACCCCGAGCCGCTGGCGCGGTCGCGCCTGCGCGGCACGCGCGCGCCGATCCTGGAGGTGATGCAGTTCGAAGTAGGGCCCAACGCGCCAGTGGAGAACGTGCGCGCCGACCAGCTGGAGCTGCCGCCGCGCTGCCGGCTGCTGACGGTGGCGCGCGACGATGCGCTGGCGGCGCTGGACCAGACCGTGCTGCGCGCCGGCGACAGCGTCTCGGTGCTGGCGCCGGTGACGACCCTGCCGATGCTGTCCGCGCTGTTCCAGGCGCTGGGCCGCGCGCCCACCTGGGAGCAGGCCTCGCATGATTTCCTGTTGTCGGGCGATGCGCTGCTGCGCGACGTCGCGGCGCTGTACGGCACGCGCGCGCTGACCCCGGACGAGGAGCCGCTGACGCTGGAAACTGCGATGCAGCGTGCCTTCACCTCGCCGCCGGTGGAGGGCGACAGCGTCGCGATCGCTGGCCTGCCGCTGACGGTGACGCGCATGGAAGGCGCGCAGATCCTGCAGGTGGGGTTGCTGCTGCCGCGGCTGGACGGGGATTCGGGCGGGCGGCTATGGCCGCGCCGGCGCAAGGACGGGGCAGAGCGGAGCGGGGAGGGTGCCGAGGCGGAGTAATGACAAAAAAGGCGGCCATGGCCGCCTTGTCTTCAATCCACCTTCGCCCCGGATACCTTCACGATCTGCGCGTATTTCTTCAGCTCGCGCTGGATCCGCGCCGCGAACTGCTCGGGCGTGGTCGGTGCCGGCTGTGCGCCGATGCGGGCCAGGCGTGCCTTCATCTCGTCGGTCTTCAGGATTGCCACGATCTCATGGTTAAGCCGCTCGACGATCTCGCGCGGGGTGTTGGCCGGCGCGAACACGCCGAACCACGTCGAGATGTCGAAGCCTTCCAGGCCCAGCCCCTTGCCGGCTTCCGCAATGGTCGGCAGTTCCGGGAAGGCCGCGGCGCGGCTGGCGGTGGTGACCGCAAAGGCCTTCAGCTTGCCCGCCTTGATATTGGCCGAGGCCGAAGCCAGGTTGTCGAAGATCAGGTCGGTCTGGCCCGACAGCACCGACAACTGCGCCGGTGCGGCGCCGTTGTAGGGGATATGGACCATGCTGACCTTCGCCATGCTCTTGAACAGCTCGCCCGACAGGTGGCCGGCGCTGCCGTTGCCGCCCGAGGCGTAGTCCAGCTTGCCCGGATTCTTGCGCGCGTACGCGACCAGGTCGCGCACGTTGTTGATGTGCAGGTCGGCGGCCTTGCCCGGGTGCATCACCAGCACGTTGGGGACGTCGGCCACCAGCGTGATCGGCGCGAAGTCTTTCACCGGGTCGTACGGCATCTTGCTGAACAGCGTCGGGTTGATGGCGTGCGTGGCCACCGCGCCCATGACGATGGTGTAGCCGTCGGCCGGCTGCTTGGCGACGTAGTCCGCGCCCAGGTTGCCGCCGGCGCCGGGCTTGTTCTCGACCACCACCGGCTGGCCCAGGCTGTCGCGCAGCTTCTCGCCGATGGCGCGCGCGACGGTGTCGAGCGGGCCGCCGGCGGGGTAGGGCACCACGAAGCGGACCGGCTTGGTCGGGTAGGCATTGGTGGCCGCCACGGCGGCGGCGGGCAGCAGGGCCGCGGTCAGCGCGGCGGCAAGCAGTTTCTTCAGCATGTCTCGGACTTCAGGGGATTGGGATTCTTATCTGGCGCCGATGCCCCGCGCCATCATGACCGCGCACAGCGGCAGCAGGATCACCAGGTGGGCTTCGATCATCACCCAGCGGCGGGCGGCTTTCAACTCGGACGGCGGCGGCACGTAATCCGGCAGCCGGCGCGCCTGCTTGCGCCAGCGCGCAATGGCGAAGGTCGGCGGCAGCGAGCACAGCGCGATCAGCACGAACACGCCCACCTTGGCATGGAACCACGGGTTGTGCAGGTAGAAGTCGGCGCCCTTGGCACCGTAGAACAGGCGCAGCAGGCCGGTGCCCAGCACCACCATCGCCGACAGGAAATAGAACAGGTCGTACAGCGACAGGCGCCGCACCGCGGCCGGCGTGATTTCCGGGCGCAGCACCACGGCCTCGGCGGCCATCAGGGTGATCAGGACGAAGATCGCAAGGAAATGCAGGAAGGACAGTATGGCGTCGGTCAGCATGGATTCTCCTTTGCCTTTGCTTCAGTGGGACTGAATTGCTTCGGGAAGGCACCGGCGGGGGCACCAGGGCCGCCCGCCGGCAGGAGGAGAATCTTACAGCACACCCTTTGCACGCAGTGCTTCGATCTGCTCAGGGCTGTAGCCCAGCGTGTCAGCCAGCACCGTGTCGGTGTGCTCGCCCAGCAGCGGCGGGTGGCGCAGCGCCTGCGGCGGCGTGGCGCTCATCTTGATCGGGCTGCCCACCAGCTTGACCTCGCCGGCGCTGGGGTGGGGCAGGTCCACGCGCAGGCCGCGCGCCTTGACCTGGTCGTCCTCGAACACGTCGTCGAGGGTGTTGATCGGGCCGCACGGCACGCCGGCGGCCTCCAGGTCGCGGATCCACTGGGCGCGGGTGCGCGGGCGCACCATCTCGGCCAGGATCGGCACCAGCACGTCGCGGTTGGCCACGCGCTGCGGGTTGGTGGCAAAGCGCGGGTCGTCGGCCAACTCGGGCTTGCCGCCGTCGGTGACGAACTTGCGGAACTGCCCGTCGTTGCCCACCGCCACGATGATCCAGCCATCGGCGGCCTGGAAGGTCTGGTAGGGGACGATATTGGGGTGCGCATTGCCCCAGCGGCGCGGCGCCTGGCCGCTGGCCAGGTAGTTGGTGTTCATGTTGGCCAGCATCGCCACCTGCACGTCCAGCAGTGCCATGTCGATGTACTGGCCCTCGCCGGTGCGGTCGCGGTGCGCCAGCGCCGCCAGCACGGCGATGGTGGCGTACTGGCCGGTCATCAGGTCGGAAATGGCCACGCCGGCCTTCTGCGGGCCGCCGCCGGGCAGGTCGTCGCGCTCGCCGGTCAGGCTCATGAAGCCGCCCATGCCCTGGATGATGAAGTCATAGCCCGGGCGCGCGGCGTACGGGCCGGTCTGGCCGAAGCCGGTGACCGAGCAGTAGATCAGGTCGGGCTTGACCTGCCTGAGCGACTCATAGTCCAGGCCGTACTTCCTGAGCTGGCCGACCTTGTAGTTCTCCAGCACCACGTCGCTCTGCGCCGCCAGCTCGCGCACGATCTGCTGGCCTTGCGGCGTGCTGATGTCGCACGTCACCGAGCGCTTGTTGCGGTTGGCGGCCAGGTAGTAGGCGGCCTCGGCGGTGTCGCGGCCGTCCTCGTCCTTGAGCCAGGGCGGGCCCCAGGTGCGGGTATCGTCGCCGGCGCCGGGGCGCTCGATCTTGATCACGTCGGCGCCGAAATCGGCAAGGTTCTGGGCGCACCATGGCCCGGCAAGGACGCGGGTCAGGTCGAGGACGCGGAGATGGCTTAAAGCTCCCATGGCGGTAGTCAATGCAGTGGGTAAGGCGGGGGATCGGTCGCAACGGCGAGGGGGGGCGGGCGCGCCCCTGGAAACAGGGGCCGGCACGGGTTGCCTGCAATGTACCACCGGCAAATCGCCGGTGTGGCTTCGAGTGACTTATAAGGCGCTTGTGGCGATGGGATTTGGGCGATAGCCGGCCGGCTCCCCGGCGCCATGCCTGACGTGCCCGGCAAGCTGCCTTGCCCGTATAATCAACGGTTTGCAAATCCAATACTGATTCGTCGCGCCCGGCCACGCCAGGGTAAGCGTCCGCCATCCCATGAAAGTCTCAGACATTCGCAGCAAGTTCCTGCAGTTCTTCGAATCGAAGGGCCATACCGTGGTCCGCTCGTCCAGCCTGGTGCCGGCGAACGACCCGACGCTGCTGTTCACCAACTCCGGCATGGTGCAGTTCAAGGACGTGTTCCTGGGCACCGACAAGCGCCCGTACACCCGCGCCACCTCGGCGCAGCGCTCGGTGCGCGCCGGCGGCAAGCACAATGACCTCGAGAACGTGGGCTACACCGCGCGCCACCATACGTTCTTCGAGATGCTGGGCAACTTCTCGTTTGGCGACTACTTCAAGCGCGATGCCATCCTGTACGCGTGGGAACTGCTGACCAAGACCTACCAGCTGCCGGCCGAGAAGCTGTGGGTGACGGTCTACGCGGAAGATGACGAGGCCTACGACATCTGGGCCAAGGAAGTGGGCGTGCCGGCCGAGCGCATCGTGCGCATCGGCGACAACAAGGGCGCGCGCTATGCGTCGGACAACTTCTGGCAGATGGCCGACACCGGCCCGTGCGGCCCGTGCTCGGAGATCTTCTACGACCACGGCCCGGACGTTTGGGGCGGCCCCCCGGGATCGCCCGAGGAAGACGGCGACCGCTACATCGAGGTGTGGAACCTGGTGTTCATGCAGTTCAACCGCGACGAGCAGGGCAATATGACGCCGCTGCCCAAGCCGTGCGTGGACACCGGCATGGGCCTGGAGCGCATTGCCGCGGTGCTGCAGCACGTGCACAGCAACTATGAGATCGACCTGTTCCAGGCGCTGATCAAGGCCGCCGCGCGTGAAACCCATATCGACAACCTGAACCAGAACTCGCTGAAGGTCATCGCCGACCATATCCGCGCGTGCTCGTTTCTGATCGTCGACGGCGTGATCCCCGGCAACGAAGGCCGCGGCTACGTGCTGCGCCGGATCATCCGCCGCGCCATCCGCCACGGCTACAAGCTGGGCCAGAAGACCCCGTTCTTCCACAAGATGGTGGCCGATCTGGTCGAGCAGATGGGCCAGGCTTATCCCGAACTGGCCGAAGCCCAGTCGCGCGTGACCGAAGTGCTGAAGGCCGAGGAAGAGCGCTTCTTCGAGACCATCGAGAACGGCATGTCGATCCTTGACGCCGCGCTGGCCGACCTGAAGCTCAAGGGCGGCAAGACGCTGGACGGCGAACTGGCGTTCAAGCTGCACGACACTTTCGGCTTCCCGCTGGACCTGACGCAGGACGTGTGCCGCGAGCAGGAAATCGGCGTGGACGAGGCCGCCTTCGACGCGGCCATGAACCGCCAGCGCGAGCAGGCCCGCGCCGCGGGCAAGTTCAAGATGGCCGCCGGCCTGGAGTACACCGGCGACAAGACCGTGTTCCACGGCTACGACAAGCTGGAACTGCCGCAGGCCAAGGTTACCGCCTTGTACGTGGACGGTGCCGCGGTCGACACCATGCAGCCGGGCCAGACTGGCGTGGTGGTGCTCGACAACACCCCGTTCTACGCCGAATCCGGCGGCCAGGCCGGCGACCAGGGCGTGCTGAAGGCAGGCAATGCCGTCTTCGCCGTGGCTGACACCACCAAGATCCAGGCCGACGTGTTCGGCCACCAGGGCACGCTGGAAGGCGGCGCGCTGAAGGTGGGCGATGCCGTGTCGGCCCAGGTCGACGCGCAGCGCCGTGCGCGCACCGTGCGCAACCACTCGGCCACCCACCTGATGCACAAGGCCCTGCGTGAAGTGCTGGGCAGCCACGTGCAGCAGAAGGGCTCGCTGGTGGATGCGGACAAGACCCGCTTCGACTTCTCGCACAACGCGGCGCTGACCGACGAGCAGATCCGCCGCGTGGAAGAGATCGTCAACGCCGAGATCCTGCGCAACGACGACACGCATGCCGAAATCATGCCGTTCGACGACGCCGTCAAGAGCGGCGCGATGGCACTGTTCGGCGAGAAGTACGCCGACGACGTGCGCGTGCTGTCGATCGGCACCTCGAAGGAACTGTGCGGCGGCACCCACGTGCACCGCACCGGCGATATCGGCCTGTTCAAGATCGTGGTGGAAGGCGGCGTTGCCGCCGGCATCCGCCGCGTGGAAGCCATTACCGGCGACAACGCGCTGCACTACCTCCAGGGCCTGGACGCCAGGCTGAACGAAGCCGCTGCCGTGCTGAAGGCCCAGCCGTCGGAGCTGGTGCCGCGCATCGGCCAGGTGCAGGACCAGGTGCGCGCGCTGGAGAAGGAGCTGGAACGCCTGAAGAGCAAGCTGGCCGCCTCGCAGGGCGACGAGCTGGCCGCGCAGGCGGTCGACATCAAGGGCCTGAAGGTGCTGGCCGCGCAACTGGACGGCGCCGACGTCAAGACCCTGCGCGAGACCATGGACAAGCTCAAGGACAAGCTGAAGAGCGCGGCCATCGTGCTGGGTGCGGTGTCCGACGGCAAGGTCAGCCTGATCGCCGGTGTCACCGCCGATGCCACGGGCAAGGTCAAGGCCGGCGAGCTGGTCAACTTTGTCGCGCAGCAGGTGGGCGGCAAGGGTGGTGGCCGTCCCGACATGGCCCAGGCTGGCGGCACCGAGCCGGCCAAGCTGCCGCAGGCGCTGGCTGGTGTCAGCGAGTGGGTGGCGGGCAAGGTGTGAGCGGCTGAGGGGGGCAACCCCCTCAGGCCCGGCAACTGCTAATGGCGCTTCGGCGCCATTTTCTATGGGCGCTCGTCGCCGGGCGGCTTGCCGGCGAGCCGGTTGAAAATGTCGATCGGCAGCGGGAAGACGATGGTGGAACTCTTGTCCCCTGCAATCTGTGTCAGCGTCTGCAGGTAGCGCAGTTGCATGGCCTGCGGCTCGCGCGCCAGCATCTGGGCCGCTTCCAGCAGCTTCACCGAAGCCTGCAGTTCGCCCTCGGCATGGATCACCTTGGCGCGCCGCTCGCGTTCGGCCTCGGCCTGCCGCGCAATCGCGCGGATCATGGTTTCGTTCAGGTCGACATGCTTGATCTCGACGTTCGACACCTTGATGCCCCAGCCGTCGGTCTGGGCGTCCAGCGCCTGCTGGATGTCGAGGTTGAGCTTCTCGCGCTCGGCCAGCATCTCGTCCAGCTCGTGCTTGCCCAGCACCGAGCGCAGCGTGGTCTGCGCCAGCTGGCTGGTGGCTTCCAGGAAGTTCGCCACCTGGATGATGGCGCGTTCCGGATCGACCACGCGGAAGTACACCACCGCATTGACCTTCACCGAGACGTTGTCGCGCGAAATCACGTCCTGCGGCGGCACGTCCATCACCACCGTGCGCAGGTCTACCCTGACCATCTGCTGCACGGCGGGGATCAGCAGCACCAGGCCCGGGCCCTTGACCCGCCAGAAGCGTCCGAGCATGAACACCACGCCGCGTTCGTATTCGCGCAGCACGCGGAACGAGGTGATCACCAGCAGTGCCAGCAGGAAGATCAAACCGCCGAAGCTGAATCCGTAGGCCATGGTCAGGCTCCCTTGTCTGGCGTCGGTTGGGGTGGAGTGGTCGGGACAAGCGGGGCGTTGCCGGCGGCGATCACCTCAAGCACCAGGCCCTTGCGCGCGGTGACGACCACCGGCGTGCCGCGCGGCAAGGAGCTGGCGCTGTGCACGCGCCAGGTCTCGCCGCGCACCGTGGCCCAGCCTTCCTCGCGCAGGTCGTCCAGCATTTCGCCGCGGGCGCCGACCAGGGTGTCGGCACCGCTGACCACCGGGCGCTTGCGCGAGCGCACCAGCATCGCCGACATGCCGAACACGAAAATCGCTGACAGCGCCGACATCGCCGCCACCATCGGCAGCGGCACGCCGAAGCCCGGCACGTCGGTGTCGATCAGCATCACCGCGCCAAAGGCGAAGGCGATGATGCCGCCCACGCCCAGCGCGCCGAAGGTCGGCAGGAACAGCTCCGCCACCATGCAGCCGATGCCCAGCGCCACCAGCGCCAGCCCGGCGTAGTTCACGGGCAGCATGTGCAGCGCGAACAGCGCCACCAGCAGGCAGATCGCGCCGGCAATGCCGGGCACCACCATGCCCGGCGTGGAGAATTCGAAGATCAGGCCGTAGATGCCGATCATCAGCAGCAGCAGCGCCACGCTGGGCTCGGTGATCACGGCCAGGAAGCGGTTGCGCCAGTCGGGTTCCAGCGTCACCACCGGCGCATTGGCGGTGTGCAGCACGCCGGCCTTGCCGCCGGCAGCGGTGATCGTGCGGCCTTCAACCTGGCGCAACAGCGCGGGCAGGTCGGGGGCGACCAGGTCGACCACGCGCTGGGCCAGCGCCTCGTCGGCCGACAGGCTGACCGACTCGCGCACCGCGCGTTCGGCCCACTCGGCATTGCGTCCGCGCAGTTGGGCCAGGCCGCGGATATAGGCCGAGGCATCGTGCATTTGCTTGCGTTCCATCGCGTCGGCCCGCGCTGGCTCGCTGGCGGGGGCGGAGGCGGGCTTGGCGCCGGGCAGGGCCTCTGGCTTCTGCGGCCCGCCGATGCCGACCTGCACCGGGGTGGCCGCGCCCAGGTTGGTGCCCGGCGCCATCGCCGCGATATGGCTGGCGTAGAGGATGTAGGTGCCGGCACTGGCCGCGCGCGCGCCGCCGGGATAGACGTAGCTGGCCACCGGTATCGGCGAGGCCAGGATGGCCTGGATGATCTCGCGCATCGACGCGTCCAGCCCGCCCGGGGTGTCCATTTCCAGCACCACCAGCTGGGCGCCGCCCTCGCGCGCGCGCTCCATGCTGCGCAGGATAAAGCTGGCGCTGGCGGGGCTGACCGCACCCTTGAGCGGAATCACGTAGACCGGCGCGGTTGCCGTGGTCGTGACGGTGGCGGCGGGCGCCGAGGCGCCGGAGGGCGGCGCCGCACGGGCAGCTGGGCCGGCGAGGGCAACGGCGCCGCACGCCAGCGCCAGGCCGGCCAGCAGCCGGCCGGACATCGGCCGAAGGGCCCGCAGCAGCGCGGTGGCAGGTTTCATGAGAGGGGCGGGGCACGCAAGGTGCCGTGATGGCGCCACTTCAAGTGTAGGCCACCGGGCACATCTTGCACGCGGGCTGCCTCGGGCCCGCGCGCCGGGCGCTCAGGCCGCCGCCAGGTCAGGCCTGGCCGAGGGGCCGGGTGAGTGGGCGGTGAGGGTGTCGATCAGCGCATGCAAGGCCGCGCTGGCCATGGACGGATGCCAGGCCAGCAGCGTGCGCACGCGGCCGGCCGCGCCCAGGCTGTGCTGGCGGATGGCGGGCAGGTCGCGGTACAGCCCCAGCACCGAGCGCGGCACGATCGCCGCACCGATGCCGGCCGCGACGCAGGCGACGATGGCATGGTACGAGCTCAGTTGCAGCACGCGCGGCGTCGGCGCATCGCCGATCACATACCAGTTCTCGAGCCGGGCGCGGTAGTTGCAGCCGGGCTCGAACGCCAGCAGCGTCGGCACCTCCAGGTCGGCCGCGGTGCGCACCGGGCGATGGCGGGCGCGCGTGATCACCACCAGCTCTTCCTCGAACACCGGGACGGCGCTCAGTGCCGGGTCGGTCAGCGGCTCGGCGACAAAGGCGCATTCGACTTCGAAGCTCGCCAGCGCATCCAGCGCCTGGCGCGTGGCCAGCGTCACCAGCTCCAGCTGCACCGCGGGCCAGGCCTGGTGGTACGCGGCCAGCACATTGGGCAGGCGGCTGGCGGCGGTGCTCTCCATCGAGGCAATGCGCAGCCGGCCGTGCGGCCGCGCCGGCAGTACCGCCTGGCGTGCCTCTTCGGTCATGCTGAGGATGCGGCAGGCATAGTCGAACAGGGTCTGACCGGAAGGCGTCAGCACCATGCGCCGGCCGTCGCGCACGAACAGGTCGACCCCGAGCGACTGCTCCAACTGGCGGATGCGCGTGGTGACATTGGACTGCACCCGGTGCAGCCGCTCGGCCGCACGGGTGATGCCGCCGGCTTCGACGACGGCGCGGAAGATCTCGAGGGCGGCAAGGTCCATGCGGAACTCCTGAGGCTATCCATCTCTTATCAAGATGCATGGCATCTTGATAATTCATTTTTGGGGATGCTGAAGCCAGCGTAGCATACAGGCATCGCAATGCAACCGCTGCTCCGCCAGCCCCAGCCATGCCGAACCCCCACAGCCTCGACCCTGAACACCCCGCCGCTGCGCGCGTGGCCACCCGGGCGTCGGCACGGCGCGAAGCCGGCGCGGTGGCGGTGGCCATGGCCGGCCTGGTGTCGCTGGCGGTGGTGATGGGCATCGGCCGCTTTGCCTTTACGCCGCTGCTGCCGATGATGCTGCATGACGGCACCGTCACGCTGGATCAGGGCGGCTGGCTGGCCACGGTCAACTACATCGGCTACTTCGCCGGCGCCGCAGTGTGCATGTTCATCCGGCCCGACGTGGTGCGCATGGTGCGCTGGGGCCTGGCCGCAACCGTGCTGCTGACGCTGGGCATGGCCCTGCCGGGCGGCATGCCGGCATGGTCGCTGTGGCGCGCCGCCGCGGGCGTGGCCAGCGCGGTGGTGATGGTCTACACCGCGGGCTGGTGCCTGCAGCGGCTGGCGGAACTGGGCAAGCCGGAACTCGCCGGGCTGATCTTCTGCGGGCCGGGGCTGGGCATCGTGGTCACCGGGCTGGGTGCATCCGGCATGGTCGGCGCGGGCTGGCATGCGGACTATGGCTGGCTCGCGTTCACGGCGCTGGCGGTGGTGCTGGCGGCGGCGGTCTGGCGGATCTTCGTCGCGCAGCCGGCCGTGCCGATGACGGCGACGGCGGCGGCATCCCCGGCGGCAGCCGACACCGGCGCCGCGCGGCTCGATGCCCAGACCTGGGCGCTGACCTTTGCCTACGGCCTGGCCGGCTTCGGCTACATCATCACCGCGACCTTCCTGCCGGTGATTGCGCGCGAGGCGCTGCCCGGCACGGTCTGGGCCGACCTGTTCTGGCCGATCTTCGGCGCGGGCGTGACGGTGGGCGCGTTCCTGGTCACGCGGGTCGGCATGGCGCACGACAACCGCAAGCTGCTGACGCTGCTGTACGGCATGCAGGCGCTGGGCGTGGCGATCGCGGTGGTGTTCCCGACCGTGGCCGGCTTTGCCCTCAGCAGCCTGCTGGCGGGGCTGCCGTTCACCGCGCTGGTGGCGTTTGCGATGCGCGAGGCGCGGCGTCTGTGGGGACCGCAAGCGGCGCGGCTGATGGGCCTGATGACGGCATCCTACGGCCTGGGCCAGATCGCCGGGCCGCCGCTGGCGACCGCGCTGGTCGCGCGCACCGGCGGCTTTGCCGGCTCGCTGGCGTGCGCGGCGGCGGCGCTGCTGCTCGGCGCGCTGGTGTTCGCCTGGATGTGCCGCGCCTGGCCGCTCGCGGCTGCCCGGAGCTGATCGGCAAGGTGCGCTAAAGTATTGCCTTTGCCGCCTGGCGCGCCACGCGAGCGGCTGCCGCGCCTGGCGTGCAGCCCGTGGCGCGGCACAGAAGGCCGGGGCTGTACCCGGCACGCGAGACCGGGCGGCGCAGGAGCGACCCCATGTCTTTTGCCTTGCAGCCCGCGCGCGCCGCGGGTGCCCCCATCCAGCCCGTTTCCGCCGAAGAACAGCGCGTGCGCGTCGACCTGGCCGCCGCCTACCGCCTGGCCGCGCGCGAGGGCTGGGACGACCTGATCTACACCCATATCTCCGCCACGGTGCCGGGCGAGCCCGATCACTTCCTGATCAACCCCTTCGGCTTTGCCTTCGACGAGATCCGCGCCAGCGACCTGGTCAAGATCAACGGCCGCGGCGAGGTCGTCGGCGCGACCGTGCATCCGGTCAATGTGACCGGCTTTGCGCTGCACGCCGCGGTGCATGCGGCGCGCGCCGACGCGATGTGCGTGATGCACCTGCATAACACCGCCGGCATTGCCGTATCGGCGCAGGCCGAGGGGCTGCTGCCGCTGTCGCAGCATGCGATGCGCTTCCACGGCCGCATGGCCTACCACGACTACGAAGGCCTGGCCTTCACCCCGGCCGAGGGCGCGCGGCTGACCGCATCGCTGGGTGCGCATCCGGCCATGCTGTTGCGCAACCACGGCACGCTGACGGTGGGCCGCACCGTGGCCGAGGCCTATGTGCTGATGGCGACGCTGATCAAGGCCTGCGAGATCCAGATTGCCGCCCAGGCGGGCGGTGCGCTGGTGCAGCCCGGCGCGGCCGTGGCGGACAAGACCTCGGAGCAGCTCTACGACAATGGCGCCGTCGAAGGCGTGATGGAGTGGCCCGCGCTGCTGCGCAAACTGGATAGAATCGATCCTTCATACCGGGACTGAGCGGGATCGATTTCCCGCCGCGACTCAACCACATACATCAAAGGAGCATTGCATGCCGACTTTCCACGTCGAAATGTTTGAAGGCCGTACCATCGAGCAGAAGCGCAAGTTTGTCGAAGAAGTGACCCGCGTCAGCTGCGAGACCCTGGGCTGCTCGGCCTCGGCCGTCGACATCATCATCACCGACATCAAGCGCGAGAACTGGGCCACCGGCGGCGAGCTGTGGGCCGACAAGAAGTAAGGCTCCATTCAGCCCCACACTGACCACCATGCAGCACTTCGCCTCTGACAACTACGCCGGCTTCTGCCCGGAATCGCTCAAGTATTTCCTGGAAGCCAACGCCAGCGGCCATGAGCAGGCCTACGGCGACGATACCTGGACGCAGAAGGTCTGCGACCGTATCCGCGACCTGTTCCAGACCGACTGCGAAGTGTTCTTCGTGTTCAACGGCACGGCGGCCAACTCGCTGGCGCTGTCGGCGCTGTGCCAGTCATACCACTCGGTGATCTGCCACGAGCTGGCGCATATCGAGACCGACGAATGCGGCGGCCCGGAGTTCTTCTCCAACGGCTCCAAGCTGCTGACCGCGCCCGGCGCCGACGGCAAGCTCACGCCCGACGCGGTCGAGGCGCTGGTGACGCGCCGCTCCGATATCCATTACCCCAAGCCCAAGGTGGTGTCGCTGACGCAGTCGACCGAAGTCGGCACCGTCTACAGCGTGGAAGAGGTGCGCGCGATCGCTGCCATCGCCAAGCGCCGCCAGCTGCGCGTGCACATGGACGGCGCGCGCTTTGCCAACGCGGTGGCGTCGCTGGGCGTGCATCCGTCCGAGATCACCTGGCGCGCCGGCGTCGACGTGCTGTGCTTCGGCGGCACCAAGAACGGCCTGCCGGTGGGCGAGGCGGTGGTGTTCTTCGACCGCCGCCTGGCCGAGGACTTTGCCTACCGCGTCAAGCAGGCCGGGCAGCTGGCGTCGAAGATGCGCTTTATCTCCGCGCCGTGGCTGGGTTTGCTCGAGAACGACGTATGGCTCGCCAACGCGCGCCATGCCAATGCGATGGCGCAACTGCTGCAGCAGCGCATCAGCGATATTCCGGGCGTTCGCATCATGTTCCCGACGCAGTCCAACGCCGTGTTCGCCGAGCTGCCGCTGCCCGCGATCGAGGCGCTGCGCGCCAGGGGCTGGCGCTTCTATACCTTTATCGGCGCCGGCGGCTGCCGTTTCATGTGTTCATGGGACCTGCAGCCGCAGACGGTCGAGGCGCTGGCCGCCGACATGCGGGCGGCTTGCGGCGCCTGACCGGCACCCATACCTATAACGACGAGACCCTTCAGGAGCCCCCAAATGCAATACCGATTCTGCCCGCAGTGCGGCGCGCCGCTTGAGGTGCTGCCGCTGTCCGGGCGCGAACGCCACGCCTGCGTGCAGCAGGAATGCGGCTTCGTGCACTGGAACAACCCGCTGCCGGTGCTGGCGGCGGTGGTGGAGTACCAGGACAAGCTGCTGCTGGCGCGCAATGCCGCCTGGCCGGAGACCATGTTCGCGCTGGTGACGGGCTTCCTGGAGCGCGACGAGCCGCCCGAGCTGGGCGTGGCGCGCGAACTGAAGGAAGAGACCAACCTCGATACCGAGTCGGTGTCGCTGATCGGCGTCTACGAGTTCATGCGCAAGAACGAGCTGATCATCGCCTACCACGTCAAGGCGACCGGCACCGTGGCGCTGTCCGAGGAGCTGGCCGACTACAAGCTGGTGGCGCCGGAGGATGTGCGTGTCTGGTCGGCCGGCACCGGCTTCGCGGTGGCCGACTGGCTGGCCGCGCGCGGCTATCCGGTGCGCTTCTTCGACCGCCAGACCGGCGCCGACATTCCGGACCCGCGCCGCCCGCACGACTTCAGCCTGGTCGGGGGTTCGCTACAATACCGTTGGTGAGGCTGGCCTCCGGCCAGCCGCCCAGCCCCCAGAATCGAAGGAAGAGACGAATGGAGTTCCAGAAAGAAGTGGATGCGCGCGGCCTGAACTGCCCGCTGCCGATCCTGCGCACCAAGAAGGCCCTGGCCGACATGGCCAGCGGCGATGTGCTCAAGGTGCTGGCCACCGATCCCGGCGCCACGCGCGATTTCCAGGCCTTTGCCAAGCAGACCGGCAATGAGCTGCTGTCGCACTCGGAAGTGGACAAGGTGTTTGTGTTCTACATGCGCCGCCGCTGAAGCGCTCCCGCTCCCAAAGAAAAAAGCCGCGTAATTCTGATTACGCGGCTTTTTTCTTTGGGGATTCTGCATCGAGAATATCGCCGCGATTTTCCAGGCGCGCGGCAATCCGACATTTGGCGCAAATCGCAAGTTGTGCATTATTCCTGTGCGAGATCTCTCGCGAAAATTATCCCATTGCGTTTTCCGCCGGTTTTGGGCTGCATTATTCTCCCCATAATGCCGGCGCCGCCGCACATGTGTTTACCCGGATTGGGCTGTCTTTTATGTATGCGCTAAATTACTAATGCGTCCTTGCCTGGTGCCGTGATGGTCACTGTGGGGTGCGGAAGTTGATCAAGTGATTCAGGAGAGGCGATGCCAAGGGACGTCCGTATCCGAGCCGCTGGAATTGCCGATATTCAAGCTATTTCGGAAGTGCTGCAGCAATGTGGGTTGTCAGTTGAAAATGTGAAGCCAGCCGCATGTCTGTGCCATGTCGCTGAATTCGGGGAAATCGTAGCTGGTTGTGCCTGCGGGGAAATATTCGACCAGACCTTTGTCGTCAGGACCGTTGGCGTGCTTCCCGATTTTCGGGACCGAAGAATTGCCACCCATCTGGTTGCGGCCCTGTTGATGCGCGCCCGCGCTAACGGTTGCACCAAGGCCGTCCTGCTGACGACGGAGCATCCGGCCTTTTTTGCGCGCTATGGCTTCTCGCTGACATCCGTGGACGAGTTGCCGACCGAGCTGGAATTGTCCAGGGAATTTCAACGCCGCTTCGGCGCCTGGACGCACTGCATGTGCCGCCGCCTGGACTGAGGCGGGGCAAGACGGAGCGCGGCGGCCCGATAGGCCGCCGCGTCGCCGGCTGCGTGCCGGCGGGCCTCAGGTGATCGCGCTCAGCTGCCAGGGTACGAACTCGTTCTGACCGTAGCCGTGCAGCTCGCTGCGTGAACGCTTGCCGGAGGCCGTGTCCAGCATCAGCTGGAACAGTTCCTCACCGAGCCCGCCAATGGTGGCGCTGCCGTCCAGCACGGCGCCGCAGTTCAGGTCCATGTCGTCTGACTGGCGTTGCCACAGCGCGGTATTGGTCGCCAGCTTGACCGAGGGCGAGGGCGCACAGCCGTAGGCCGAGCCGCGCCCCGTGGTGAAGCAGATCAGGTTGGCGCCCCCCGCGACCTGGCCAGTCGCGGAGATGGGGTCGTAGCCCGGCGTGTCCATGAACACCAGGCCGCGCGCGCGCACCGGCTGCGCGTACTCATAGACCTCGGCCAGGTTGGCCGAGCCGCCCTTGGCGATGCCGCCCAGGGATTTTTCCAGCACGGTGGTCAGCCCGCCCGCCTTGTTGCCTGCCGACGGGTTGTTGTCCATGCTGGCACCGTGGCGCGCGCAATAGTCCTCCCACCAGCGGATGCGCGCCACCAGCTTGCGGCCGATTTCCGGTGTCTGTGCGCGGCGCGTGAGCAGGTGCTCGGCGCCGTAGATTTCGGGCGTTTCGGAGAGGATGGCGGTGCCGCCGTGGCGCACCAGCAGGTCTACCGCCGCGCCCAGCACCGGGTTCGCCGAGATGCCCGAGTAGCCGTCGGAGCCGCCGCACTGCAGGCCCACCACCAGGTGGCTGGCAGGCACCGGCTGGCGCTGCACGGCATTCGCGGCGGGCAGCATCTCCTGGATCATGGCGATGCCGCGTGCGATGGTCCTGGTGGTGCCGCCGCTGTCCTGGATGGTGAAGGTCTGCAGGCGGTCGTCGTGGGCCAGCCCCTGGGTGGCAAGCAGCGCCGAAATCTGGTTGGTCTCGCAGCCCAGCCCGATCACCAGCACGCTGGCGAAGTTGGGATGGCAGGCATAGCCGCCCAGCGTGCGCTGCAGCAGCGCCAGCCCTTCCCCCTGCGGGTCCACCGCGCAACCGACGCCGTGCGTGAGCGCCACCACGCCGTCGACGTTGGGATAGGCGGCCAGCGCCTCGGGATGGATGTCGCGGCGGAAGTGGTCGGCAATGGCGCGCGCCACCGTGGCCGAGCAGTTCACGGAGGTCAGGATGCCGATGTAGTTGCGCGTGGCCACGCGGCCATCGGCCCGCACGATGCCCGCGAAGGTGGCCGGCGCTGCCACCGGCTCCGGCGTGCGCGCATCGGCGCCATAGGCATAGTCGCGCGTGAAGTCGCCCATGGCCAGGTTGTGGGAGTGCACGTGCTGGCCGGGACGGATGTCCTGGCTGGCGAAGCCGATGATCTGCCCGTAGCGGCGCACCGCCTCGCCGGCGCCGATGGCGCGCGTTGCCACCTTGTGGCCGGGCGGGACCAGGCCGAGCACAGTCACGTCTTCTGCGTCGAGCGTGGTGCCTGCCACGAGCTGGTCGCGGGCAATGACGACGTCGTCTTCCGGGTGCAGCCGGATCACGTGCAAGGCGGCGTGCGGCTGTGCTGCCTTGCCGGGGTTGGCAGGTGCGTTCATGCGATGGGCTCCCTCGTTCCTTATTTCAGCATCTCGGCCGGCAGCGACAGGCCGAAATGGCGCTTGTAGATGTCATTGATCCTGCCGTTCTTCAGGTTGGTCCTGACCCAGCCGTCCAGCCAGTCCTTGAGGGCGGTATCGCCCTTGCGCAGGCCGATCGCATAGGGAAAGGTCTGCATCACGAACTTGATCTCCAGGTCGCGCGACGGATTGCTGCGCCTGACCTCCGGGATCACGCTGATGGCCGCGGCCAGGTAGTCCTGCTGGCCGGTGGAGACCGCGGTATTGGTGGTCGCGTCATCCTCGTAGCGCACGATATTCACCGCGGCCACGGCCTTGGCGCCCCGGCTCAGTTCCTGGTCGCTGGTGGTGCCGCGCGTGACCGCGACGGTCTTGCCCGACAGGTCGGCGAAGGACTTGACCTGGGCCTTGGTCGGGCCGCCCACCACCACGGGGATCACGCCATACGGCTCGGAGAAATCGATGACCTTCTTGCGCGCGTCCGTCACGGAAAAGGAGGCCAGCACCACGTCCGCCTTGCGGGTGAGGAGGAAGGGCACGCGGTTGGGGCCCGTGACCGGAACGATCTCAAGTTCGACGCCCAGGTCCTTGGCGAGCAGGCGCGCGGTCTCGATGTCGGAGCCGCTCTGCCTGGCTTGCGCATCCAGCATGCCGTAGGGCGGCGCGCTGATATCGACCGCCACCAGGATCTTCTTGCGCTGCTTGATGGTGTCGAGCGTGTCGGCCGAGGCGGCGGAGGTGCCGGCCAGCAGCAGGGCGGCGAGTGGGGCAAAGAGATAGCGGCGATAGTTCATGAGGTTGCCTCCGTATTGTTGGATATCGAATCGGGTTCTTGCTGCGCGGGCGCCGCCGCGCTTACAGGCCGTTGCTGACGAACTGGCGCAGTTCCGGCGTGGCAGGTTCGTCAAGCAGCCTGCCGCTGCCGCATTCCCAGACGATGCCCTGGTGCATGAACATGATCTGGTCTGCCACCGAGCGCGCGAACGACATCTCGTGCGTGACCAGCACCATGGTCATGCCGTCTTCGGCCAGTTTTTCAATGACCCGCAGCACCTCGCCGGTAAGCTCGGGATCGAGCGCGGAAGTGACTTCGTCGAACAACATCAGGCGCGGCTGCATGGCCAGCGAGCGCGCGATGGCGACGCGCTGCTGCTGGCCGCCGGAGAGCTGTTCCGGGTAGTAGTCGGCGCGCTCTTCCATGCCGACTTGCCGCAGCACGTGGCGGGCCAGTTCGCCCGCTTCCTTGCGCCCCATGCCCTTGACCTTGCGCGGTGCCAGCATGACGTTCTCGGCCACGGTCAGGTGCGGGAACAGGTTGTAGCTCTGGAACACGATGCCGACTTCCTTGCGCAGCGCGCCCAGGTCAACAGCGTCCTCGTGCATGGCATGGCCGCACACATGCAGGGCCCCGCCGCTCACGCGCTCCAGTCCGTTGATGCAGCGCAGGGCCGTGCTCTTGCCCGAGCCGCTGCGGCCGATCAGGGCCACCACCTCGCCGCGGCGCACCGAGAAGCTCACGCCCTTGAGGATTTCCACTTGTCCGAAGGACTTGCTTACCTTGTCGAAGCGGACCACTTCGTCCACGCTTGTCTCCATGACGTTCCTTTGTTGTCGGGTTTTGGCGCTGTCAGGCTCAGGCGCGTGCCTTGTTGAAGCGGCGCTCCAGGCGGTACGAGAGCATTGAGAGCGGATAGCAGATGGCGAAATACAGCGCCGCGGCGATGGTGAACACCAGGAAGGGCTTGAAGGTGGAGTTGTTGACCACCCGCGCCGAATAGGTCAGGTCGAAGAAGCCGATCACCACCGCGTACGACGAGTTCTTCACGATCTGCACCAAGAAGCTCACCGTGGGCGCAATGGCAATGCGGGCGGCCTGCGGCAGGATCACGTACACCGCCCGCTGCAGCGGCGTGAGCGCCAGGCATTCGGCGGCCTCCCACTGCGTGCGCGGCACGGCCTGGATGCAGCCCTTCCAGATCTCGCCGAGGTAGGCGCTGGAATACGCCGTCATCGCGATCCCCGCGGCGACCAGCGCCGGCAGCTCGAAGCCGCCCACGCTGATGCCGAAATACACCACGAACATGATCACCGGCAGCGGCACGCCCTGTACCAGCTGGACGTAGGCGCCCGTGAGCATGCGCAGCGCGCGCCCGCCGCGGCTGCGCGCCAGCGCCAGCGGTACGCCCACCAGCGCGCCGCCGGCAAAGCCCATGCCTGCCAGCAGCAAGGTCCAGCCGGCGCCGCGCAGGATGAACAACACTTGATCGAAAGAGATTCCGTGCATGAGGCGCGCTCCGGTTCAGAGAGGGGTTTGCAGGCGCCGGCGGCGCGTAAAGGCCAGGGCGCCGATGCCTGCCATCGACAGGCGCAGCAGCCAGGACAGCAGCAGGTAGACGAGCGCGATCACCAGGTAGATCTCGAAGCCGCGGAAGGTCTCCGACTGGATGCGGTAGCCCACCGCGGTGAGTTCCTCGGCCGAGATCTGCGACATGATCGAAGTGGCCAGCATCATCAGCACGAACTGGCTGATCAGCGCCGGATACATGCGCTCCACCGCTTGCGGCAACACCACCAGGCGCAGCATCTGCCAGCGCGACAGCCCCAGGCAGGAAGCGGCCTCGAGCTGGCCGCGCGGCACCGACTCGATGCCGGCGCGCACGATTTCGGTGGTATAGGCCGACACGTTCACGACCAGCGCCACCACCGCCGCCGCCATGGCCGGCACCCGCACCTGCACCGCCGCCAGCCCGAAGAAGAGCCAGAAGGCCTGGATCACCAGCGGCGTATTGCGGATCACGTCCACATACACCGTGACGCAGCGGCGCGCCCACGCGGGGCCTTGCGTGCGCACCACGGCCAGCGCCGTGCCCAGCACGAAGCCGAACACGATGGTGGCGACCGACATGCGCAAGGTCAGCCACACGCCGTCGAGCAAGTCCCGCCACCCCGTGGACAGGAAACTGAAATCAAACTGGTAGTCCATCGGCGCGGGTTTCTCCTTCTCATGGCGCCGCCGCGGCCGGCGCGCGCCCTGTCTCTTGTTGTGGCTTCGTTGTCGTGCTTGCGGCGTGCGACACGCGCCGTGGTGGGACGAAATATATGACCATTGCCGGCAATGGTCAATATCAGTGGATACCCGTGTATGATGGAATGCGATGAGATGCCCTGGCGTGCCGCCATGGCTACACTGACCGACCGCCACGTTCTGGAGACAAAGTGCCGAGCCCATCGATGACGACACGAGACCAAAATCGCGTCGCCCCCCTTGCTGCCAGCCTGGAAGCGGAGGAAGCCAGCCGCCATGCGCCGATCTACGCGTTGATCCACCAGGTGCTGCGCAAGGCGATGCTGGACGGGACGCTGGAGCAGGGCACCGTGCTGCTGGAAGGGCCGGTCGCGGAGATCCTGCGCGCCACCCGCTCGCCGGTGCGGCAGGCCTTGCGCGAGCTGGAGGCCGAAGGCCTGGTCAGCCGCTTCGACGGGCGCGGCTATGTCGCCGGCCCGGCCGGCACCGAGCCCAGGCGCGTGCCGCTGGACGCGGCCATGCTGGGCGTGGACAGCGCGCCGGACGTGGCACGCAAGACGCTGGGCTGGGAGGTCATCTACGACGAGGTGGAGCGCAACCTGGTCCACCTGTCGGTGTTCGGGCGCTACCGTGTCAACGAAGTCGAACTGGCGCGCTATTTCAACGTGGGGCGCACCGTGGTGCGCGATGTGCTGCTGCGCCTGGAAAGCCTGGGCATCCTGGAGAAGGACGAGCGCCAGCGCTGGGTCATCATCCCGCTGGATGCGCAGCGCATCCACGATCTCTACGAGCTGCGCTCACTGGTGGAGCCGGCCGCGCTGCGCGGCGCCATCGTCAATGCGGACGCGGCCGAGCTGGCTGCCATGATGGAAGACCTGCACAAGGTGCAGCGTGTCTACCCGAAGGTGTCGCGCACCGCCATGGACAAGCTGGAGCATGACCTGCACGTGCGCCTGCTGTCGCTGTGCCCGAACAAGGAGCTGCTGGGCAGCCTGCAGCGCACGCGCTGCATCCTGACCCTGAGCAAGCATGTACTGGGAGCGTCGGCGCCGATGCCGCAGGAAGATCCCTTCCTCTCCGAGCACATGGCCGTGCTGCAGGCCGCCGCCGCAGGCGCGCCGCGCAAGGCCGCTGAGCTGTTGCGGGAACACCTGGAGCTGTCGTGCGCGAAGGTCACGCAGCGGGCGGTGCAGGTGCGCGAAACGTTCGCGCTGCCGACGGTGTCCTACATCGCCTGAGCGCAAATAAGGAGAGGCCGCAGGCCTCCCGGCATTTGCCGGAATGGTTGCGGCCTCTCACGGCTGCAGACGTCCAGGAACTTCCTTTCCTGTCCGCAGGGCAGGGCGCGATCAGCTGCCGATGCCGGTCAGGTGCTCGCGCGATTCCAGGTAGGCGCTGAATTCAGTCCCGACTTCCGGGTGCTTCAAGGCAAATTCAACGGTTGCCTTCAGGTAGCCCAGCTTGCTGCCGCAGTCATAGCGGCGGCCCTGGTAGCGGTAGGCCAGCACCTGCTCCTGGCCCAGCAGCGACTGGATCGCGTCGGTCAGCTGCAGCTCGCCGCCGGCGCCCGGCTTCAGGTCGCGCAGGTGTTCGAAGATGCGCGGGGTCAGGATGTAGCGGCCGACCACACCCAGGTTGGACGGCGCGTCTTCCGGCGCCGGCTTCTCGATGATGCCCGAGACCTTGATCACGTCCGCATCCCATTCGCGGCCGTCGATCACGCCGTAGGAGCGGCTTTGCTCCGGCGTGATCTCCTCGACCCCCAGCACCGAGCAATTGTAGTGGTTGAAGGTATCCACCATCTGCTTCATCACCGGCGGGTTGCCGTCGATCAGGTCATCGGCCAGCATCACCGCGAACGGCGTGTCGCCGACCAGCTTGGCCGCGCACAGCACCGCATGGCCCAGGCCCAGCGCTTCGGGCTGGCGCACGTAGAAGCACTCCACGTTGGCGGGCTTGATCGAGCGCACCACGTCCAGCAGCGCCTGCTTGTTCTTGGCCTCAAGCTCCACTTCCAGCTCGAAGGCCTTGTCGAAATGGTCCTCGATGGCGCGCTTGGAGCGGCCGGTGACAAAGATCATCTCGGTAATGCCGGCGGCCATGGCTTCTTCCACGGCGTACTGGATCAGCGGCTTGTCCACCACCGGAAGCATTTCCTTGGGGCTGGCCTTGGTGGCCGGCAGGAAGCGAGTGCCCAGGCCCGCAACCGGGAACACAGCCTTGGTGACGCGATTTTCCATATCAGGTGTACCTCTCAGATTCCAGTCCATAACCCTGCCAGCCATTGCGGGCGCCGTCTGTCCGGTTCTGTCCGACGAAGCCGGACAGAACCCCCGGCAGGCAGGGGCGTGAATGCGGCCGCCGTGCCGTCAGGCCGGCAGCCGCTGCAGCTGGCCCTGCAGCTTGGCCAGCGTCTGCTCGAAATCGGCCAGGCGCTGCGTCTCTTGCGCCACCACGGCTGGCGGTGCCTTGGCGACAAAGCTCTCGTTGGAGAGCTTGGCGCGGCACTTGCCGATTTCGCCACCGATGCGCTCGACTTCCTTCGACAGGCGCGCGCGCTCGGCGCCGACATCGATCTCGATCTTCAGCAGCAGGTGGTTGCCCCCGGCAATGGCGACCGGCGCGCCGGCGCCTTCAGCCTGCAGGGCAGCTTCATCTTCGAAGACGCGTACCTCGGAAAGTTTCGCAAGTGCCTGGATATGTGCGCTCGCCGCCTTCAGGAAGGTGCTGTCACCCTCAGCATAGAGCGGGATGCGCTGGGCCGGCGAGATGTTCATCTCGCCGCGCAGGTTGCGGCAGGCATCGATCACTTCCTTCAGGCGCGCAACCCATTGCTCGGCTTGCTCGTCGATCTTGGCGACCGCCGGCAGCGGGTAGGGCTGCAGCGCGATGGTCTCGGAGCCGTCACCCTTGGCGCGGCCGGCCAGCGGGGCCACCTTCTGCCACAGCTCTTCGGTGATGAAGGGGATGATCGGATGCGCCAGGCGCAGCACGGTCTCGAGCACGCGCAGCAGCGTGCGCCGCGTGGCGCGCTGCTGGGCCTCGGTGCCGTTCTGGATCTGCACCTTGGCCAGTTCCAGGTACCAGTCGCAGTATTCGTCCCAGACGAACTTGTAGATGGCGTTGGCGATATTATCGAAGCGGTATTCGGCAAAGCCCTTCTCGACCTCGGCTTCCACGCGCTGCAGCAGCGACACGATCCAGCGGTCGGCCTGCGAGAAATCCAGGTAGCCGTCCGGGCCGCAGTCGTTGTTGCACGGGCCCATGCCGCAGTCATGGCCTTCGGTGTTCATCAGCACGAAGCGGGTCGCGTTCCACAGCTTGTTGCAGAAGTTGCGGTAGCCCTCGCAGCGGCCGGTATCGAAGTTGACGTTGCGGCCCAGCGTGGCCAGCGACGCGAAGGTGAAGCGCAGCGCGTCGGCGCCGAAGGCGGGAATGCCCTCGGGGAATTCCTTTTTCGTCTTCTTTTCGATCTTGGGCGCGTCCTTGGGGCGGCGCAGGCCGGTGGTGCGCTTCTGCAGCAGCGTGTCGAGGTCGATGCCGTCGATCAGGTCCACCGGGTCCAGCGTGTTGCCCTCGGACTTGCTCATCTTCTTGCCTTCCGAATCGCGCACCAGGCCGTGCACGTAGACGGTATGGAAGGGCACCTTGCCGATGAAGTGCTTGGTCATCATGACCATGCGCGCCACCCAGAAGAAGATGATGTCGTAGCCGGTCACCAGCACCGACGACGGCAGGAAGTGATGCATCTCGGGCGTTTCTCCCGGCCAGCCCAGCGAGGAGAAGGGCACCAGCGCCGACGAGAACCAGGTGTCGAGCACGTCTTCCTCGCGGCGCAGGCTGCCGGTGCTGCCGGCGGCCTTTGCCTTGGCCAGCGCTTCTTCTTCGGTGCGGCCGACAAAGCAGTTGCCGGCATCGTCGTACCACGCCGGGATCTGGTGGCCCCACCACAGCTGGCGCGAGATGCACCAGTCCTGGATATTGCCCAGCCACTGGTTGTAGGTGCTGATCCAGTTTTCCGGCACCAGCTTGATCTCGCCGCTCTGCACGGCTTCCAGCGCCACCTCGGCGATCGAGCGGCCCGGGTAGAAGGTGCCTTCCGGCGCCGGCTTGCTCATGGCGACGAACCACTGGTCGGTCAGCATCGGTTCGATCGCGCTGCCGGTGCGCTCGCTGCGCGGGGTCATCAGCTTGTGCTTCTTGATGTCGGCCAGCAGGCCGCGCTTGTCCAGGTCCTCGACGATGGCGCGGCGCGCGTCGAAGCGGTCCAGGCCGGCGTAGGCGGCGGGGGCGTCGGCAACGATCTTCGCGTCCAGCGTCAGGATCGACAGCTGCGGCAGGTTGTGGCGCTGGCCCACCGCATAGTCGTTGAAGTCATGGCCCGGGGTCACCTTGACCACGCCGGTGCCGAACTCGCGGTCGACGTACTCGTCGGCAATCACCGGGATCTGGCGCTCGGTCAGCGGCAGCTGCACGAACTTGCCGATCAGGTGCGCATAGCGCTCGTCTTCCGGGTGGACCATCACGGCCACGTCGCCCAGCATGGTTTCGGGGCGGGTGGTGGCCACGGTCAGGTGGGTCAGGCCGCCCTTGGCGTCAGCCTCGACCAGCGGATAGTGGATATGCCACAGCGAGCCTTCTTCCTCGACGCTGTCGACTTCCAGGTCCGACACCGCGGTGCCCAGCACCGGGTCCCAGTTGACCAGGCGCTTGCCGCGATAGATCAGGCCCTGTTCGTGCAGGCGCACGAAAGCTTCGGTGACCGCCTTCGACATCTCGGGCGACATCGTGAAGTACTCGCGGCTCCAGTCGATCGAAGCGCCCATGCGCCGCACCTGGCGGGTGATGGTCGAGCCCGACTCTTCCTTCCAGGCCCACACCTTCTCGGTGAACTTCTCGCGGCCCAGGTCATGGCGCGACACGCCCTGCGACTCGAGCTGGCGCTCCACCACGATCTGGGTGGCGATGCCGGCGTGGTCTGTGCCCGGCACCCACAGCGTATTGGCGCCGCTCATGCGCGCATGGCGCGCCAGGCCGTCCATGATGGTCTGGTTGAACGCGTGGCCCATATGCAGCGTGCCGGTCACATTGGGCGGCGGCAGCTGGATCGCAAAGTCCGGGCGGGCAGGGTCGAAGGTCGGCTTGGCGATGCCGCGCTTCTCCCACTCGGGGCCCCATTTCGCCTCGATGGCGGTGGGTTCGAAGCTTTTGGCGAGGGACTGGTCTTGGGCGGTCATGCTGGGATGTCGATATTGGCGTCGGGGGTCGTCGCAGGGTGCTTCGGCCTGCGCCTGGCGAGGCGGCGGCCGTCGGCGGCCGGCATTGCGCCAGTAAAACGTTAAATTATACGGGGGGTGGCAGGCTGGTGCCTATTTCCCGGCCATCCGGCCCCGCCGGATGTGACTTGCAGGACAGGGCCCGCCGGTATAATCGCCGTCAATCCACAAGGCTCATCCGATGTCCGACCTGCTTGCCAACCTGAACGCCGAACAACTAGCCGCCGTCACCCTGCCTGACGAACCGGCGCTGATCCTGGCGGGCGCGGGCAGCGGCAAGACCCGCGTGCTGACCACGCGCATCGCCTGGCTGATCCAGAACGGCCGGGTCTCGCCGGCGGGCATCCTGGCGGTGACCTTTACCAACAAGGCCGCCAAGGAAATGCAGACGCGCCTGTCGTCGATGCTGCCGATCAACACCCGCGGCATGTGGATCGGCACCTTCCACGGCCTGTGCAACCGCATGCTGCGCGCGCATTTCCGCGACGCCGGGCTGCCCCAGACCTTTGCCATCCTGGACAGCCAGGACCAGCTCTCGGCGCTCAAGCGGCTGCTCAAGTCGCTCAACGTCGACGATGAGAAGTACCCGGCCAAGAACCTGCAGTACTTCATCAACAACGCCAAGGAGCAGGGCCTGCGCCCGGCCGACGTCGAGGCCAACGACGACTTCAACAAGCGCTTTGTCGACCTCTACGCCGCCTACGACCTGCAGTGCCAGCGCGAAGGCGTGGTCGACTTTGCCGAGCTGCTGCTGCGCTGCTACGAGCTGCTGCGCTACAACGACGCCATCCGCCAGCACTACCAGCACCGCTTCCGCCACGTGCTGGTCGACGAGTTCCAGGACACCAACGTGCTGCAGTACCAGTGGCTCAAGCTGCTGGCCGGCTACGGCACGCAGAACCCGGCCGCGGTCTTTGCCGTAGGCGACGACGACCAGAGCATCTATGCGTTCCGCGGCGCCAACGTCGGCAATATGCGCGACTTCGAGCACGAGTTCCGTGTGCGCCGGCTGATCAAGCTGGAGCAGAACTACCGCTCGCACGGGCATATCCTGGATTCGGCCAACCACCTGATCTCGCACAACGCGCGCCGCCTGGGCAAGAACCTGCGCACCGACGCCGGCCACGGCGAGCCGGTGCGGGTGTTCCAGGGCGGCTCGGACGGCCAGGAAGCCGCCTGGATCATCGAGGAGATCCGCGACCAGATCGCGCAGGGCGCCAGCCGCGCCGAGATTGCCATCCTGTACCGCAGCAACGCGCAGTCGCGCGTGATCGAGCATGCGCTGTTCTCGGCCGGCATCGCGTACCGCGTCTATGGCGGCCTGCGCTTCTTCGAGCGCGCCGAAATCAAGCACGCGCTGGCCTATATGCAGCTGCTGGAGAACCCGCGCAACGATGCCGCCTTTGGCCGCGTGGTCAACTTCCCGGCGCGCGGCATCGGCGCGCGCTCGCTGGAAGTGCTGCAGGACATGGCGCGCCAGTATGACTGCGCGCTGGCCGAGGCGGTGGCCTACGTGCCCGGCGCGGCCGGCAGCAAGCTGGCAGCGTTTGCGCGCCTGGTAGAGAAGATGCGCGAGGACACGCGCCGCATGACGCTGGCCGAGACCGTCGAGTACGTGATCAACCACAGCGGCCTGATCACCCACTACCAGGGCGAGAAGGAAGGCCAGGACCGCATCGAGAACTTGCAGGAACTGGTGACCGCCGCGCAGGCCTTCGTGGTCGAGGAAGGCTACGGCCTGGAGGCGCTGGCCGCGGTGATCCCGGTTGACCGCAGCCCCGCCGCCCCGGCACTGGCCGACGGCGACCAGGCCCAGCAGGTGCTGGATCCGGAAGCGCTGCCGGTGGTGATGACGCCGCTGGTCGCGTTCCTGACCCATGCCTCGCTGGAAGCCGGCGACAACCAGGCCCAGGCCGGCCAGGACGCGGTGCAGATGATGACCGTGCATGCGGCCAAGGGGCTGGAGTTCGACGTGGTCTTCATCACCGGGATGGAAGAGGGCCTGTTCCCGCACGAGAACAGCATGATGGACCCGGACGGCGTGGAGGAAGAGCGCCGCCTGATGTACGTGGCGATCACGCGCGCGCGCAAGCGGCTCTACATGTCGTTCGCGCAAAGCCGCATGCTGCACGGCCAGACCCGCTACCACGTGCGCTCACGCTTCTTCGAGGAACTGCCCGAGGCCTCGCTCAAGTGGCTGACGCCGCCGGCGCAGGGCTACGGCGGCGTGCGCCGCCAGGAGCGCGACAGCGCCTGGGGCCGCGACTGGTTCCGCAAGCCCGAGGACGTGCCTTATACCGGCACGCGCCCCACCGGCGGCATGGACAACGGCAACGGCTATGCCGATGCCAAGCGCGAGGCCGGCACCGGCTTCCGGGTGGGGCAGTCGGTGTTCCACAACAAGTTTGGCGAAGGCGTGATCACCGCGCTGGAAGGCGAGGGCACCGACGCACGCGCCAATATCAACTTCAAGCGCAACGGCGCCAAGTGGCTGGCGCTGTCGGTGGCGAAGCTGGACGCGATCGACTGAACGGGTCCGGCTTCGCTGCGCGCCATGCCGCGCCCCGGGCGGCTCAGGGCAGGGCGTGGCGGACCTCGCCAGCCTTTTCGTCGGGGCTGTCCACCGTCAGCAGCGGATTGATGAACAGCGACGCCAGCGCGCCAACCCCGAGCAGCGCCCCCGAGATCATGAACGGCAGGTCATAGCTGCCGGTGCGCTCGATCAGGTAGCCGAACACCACCGGCGACACCATGCCGGCCACGCCGAAGCCGGTGTTCATCATGCCGCCCGCGGTGCCGGCGTACTTGCCGGCGATGTCCAGCGGCAGGCTCCACAGCACCGCGTTGGTCAGCTCCAGGAAGAAGAACGACAGCGACAGCAGGATCACCGCGTTGACGGCATCGGCCGTGAAGGTCATCGGCGCGATGAACATCAGCGAGCCGGCCAGCCCCACGAACAGGACCGCGCCGCGCGCCAGGCGCAGGTTGCCGGTGCGCTTGTAGATCCGGTCCGACAGCACGCCGCCGAGCGTATCGCCGACCACGCCGGCCATCAGCGGCAGCGCGGTGAACAGCGCCAGCTGCTTCAGGTCGAAGCCGCGTGCCTCCTTCAGGTACGAAGGCAGCCACGTCAGGTAGACCCACAGCGACCAGCCGTAGCAGAAGTCGACGAAGGTCACCAGCCACATGCGCCGGAACAGGCGCCGCCACGGCGTGGCCGCCTTGGCGGCCTGCCGGCTGTCGCCCTGCCGGTAGCCGATCTCCTGCAGCTCCTGCGCGGTCACGCGGCTGTGCTTGTCGGGCGAATCCTTGAAAAAGAAGGCGTACAGCAAGGTCCAGCCGAGGCTGACAGCGCCCAGCACGATAAAGGCTTCGCGCCAGCCGGCGGCGGCCACGATGACCAGCACGACCGGCGGCGTGATCGCGCCGCCCAGCCGCGCGAAGCTGTGGGTGATGCCCTGCGCGAAGCCGCGCTCCGCCACCGGCATCCAGTAGGTGAAGGCGCGCGTCGCGGTCGGGAACGCGCCGCCTTCGCCGATGCCCAGCACGAAGCGCAGCACCACCAGCATCAGCACGCTGCCCGCGAAGCCGGTCAGCACGGTGGCCACGCCCCAGATCAGCGACAGCACGATCAGCACCTTCTTGGGCCCGAACTTGTCGGCCATCCAGCCGCCGAGGATCTGCATGGCGGCATAGGGGTAGGCAAAGGCCGAGAACACCAGCCCCAGCTGCGATGTGGTCAGCCCCATTTCCTCGCGGATCAGGGGGGCGGCGACCGAGATGTTGACGCGGTCGATATAGGCGATGAAATACATCAGGCACATGACGCCCAGGATCATGTGCCGGGTCTTGATACGTTGCTTCATAACCACCTCCTATGCGCGGCGCGCGCGTGGTGTTGACGGGGCGGCGGCCGGCGCACGGTCCGTAGCCATGCGCTTGCGGCGCGCCGGGGGCGCGGCGCCGGCCGCGCTGCCCCGTCCTTGAGCAATCTGTCTGCAGTCTTGAGTCGTGTCTCCTGGTCTGGTGGATTCCGGTCGGGCAGGCTCCTTGGCGAGGGTTGTGGAAGGGGGGAAGGTTCAGGCGTGGTCGAGCAGCTTCAGCCGTTGCACCTTGCCGGACGGGCCGCGCGGCAGCTCGGCGATAAAGCGGAACTCCTTCGGCGTCTTGTAGCGGCCCAGCTCGCGCAGGCAATGCGCGCGCAGCGCCGCGTCATCACAGCGCGCGGCCTCGCGCATGACCACGTAGGCAACGATCTCCTGCCCGTAGGCCGGGTCCGGCACGCCGACCGCCGCGGCTTCGAGCACGGCCGGATGGCGCAGCAGGGCCTCGTCGATCTCGCGCGGGGCGATGTTCTCGCCGCCCTTGATGATCAGTTCCTTGGCGCGCCCGCTGATGTAGAAATAGCCGTCGGCGTCGCGGTAGCCGAGGTCGCCCGTGCGCAGCCAGCCATCGTGCGTAAAGGCCTCGCGCGTGATATCCGGCGCCTTGTAGTAGCCTGCCATCACGCTCTCGCCCTGCAGCACGATCTCGCCGACCTGTCCGTCAGGCACCGGCTTGCCGTCGCGCCCGAGTACGCGTGCGCGCGTGCCAGATGGCCTGCCGATGCTGCCGATGCGCCGCTGGCCCGGGTCGAGCGGATTGCTGAACGCCGGTGCGGCAGTCTCGGTCATGCCCATGGTCTCGATCACGCCGATGCCGAAGCGCGCCTCGAAGGCGCGGTGATGCTCGGGCGGCAGCGCGGCCGAGGCCGAGCGGCAGAAGCGCACGCCGGCCGGAGCCTGGCCGTGCGGATCGTTCAGCAGGTAGGCGATGATGGTCGGCACCACGTTCAGCCAGGTGCAGCCGTGGCGCGCGCTGTCCTGCCAGAACGCGCTGGCGGAAAAGCGCATCGGCATCACCACCGAGCCGCCGTGCACCAGCGGCGCGATCGCGGTCACGACCAGGCCGTTGATGTGATACAGCGGCAGCGTCGCCAGCACCCGGTCGGCCGGCCCGAGGCAGTGCTCGCGGCTGACGTTGGCGCCGTTGGCCACCAGGTTGCGCTGCGTCAGCAGCACGCCTTTGGGCGTGCCGGTGGTGCCGGACGTGTACATGAGCAGTGCGGGCGCGTCAGGCTGCGGTGGGGGCAGTGGCGACGCAGCGGCATGCGTGGCCGGCAGTGCCGGCAGGCTGTTGGCGTCGGGCGCGGTGACGAGCACCGGCACGTCCAGCCCGGCCTCGCGCAGGGCTTCGCGGATGGCGGCTTCTCCGTCGGGCCAGGTGAAGACCAGCCGCGTATCCGAATGCCCCAGGATGTAGCGCAGCTGCGCCGGCTGGCACAGCAGGTTGATCGGGTTGACGACCAGCCCGCAGGCCATGGTGCCGAGCAGGAGCCGCGCGGTCTGCTCGCCGTTGGGCAGGTACACCGACACCGTCTGGCCGCTGCCCAGGCCGGCTGCCGCATAGCGGCGGCCGAGCGTGCCGGCGTCCGTCGCCAGCGCGCCGAACGTCAGCGCATGGCCGCTGTCCGGGGACAACAGGTAGGGCTTGTCGGGCCACTGCGCGGCGCGCACGGCTATCAGCGCTGCAAGCGTGTCGAACACCTCGGGTTCCGTGCGCGCGTTCATTTGCCGACCCTCGCGAAGTAATCGCCCAGCAGGTCCGCTTCATCGGGCACGTGCTCGGCGATGGGCACGGCGATGCGGGTGATGTTCAGGTATTGGCGCCAGCCGAGGTTGTCCGAGAAGTTGTTGCCGCCCCAGGTGCCGCAGCCCATCGACAACGAGAACGGCAGGCCGTTGTCGAAATTCCCGCCGGTGGCGAAGCAGTGCGCCTGGTTCACGATCACGCGCGCCACCGGCAGTTCCTGTCCGAGCTGCAGCGCATGGCGTGGGTTGGACGAATGCAGGCTGACCGAATGCCCGGCGCCCATATAGGCGTACAGGCTCGCCACGCGCTCGACCGCCGCCGCGAAGTCGGCCGCGCGGTAGAGCGTCAGCACGGGCGAGAGCTTCTCGCCGGAGAAGGGGTAGTCGCTGCCGACACCGGCTTCCTCCACCAGCAGCATCGCGGGCTGCAGCGCGCGCACGCGTTCCAGCCCGGCGAGCTCGGCAATGCGGGTCGCGCTCTGTCCCGTGAAGGTGCCGGCGAGCTTGCCGTCGCGCCACATCAGCGCCTGCAGCCGCGCTTTCTCCGAAGCCGTGAGCAGCACGCCGCGGACCGCCGCCAGGGCGTCGAGCATGGGTGTGTAGACCGCGTCGAGCACGACCAGGCTGTTCTCCGAAGAGCAACTGGTGGCATTGTCGAAGGTCTTGGAGCGCACCACCTTGGCCGCCGCGTCATCCAGCGTGGCGCTGGCGTCGATGATCGATGCCACATTGCCGGCGCCCACGCCGAAGGCCGGTGTGCCGCAGGTGTAGGCCATGCGCACGTTGGCCTGCGAGCCCGTCGCGACCACCAGGTCGGCCTGCCGCATGAGCGCCGCCGTCGCGGCCTTCGAGACCGGCGCGGGCAGCATCTGGACCAGGTCGGCGGGCAGGCCGGCGCGCGCAAACTCGGCGTGGATGAACGACAGCAGCAGCGCGCAGGTGTCCTGCCCCTTCGGCGACGGCGCCACGATCACGCTGTTGCCGCACTTGAGCGCGTTGATGATCTTGTTGGCCGGCGTGGCCGCGGGATTGGTCGAAGGCGTAATGGCCGCCACCACGCCCACGGGCCGCGCGATCTCGGTGATGCCGGCTGCCGCATCCTGCGCGATCACGCCCACCGTCCTGCGGCCATGCAGGTCGCGCAGCAGGCCCAGCGTCTTGCGGTGGTTCTTGCGGATCTTGTCGTCGACATTGCCCAGCCCGGTGTCGGCGACGGCACGCTCGGCCAGCTGGCGGTTGCGCGCGGGCTCCATGATGGCCCACGCGGCTGCGGCGACTGCCGTGTCGATGGTGGCCTGGTCGGCACGCGCGAACTCGCGCTGCGCCTGCCTGGCCCGGGCCACGACCGCAGCGACGGCTTCAGCCGCGGCTTGCGCTGGCTGCACGGGCAGCGATGCCGTCGCTAGGGGCAAATCGGAATTGTTGGACTGCCGGCGATGCAGTATTTGCACACTCATGGATTCGACTCCGCGGTTTGGACGGTCAGGGCCGCCGCGCTTTGTCGTGCACTTCGCGGCACCGTCGGCGGCCCTGGATCGAATCTAGTGAAGCGGGGCAGACAGGCCGTCCCAATTTGTGCGCTTTCGCGAGTGCGCAGCCGGGGTGCGATCGAGAATTCAGTTTTCGGGACGGCCATGCGTCCCGGAATCCTTTAAATTTGATCCATGAGCAATCATTCGAATGCCGCCGCCGTGCGCGCCTTCCGCATTCTCGAGATCCTGTCCGCGGCCGACGGACCGCTGTCGCTGGCGGCCATCGTGCAGGCGATCGAGCTGCCGAAGCAGACCGTCCACCGCATCCTCAAGCAGCTGGAAAGCACGTGGCTGGTGTCGCGCACGGCCGGCAACCGCCACTACGAGTGCTCATCGCGCGTGCGGCAGCTGGCCGTCAATGTGCTGATGCAGGCAGGTCCGGCGGCGGCGCGCCATGCGATCCTGCAGCAGCTGGTCGACAAGATCGGTGAGACCTGCAACCTGACCATGCTGTCCGGCGACGACGTGGTCTACCTGGACCGCGTGGAAACGCAATGGCCGCTGCGCATGCACCTGCAGCCGGGCTCGCGGGTGCCGCTGCACTGCACCGCCAGCGGCAAGCTGTTGCTGGCGTTCCTGCCGAGCGCGCAGCGCCAGCGCCTGGTTGCCAGCCTGCCGCTGCGCGCGCACTCGGCGCACACCATTACCAATGCCGAGGCCTTGCACGCGGAACTGGCCGAGACACGGCAGCGGCGTTTGGGGGTCAACAATCAGGAAAACCTGGAAGGCATGATCGCGGTCGCGGTGCCGGTGATGCGCAACCGGAGCCGCGCCTGCGCGGCGATTGCCGTGCAGGTGCCGATGGCACGCATGACGATGGACCAGCTGATGGGATTCGTGCCGGACCTGCGCCTGGCAGCGGACGAGATGGTGAAGACGTTCTGCGAATAGCCCGTGAGGGCGGTGTGCTCCCTCTCCCGCAAGCGGGAGAGGGAGCACACAATCGCGTAGCGAGCGCCCGTTGTTCAGGCCCCGGGAGTTGCCGGCGCGGCCGGATCCACCCCCGGCGGCGTCACGTTGAAGCAGCCGCGATACGTGGCATAGAACGAGCAGTACAGGATCGCCAGCATCAGCAGCGAATACGGCGTGACCAGGAACGACAGCACCGTTTCCGCGCCGAAGGCGCTGAACACCGCCTCCAGGAAGAACGGGATCGCCACCAGCAGCATCGCGAACAGCACCGCGTAGGTGAGGAATGCGCCGCGGTTGCGCCAGCACGCGGTCCAGCTGAAGAACAGTGCCTTGACCGGCGGCACGCCGTGCCAGGCTGCCAGCAGCGGCGCGAACCAGAACATCATCGCGATCGGCGTGTACAGCAGCGCGCCGATCAGCATGGCGTAGTACAGCTGGCGCACCGCTTCGGCGGTCGGCGCTTCTTCCTTCAGCACGATCGGCACCAGCGCGCTCATGTCGACCACCGAGCCGGCGATCAGCCCCAGCATGAACACCAGCCCGGCGTAGATGCCGCCCAGCACCAGCAGGTTGCGCGTGGCTTCCTTGCCGTTGGCGCGGAAGCCCGCCAGCAGCACGGTGGGCATCACCCGCTTGTTCTGGATCACGTCGCGGCATGCGGTCATCACGCCGACCGACAGGCCGGGGGTGACCACCAGCAGCGCGATAATGCCGATCAGCGGCACCACGATGGCCAGCTGCGCGGCGATCAGGTAGACGAACAGCAGCATCAGGAAGGTCAGCGGGTTCTTGCGGAACAGCCAGATGCCCTGGCGGAACCAGGTGTAGCCTTCCTTGGCAGGGACTTCCAGTAGTTGCATACGGATCAGATCCAGGGGAGCGGGGCGCTTGCAGGGTCCGCGCCGATGCGCCGGCGCAGGATGCGTTCGAAATGGGTCGGGTCGTGCGGTTGCAGCATGTCGGCCTCGCGCGGCAGGTAGAAGTCCCACAGTCGCGATACCCAGAAGCGCAGCGCACCCGCGCGCAGCATGTCCTGCCAGTGCGCGGCCTCGGTGGCGGTCAGCGGCCTCACGGCATGATAAGCCCGCAGCAAGGCCTGCGTGCGCGCGGGGTCGAGTTCGCCGCTGGCCAGGTCGATGCACCAGTCGTTGACGGTGACCGCCACATCGAACAGCCACTTGTCGTTGCCGGCGAAGTAGAAGTCGAAGAATCCGCCCAGGCGGTGGCGTCCGCTGCCGTCTTCCTCGAACAGCGCGTTGTCGCGGAACAGGTCGCAGTGGCACGGGCCCGAGCCCAGGCCGGCGTAGTCCGCGCTGGCGAAGAAGGCGGCCTGGTGGGCGATCTCCTGCTGCAGCAGCGCGCGCTGGCCGGCATCCAGGAAGGGCAGGATCTCAGGCTCGGTCTGCCGCCACCAGGGCAGGCTGCGCAGGTTGGGCTGCTGGCGCGGATAGTCCTGGCCGGCCAGGTGCATGCGTGCCAGCATGTCGCCCACTTCAGCGCAGTGCTGCGCGTCGGGCGCCAGTTGCGATGCTCCGGGCAGGCGCGTGACGATGGTGGCGGGCTTGCCCTTGAGCGGGCGCAGGATCTCGCCGTCGCGCGCCGGGATCGGCGCGGGCACGCGGATGCCGCGCTCGGCCAGGTGCGCCATCAGGTGCAGGTAGTACGGCAGCTGCGCGAACGTGAGCCGCTCGAAAATGGTCAGCACATACTGGCGCGTCTGGCCATCGTGCTCCGTGGTAAGGAAGAAATTGCTGTTCTCGATGCCCGAGGCGATGCCGCGCAGCTCGCGCACTTCGCCAAGGTTGAAATCCAGCAGCCAGCGGGCGATCTCGTCCTGCGAGACCGTGGTGAATACGGCCATACTCGTTGTGTGAAGCGAATCGGAAAGCGGCGGGCACCGGTTCCGGACAAAGTCCGGACCGCCGCCGCGGCATGACACTGCCGGAGGGCCGGCGCGGCCTGGGGCTTACGCCAGGCCGTGGGCAAGCGAACTCAGAACTTCAGGTTGACCGAAGGCACGCGGTTGACATCGTGCTCGCGGATCTTGGGCGAGCTGTCTTCCGGCTTGCTCATCTCGTATTTAGTGCCGAAACCCGACCTGACCTGGATATCGGTGGCCCGTCCCTTGTCGCGGTACTCGCGCACCTGGGTGCCATCGCGTTCATTGAGCTGGAAACTCGGCTGGCGCGGCTGGTTCAGTTGCGACTTGGCCGCCGGGGCGATCGGCTGGTTGTTGATCTGGTTCAGCTCCTGCTGCGTCAGCGCATTGCTTTCCTGCGCGACGGCCCAGCCGGAAGCCAGCGCCAGCGTGGCGGCGGCCACGGCGGCGAGGCTGGACACGGACCGCCTGGCAGGCGATTCAGGCTCGCCGGCCACGGCGGAAGACCGCGTGGGCCGGACCGAGCGGGCGGTGGAGGGGGAGGTCATCAGGTGCTCCTGTGCGGGGCTGCGGCGCAGCTTGCGCGCAACCCCGCGGCATGCGGCGGTTGGACTGCAACCCGGCGGCGCCGGGCTTGGCAGACGGACAGGTTCCATTCTAGCAATTCCTGCCGTGCGCAGGCCGCTGCCGTGCCCCGGGGGGCACCTGCGCAACGGGCGCCGGGTGCCGGGTACGTGGCTTGGCGCCGCGCGCCCCGGCGTCCATGCCTTACAGGTAGAACATCTCTTCCTTGGGCGGAATCGGCTTGTCGCCGCCGCGCTGCTCGTAGTAGTCGTAGACCGCTTCCAGCACTTCGTGCGGTTCGTCGACGATCTTCATCAGGTCCAGGTCGTGCTCGGCGATCAGGCCCATCGGCAGCAGCGTGAAGCGGAACCAGTCCAGCAGGCCCTTCCAGAAACGGCTGCCGAACATGATCACCGGCACCGAGCGCGACTTGCCGGTCTGCACCAGCGTCAGCACCTCGGCCAGCTCGTCGAGCGTGCCGAAGCCGCCCGGCATCACGATGAAGGCGTCCGAATTCTTGACGAAGGTGACCTTGCGCGTGAAGAAGTGGCGAAAGCGCATGGCAATGTCCTGGTACGGATTGCCCTGCTGCTCGTGCGGCAGTTCGATGTTCAGGCCGACGCTGGCGGACTTGCCGGCATGCGCGCCCTTGTTGGCCGCTTCCATGATGCCGGGGCCGCCGCCGGAGATCACGGCAAAGCCGGCGTCCGAAAACAGCCGGGCGATCTCGATGGTGCGCTGGTAGTACGGCGAGTCCTCGCGCAGGCGCGCGCTGCCGTAGATCGACACGGCCGGGCGGATCTCGGAGAGGTACTCGGTGGCCTCGATGAACTCTGCCATAATCGTGAACATTTGCCACGAGGCGCGCGCCTTCTTTGCGGTAGCGCGGTCTTCGTCGGCCAGCGCACGCAGGCTGGGGATCATCTTGCGCGGATTGGCGCGCGCGGCCGCAGCAGCGGCCTTTTCAGCAGCAACTTCGGGCGGATTGCCCGCGGCAGCAGCATCGGCCGCCGCGGCGATGGCCGCGGCGTGCTCGGAAGCAGCCTCCGGCGGGGGTTGCACGGTATCGCCGGAAATGTCGGAAACATCCGGGTCAGCAAGGGGGGCGGTCGAGGCACCGCCTGCAGCGGCACCAGTCAATTTTGAGTCCATGGGAATGTCGGATAGTCCAAAAACACTCTTGCTCGTCGATGGATCGAGCTATCTGTATCGCGCTTATCACGCTCTGCCGGACCTGAGGAATGGGGAGGGTCTGCCCACAGGGGCAATCTACGGCATGATCAACATGCTGCGCAAGTTGCGCAACGACTACCCGGCAGAGTATAGCGCCTGCGTGTTCGACGCCAAGGGCAAGACCTTCCGCGACGACATGTATCCGGCCTACAAGGAACATCGCCCGTCGATGCCGGAAGACCTGGCGCGCCAGATCGAGCCGATCCATGAGGCCGTGCGCGCCATGGGCTGGCCGATCGTGGTGGTTGACGGCGTGGAGGCCGACGACGTGATCGGCACGCTGTCGCGCCAGGCCACGGAGCAGGGCGTGCGCACGGTGGTGTCCACCGGCGACAAGGACCTGGCGCAGCTGGTCAACGACCAGGTCACGCTGGTCAACACCATGAGCGGCGAGGTGCTCGATCCCCCTGGCGTGGTGGCCAAGTTCGGCGTGCCGCCCGAGCGCATCATCGACTACCTGTCGCTGATCGGTGATGCGGTCGACAACGTGCCGGGCGTGCCCAAGGTCGGCCCCAAGACCGCGGTCAAATGGCTGGCCGAGCATGGCTCGCTCGACGGCGTGATCGCCGCCGCCCCCGGCATCAAGGGCGTGGTGGGCGAGAACCTGCGCAATACGCTGGACTGGCTGCCGATGGCGCGCCAGCTGGTCACGGTCAAGACCGACTGCGACCTCTCCGCCGCGGTGGCGGACTTCCACGCGCTGCGCGAAATCGGCGAGGACAAGGACAAGCTGGTGGCGTTTTTCTCGCGCTACGGCTTCAAGACCTGGCTGCGCGAAGCGACCGGCGAAAGCCTGCCCGATGCCCGCGCCCAGGCCCGCGCCCGCGCGGCCGCCGCGCCGGCGCAAGGCGGCCTGTTCGATGTGCCGGCCGCGGCCGGCGCAGCCGAGGCACCGGCAGCGGACCAGGCCGCGCCGACCGAGATCAGCTACCAGACGGTCAGCACCGAAGCCCAGCTGGAAGACTGGATGCGGCGCATCGAGGCCGCACCGCTGGTGGCGATCGACACCGAGACTACTTCGCTGGACCCGATGCAGGCGCAGCTGGTCGGCATCTCGCTGTCGGTCGAGCCGGGCGTGGCCTGCTATATCCCGGTGGCGCACCGTGGCCCGGACGTGGCCGGGCTGCCCGACCACGGCCAGCTGTCGCGCGAGTTCGTGCTGGGGCGCATGCGTGCATGGCTGGAAGATGCCGGCCGCCCGAAGCTGGGCCAGAACCTCAAGTACGACGTCCATGTCTTTGCCAACCATGGTGTGAAGCTGCGCGGCGTGGCGCACGACACCATGCTGCAGAGCTACGTGCTGGCCTCGCACCGCAACCATGGCATGGACAGCCTGGCCGAGCGCCTGCTGAGCCTGAAGACCATCACCTATGAAGAGGTGTGCGGCAAGGGCGCCAGCCAGATCGGCTTCGACCAGATCGACCTGGCGCGCGCCACCGAATACGCTGCCGAAGACGCCGACGTGACCCTGCGCCTGCACCGCAAGATGTTCCCGCAGGTGGAAGCCGCGGCGGGCCTGCGCCGCGTGTATGAAGAGATCGAGATGCCGGTCTCGGTGGTGCTGCAGAAGGTCGAGCGCAACGGCGTGCTGATCGATGCCGAACGCCTGGCCGCGCAGAGCGCCGAGCTGGGCCAGCGCATGCTGGCGCTGGAGCAGGCCGCCTACGAGGCCGCCGGCCAGCCCTTCAACCTGGGCTCGCCCAAGCAGATCGGCGAGATCCTGTTCAGCCAGATGAAGCTGCCGGTGGTGAAGAAAACCGCCAGCGGCGCGCCCTCGACCGACGAAGAGGTGCTGCAGAAGCTGGCCGAGGACTACCCGCTGCCCAAGCTGCTGCTGGACTACCGCGGCCTGGCCAAGCTCAAGTCCACCTATACCGACAAGCTGCCCAAGATGGTCAACCCGCAGACCGGCCGCGTGCACACCAGCTACGGCCAGGCCACCGCGGTGACCGGCCGGCTGGCGTCGACCGAGCCCAACCTGCAGAACATCCCGGTGCGCACCGAGGAGGGCCGCCGCATCCGCGAAGCCTTTATCGCCGAGCCCGGCAGCGTGATCGTGTCGGCCGACTACTCGCAGATCGAGCTGCGCATCATGGCCCATATCTCGGGCGACGAGAACCTGCTGCGCGCCTTTGCCAACGGCGAGGACATCCACCGCGCCACCGCCGGCGAGATCTTCGGCGTGGAGCGCGAGGCCGTCAGCAGCGAGCAGCGCCGCTACGCCAAGGTGATCAACTTCGGCCTGATCTACGGCATGAGCGCGTTCGGCCTGGCCGGCAACCTGGGTATCGAGCGCGAGGCCGCCAAGCACTACATCGACCGTTATTTCATGCGCTACCCGGGCGTGGCCCACTACATGGAAGAGACCCGGCAGACCGCGCGCGAGCAAGGCTATGTCGAGACCGTGTTCGGCCGCCGGCTGTGGCTGCCCGACATCAACGGCGGCAGCGGCCCGCGCCGGCAGGCGGCCGAGCGCGCCGCCATCAACGCGCCGATGCAGGGCACCGCCGCCGACCTGATCAAGCTGTCGATGATCGCGGTGCAGGGCTGGCTGGAGCGCGACGGGCTGCAGACGCGCCAAATCATGCAGGTGCACGATGAACTGGTGCTGGAGGTGCCGGAGCATGAGCTGGAGCTGGTCAAGGTGCGGCTGCCGGAGCTGATGTGCTCGGTGGCGCAGCTGCGCGTGCCGCTGGTGGCCGAAGTGGGCAGCGGCGCCAACTGGGAAGAAGCGCACTGACGAGGCCGCCTGTCAGCCAGCCTGCGCCGCCCATGCGTTGTGGTATCGAATGAAGCGACTGCTGAGTCAGGCCCACCGGCTTGCCAGCCATGCTGCAATGCAGCAGACTGTGGCAAACGCCTCAGGCAAGAATTTACAAAAAACGCATCAGGTAGACCATGACAGAAACAAGGACGCCCCGCATCGTTGTCGTCGGTGGGGGAGCAGGGGGGCTGGAACTGGTAACGAAGCTGGGCGACAAGCTCGGCCGCAAGGGGCAGGCGCAGGTGGTGCTGGTGGACCGCCTGCCCACCCACATCTGGAAGCCGCTGCTGCATGAAGTGGCAGCCGGCAGCATGGACCCCAACACGCACCAGCTGGAATACGCGGCGCAGGCGCGCTGGCATCACTTCGAGTTCCAGCTGGGCGAGCTGACCGGCATCGACCGCACCCGCAAGACCATCTCGGTATCGGCCAGCTTCGACGAGGACGGCGCCGAACTGCTGCCGGCGCGCGAGCTGCCCTATGACACGCTGGTGCTGGCGATCGGCTGCGTCACGCATTTCTTCGGCGTGCCCGGCGCGGCCGAGAATGCCATCGCACTGGACGTCGTGGCGCAGGCCGAGCGCTTCCGCAAGCGGCTGATCGCGGCCTGCGTGCGGGCCCAGAACGGGCGCGGGCGCGTGGGCGAGGACGGTCGGCCGCGCGTTGACGTGGCCATCATCGGCGCGGGCGCCACCGGCGTTGAGCTGTCGGCCGAACTGCGTAACACCGCGCACGTGCTCAGCGCCTACGGCCTGCACCAGCTTGACCCGCGCCGCGACGTGCATATCCACGTGATCGAGGCCGGCCCACGCATCCTGCCGGCGCTGTCCGAACGGGTCTCGGTCGAGACCGCCAAGCTGCTCAAGAAGCTCGACGTCGGTGTCCTGACCAGCGAGCGCGTGACCGAGGTCACGCCGCAGGCGGTGCTGACCGCCAGCGGCAAGCATATCGATGCCGACCTGACGGTATGGGCGGCGGGCATCACCGCGCCGCCGGTGCTGGCCACGCTGGGGCTGCCGGTCAGCCGCCAGGGCCAGATCGTGGTCGGCCCGACGCTGCAGAGCGAGGGCGACCCGGACATCTTCGCCTTCGGCGACTGCGCCAGCTGCCCGTGGGCCGAGAAGCAGACCACGGTGCCGCCGCGCGCACAGGCCGCGCACCAGCAGGCCACCTTCCTCTACAACGCCCTGCGCGCCCGGCTGGACGGGCGTCCGCTGCCGTCGTTCGCCTTCAAGGACCTCGGCTCGCTGGTGTCGCTGGGGCATTTCAGCGCGGTGGGCAGCCTGATGGGCGGGCTGATCGGCGGCTCGATGTTCATCGAAGGGCTGATGGCGCGCGTCATGTACACGTCGCTGTACCGGATGCATGTGATGGCGCTGCACGGCGCCGTGGGCATGGCGCTGGACACGGTCTCGCACTGGCTGCGTCGCAAGACCAGCCCGCGCGTCAAGCTGCACTGACGCGCGCCGGGCCGGGGCTTCCCGCGCTGCACCATGCCGCGCGGGCGGCTGGCGTGCGGGGGGCTGCAAAGCCGCCCCATGTTTTCTCCATGTCTGCTTAAAATCTGCCGCTGGCGCCGCATCCCGGCCCAGCCACCAATGATCCTGGAGACACGCATGCTCAAACCGGAAGTGGATAGCCTCGTCCCCGGCCAGACGTTCGACCGCCGCGGCTTTGTCAAGACGGCGCTGGGTTCCGCCTTTGCGGCGGCCGCGCTGCCGGTGATGGCCCAGCAGGCCATCAAGACCGACTTTGCCGGCCTGAGCGCCGGCGAGGTCACCATCCCCTCGGGCGGCTTCAGCATGCCGGCCTACCGCGCCCAGCCCGAAGGCAAGAAGAACCTGCCGGTGGTGCTGGTGGTCAGCGAGATCTTCGGCGTGCACGAGCATATCGCCGACGTGTGCCGGCGCTTTGCCAAGCTGGGCTACCTGGCGATCGGGCCGGAACTGTTCGCGCGCCAGGGCGATCCGCAGAGCTTCGGCACCATCCAGGAGCTGCAGCGCGAGGTGATTGCCAAGGTGCCTGACGCGCAGGTGATGGGCGACCTGGACGCCGCGGTGGCCTGGGCCGGTGCCAACGGCGGCGACGTGTCGCGCCTGGCCATCACCGGCTTCTGCTGGGGCGGGCGCATGACCTGGCTCTATGCAGCGCACAGCAAGCGCCTGAAGGCCGGCGTGGCCTGGTATGGCCAGCTGGCGCCCGAGCCGACCCCGCTCAAGCCGAAGAATCCCATCGACCTGGTCGGCCAGCTCCATGCCCCGGTACTCGGCCTGTATGGCGGCAAGGACACCGGCATCCCGCAGGAGCAGGTGGAGAGGATGAAGTCCGCGCTGGCGGCGTCGTCCGACCCGGACGCCAAGGCCTCGCGCTTTATCGTCTATCCCGAGTCCGGCCATGCCTTCCATGCCGATTACCGGCCCAGCTACCGTGAAGCCGATGCCAGGGATGGCTGGCAGAAGTGCCTGGACTGGTTCAGGCAGCACGGCGTGGCCTGATCCGGCCGTCCCGGCGCCGCGAGGCGCCTCTCGCCCGACAGCAGGATTGCAAAGTCCCGGCGGATACGTACAATGCGGCCTTTGAGTTATTGCAACATTGTTGCGTTAGCCGCCCGGCGCGATGCGGGCGGAACGGCGGGGCCGCCCGGTACCGCCACCCCGGGAGCCCATCATCCATTCGACGCTTTTGTATATCCTGCTCGCCGCCACGATCTCGGGGGTGGGCAGCATCTTCGGGGCGGCGCTGCTGTCGCTGACGGTGGCGTCCCGCGTGGTCGAGCGCATGGTGAGCTTTTCGGTGGGCGTGCTGCTGGCCACCGCGCTGCTGCATTCGCTGCCCGAGGCGTTCGAGTCCGGCGCCGACCCGCGCGCGCTGTTCGGCACGCTGCTGGCCGGGCTGCTCGGTTTCTTCCTGCTGGAAAAGATCTCGCTACTGCGCCACTCGCACCACCACGAGGGCGACGGGCACCACCATCACCACGGCCATGACCGCGAGGAAGCGGGGCGCAGCGGCCTGACCATCCTGGTCGGCGACACCTTCCACAATTTTGCCGACGGCATTGTGATCGCGGCGGCCTTCCTGGCCGATCCGCATATCGGCGTGGTCACCGCGCTGGCGATCGCGGCGCACGAGATCCCGCAGGAAGTCGGCGACTTCATCGTGCTGCTCAATGCCGGCTTCTCCAAGGCCCGTGCCTTTGCCTTCAACTTGCTGTCGAGCCTGGCGGCCATCGCCGGCGGCGTGGTCGGGTATTTCCTGCTCGACCAGCTGAGCGGCTGGATTCCGTACGTGCTGGTGATTGCCGCCAGCAGCTTCCTCTATATCGCGGTCAGCGACCTGATGCCCCAGATGCAGCGCAAGCCGCGCTGGCGCGAGTCGGCGATCCAGGTGGTGCTGGTGGCCGCGGGCATCTCGGCGATCGTCTTCATCACCAACGGCGTGCACGAGAGCCACAGCCACGGCGGGCACGGCCATATTGCGCCCGCCGCGCCCATTGCCTCGTCACGCTGACCTCAGGCGGCCCCGGTCGCGACCGGGCGCGCCGGATCGGCGCACCATTCGCTCCATGATCCCGGGTACAGCGCCGCGCCGCCCAGGCCGGCCGCTTCCAGCGCCAGCAGGTTGTGGCAAGCCGTGACACCGGAGCCGCACTGCATCACTGCCTGCGCCGGGGCGCGCGCACCCAGCACTGCGCCGAATTCCGCGCGCAGGGTCTCGGCCGGCTTGAAGCGGCCGTCCGCGCCCAGGTTGTCCTTGAAGAAGCGGTTGACCGCGCCGGGGATATGGCCGCCAACCGGGTCCAGCGTCTCGTTCTCGCCGCGGAAGCGGTCGGGCGAGCGCGCATCCACCACCAGCAGCGAGGCGCGCTCGAGGTTGTCCACCAGCGCGGCGGCGTCGACGGTCGGCGCCAGCGACTTGCGGCGTTGGAACTTGCCGGGGAATTCCGGCTCTTCTGTGGCATCGTGTTCCAGCGGCAGGCCGGCCTTGACCCAGGCGTCCTTGCCGCCGTCGAGCACGGCCACGGCATCGTGGCCGAGCCAGCGCAACAGCCACCACAGCCGCGCGGCGAACATGCCGCCCTGCGCATCGTAGGCCACTACCGGGGTGTCGTCGTCCACGCCCAGCGCCTGCAGGCGCGCCACCAGGTCGTCGGCGTCGGGCAGGGGGTGGCGGCCGTTGCTGCCGGTCTTGGGGCCGGACAGCTCGTTGTCCAGGTGCAGGTAGAAGGCGCCGGGCAGGTGGCCGGTGCGGTAGGCCTCGCGGCCGGCGGCCGGGTCGGCCAGGTCGAAGCTGCAGTCGATCACGACGCAGCCGCCGGGGGTGGCCAGCAGCGATTGCAGCGCGGTGACGGAAATCAGCGGTTTCTGCATGGGAATCCTGTTGCGATCGATGGAAATGGGTCTAGTTCACCAGGGGATGCTACACCTCGGGGTGGACTTCCGCCTCCGGCGACTTGACCGGCGTGGCCGGCGTGGGCTTGGCATCGGTGCCCTGGCGCGCGCGCATCAGCGTGGTGGCGATGCCGCTGGCGATGATCAGCCCCATGCCCAGCCACGACAGCCAGTTCAGCCGGTCGGACCAGATCAGCATGCCCCACACGCTGGAAAAGACGATGCCGGCGTATTGCAGGTTGGCGGTCAGCAGCGTGTTGCCGCGCTTGTAGGCGCGCGTCATCGCGGTCTGTCCCAGCGTGGCCAGGATGCCGATGGCCAGCAGCAGGCCGGCGCCGTACCAGGTATGCGCGCTGACGCCGCCCAGCAGCATCCACACCAGCCCGGCGATCATGCCGACCAGCGAGAAATAGAACACGATGCGGCCCTCGGGCTCGCCCAGCTGGCCGAGCTGGCGCACCTCGACATAGGCCAGCGCCGTGAACATGCCCGAGATCAGTCCGACCAGGCCGCCGGTCAGCTGGTCCTTGCCGACCGAAGGCTGCAGCAGGCAGATCACGCCGGCAAAGGACAGCAGGATCGCCAGCACCAGGCGCCGGTCGGCATTGCCGCCGGTGCCGGCCAGCGCCGCGCCGGCGCCCAGGATCAGCGCGATCCACACCGGCGACATGTAGTTCAGCGTCATCGCGGTGGCCAGCGGCAGCAGCGAGATCGAGGTGAACCACAGCATCAGCGCGGTCACGCCGAACACGCTGCGCTTGATGTGCGACAGCATGTAGGGCGTGCGCACCGGGATCCCGCGCGAGGACAGCAGCACCCACATGATGACCACGCTGATCAGGCCGCGGTAGAAGACGATCTCGCCGGTGGTGTAGAGATCGGATGCCAGCTTCACGCCAACCCCCATCAACGAGAAGGCGAAGGCGGCGAACAGCATCCAGAGCGATTGCATGGCGAGGGCGCGGTGAAGCGAAACGAAGCGGGAAGGAGAGGCGTCCGGCGCGCGGGCGGGCTTCGTGTCTGGCCTCGCGTCGCGCAAGCGGTGTGGCTGCCGGCACCGGACAATGATTCTAGCAGCGCACTTCGCGTCCCAAAGGAAAACGGACCGCCGGGGCGGTCCGTTCTTGCGTGCGTTGTGCGGTTATCGCACTAGTCCGCCGGACTAGCCCGCGTAAGCCATGGCGCGGCGATACCACTCATGGAAATGCTGCATGCCGTCTTCCATCGGCGACTGGTACGGCCCGACTTCGCTGGTGCCGCGCTTGAGCAGTGCCAGCCGGCCGGCATCCATGCGCTCGGCGATCTCGTCGTCCTCGATGCAGGTTTCCATGTAGGCGGCGCGCTCGGCCTCTACGAACTCGCGCTCGAACAGCGCGATTTCCTCGGGGTAGTAGAACTCCACCACATTGCGCGTCTTGCGCGGGCCGAGCGGGTGCAGCGTCGAGATCACCAGCACGTTGGGGTACCACTCCACCATGATGTTGGGGTAGTAGGTCAGCCAGATCGCACCGTGCTTGGGCAGCACGCCGTCGTTGAAGCGCAGCACCGCGTCGTGCCACTTCTGGTACGTCGGGCTGCCGGGGCGCTTCAGGCCGGCATGCAGGCCCACGGTCTGCACGCTGTGCCACTCGCCGAACTCCCACTTGAGGTCGTCGCACGAGACGAAGCTGCCAAGCCCCGGGTGGAACGGCACGACGTGGTAGTCCTCCAGGTAGACCTCGATAAAGGTCTTCCAGTTGTAGTCGCACTCGTGCACCTCGACGTGGTCCAGCATGTAGCCGTCGAAGTTCAGGTCCTGCGCCACGCCCAGCCTGGCCAGGTCGGCGCGCACGTCGCGCTTGCCGTCGAACAGCAGGCCGTTCCAGTTCTGCAGCGGCGAGCGCTTCAGGTGCAGGCAGGGTTGCTTGTCGAAATGCGGCGCGCCGAGCAGCTCGCCCTTCAGGTCGTAGGTCCAGCGATGCAGGGGGCAGACGATGTTCTGCGCATTGCCGCGGCCGTTGAGCATGATGGCCTGGCGGTGGCGGCAGACGTTGGACATCAGTTCGATGCCGGCGGCGTTGCGTACCAGCATGCGGCCTTCGTCCTCGGCCCTGAGCGTGTGGTAGTCGCCGACTTCCGGAACCATCAGCTCGTGGCCGATATAGCCCGGGCCATTCCTGAACAGCAGTTCGAGTTCTTGTTGATGCAGCGCTTCGTCGAAATAGACGCCGACGGGCAGTTGCGAATCAGCCGGCGCCAGGTTGAGCGCGGTGCTGAGATTGGACATTATCCCCACTCCCAGATGAACAGGTGAAAGCAGTGAACAACCCAACCATCGAAAATTGAATCGATTTGGGAAAGACTTCCGCCAGGTCGGCAAGGTCCGGTAGCCCCCTGGCGGCGAGGGGGAGATTGTACCCGACCCAAAAAGTTAAGGGACTGATTTTTTTGCCTTTTTAGCGAAAAAGTCGACCCGGGTCGTCATCGGGGTGCCGTACCGGGCGCATTCGGAAAGACGACCCGAGCGCACAAGTCACTTCTGTGGTTTGTGCACCCCGATAGGTCCACGCCGACCGTGCGCAAGGATGGGGCAAGCTCCCGCTTTGGCGTAAAATCCGGGCTTCCCCATCCGGGTTTCCCCCGGGGTCCTTGATTCCAGGTCCTGATATGCCAAAAACGACGACCGCTCCGGTCCAGACCGACAACACCGCCGACACCAGCGCATCGGCGCCGCCCGCTTCCTACGAAGCGGCGATGGCCGAGCTGGAAACGCTGGTGGCCAGCATGGAAAGCGGCGAACTGCCGCTGGAGGCATCGCTGGCGGCCTACCGCCGCGGCGCCGAGCTGGTGCGCTACTGCCAGCAGAAGCTGGAACGGGTCGAGCAGCAGGTCCGCGTGCTGGAAGGCGACGTGCTCAAGCCGCTGGCCGGCGAGGGCAATGGCGCCAACGGTGCACCGGGGGCGGACGAGGCATGAGTGATTTTGCCCAATGGATGCAGGCCCAGGGCGCCCGCGCCGAGGCCGCCCTGCAGGCGGCGCTGCCCGCTGCCGGGACCGTCCCGCATACGCTGCACGAAGCCATGCGCTATGCTGCACTGAGCGGCGGCAAGCGCGTGCGGCCGCTGCTGGTGCATGCCGCCGGCGAGGTCAGCGGGGCGGCTCCGGCCGCCTGCGACGCGGCGGCCTGCGCGGTGGAGATGATCCACGCCTATTCGCTGGTGCACGACGACATGCCCTGCATGGACGACGACGACCTGCGCCGCGGCCGGCCCACCGTGCACAAGGCCTATGACGAGGCCACCGCATTGCTGGTTGGCGACGCGCTGCAGACCCAGGCCTTTATCGTGCTGGCCGGTGCCGGGGCGATCGCGCCCGCGGCGCGGCTGCAGCTGGTGGCCGAGCTGGCGCTGGCGTCGGGCTCGACCGGCATGGCCGGCGGCCAGGCGATCGACCTGCAGAACGTGGGCCGCGCCATGACGCGCGAGGCGCTCGAGGCCATGCATCGCATGAAGACCGGCGCGCTGTTGCGCGCCAGTGTGCGCATGGGTGCGCTATGTGGTGAAATCGACGCCGAGGGCCTGGCCGCGCTGGACCGCTATGCGGCGGCAGTGGGATTGGCGTTCCAGGTGGTTGACGATATTCTGGACGTCACTGCCGATACCGCCACGCTGGGCAAGACCGCCGGCAAGGACGCCGCCCATGACAAGCCGACCTATGTGTCGCTGATGGGGCTTGACCCGGCACGCGCACTGGCCGGGACGCTGCGCGCCGACGCACACGAGGCGCTGGCCGGCTTTGGCGAGCGCGCGGACCGCCTGCGGGACCTGGCGGACCTGATCGTGCTGCGCACACACTAAACAGAGAGCCGGCCGAACGGACATCATGACCTACGCACTCCTCAACAAGATTGACGCCCCCGCAGACCTGCGCAAGCTCGACCGGCGCGAGCTCCAGACCCTGGCGGACGAACTGCGCGCCTATGTGCTGGAGTCGGTCTCGCAGACCGGCGGCCACCTGTCGTCCAACCTGGGCACGGTCGAGCTGACCATCGCGCTGCACTACGTCTTCAACACCCCCGATGACCGGCTGGTGTGGGACGTGGGCCACCAGAGCTATCCGCACAAGATCCTGACCGGGCGCCGCGAGCGCATGGGCACGCTGCGCCAGTGGGGCGGCATCTCGGGCTTCCCGCGTCGCAGCGAGAGCGAATACGACACCTTCGGCACGGCGCATTCGTCGACCTCGATCTCGGCCGCGCTGGGCATGGCGCTGGGTGCGCGCACGCTGGGCGAGAAGCGCGTCTCGGTGGCGGTGATCGGCGACGGCGCCATGACCGCGGGCATGGCCTTCGAGGCCCTGAACAACGCCGGCGTCTACAAGGACCTGCCGCTGGTGGTGGTGCTCAACGACAACGACATGTCGATCTCGCCGCCGGTGGGCGCGCTCAACCGCCACCTGGCGCGGCTCTTGAGCGGCCAGTTCTACGCGGCCACCAAGAAGGGCATCGAGAAAGTCCTGTCGGTGGCGCCGCCGGTGCTGGAGTTCGCCAAGCGCTTCGAGGAACATGCCAAGGGCATGATGGTGCCGGCCACGCTGTTCGAGGAATTCGGCTTCAACTACATCGGCCCGATCGACGGCCACGACCTGAACTCGCTGGTGCCGACGCTGCTGAATATCCGCGAGCGCGCGCTCGAGGGCGCGGGCCCGCAGTTCCTGCACGTGGTGACCAAGAAGGGCCAGGGCTACAAGCTGGCCGAGGCCGACCCGATCCTCTACCACGGCCCGGGCAAGTTCAACCCGGCCGAGGGCATCCGCCCGGCGGCCAAGCCGGCGCGCAAGACCTACACGCAGGTGTTCGGCGACTGGCTGTGCGACATGGCCGCGGCCGACAAGCGCCTGGTCGGCATTACCCCGGCGATGCGCGAGGGCTCGGGCATGGTCGAGTTCGAGCGGCGCTTCCCGGACCGCTACTACGACGTGGGCATCGCCGAGCAGCACGCCGTGACCTTCGCCGGCGGCCTGGCCTGCGAGGGTCTCAAGCCGGTGGTGGCGATCTACTCGACCTTCCTGCAGCGCGGCTACGACCAGCTGATCCACGACGTGGCGCTGCAGAACCTGCCGGTGGTGTTCGCGCTGGACCGTGCCGGCCTGGTCGGCGCCGACGGTGCCACGCACGCGGGTGCCTACGATATCGCCTACCTGCGCTGCATCCCCAACATGATGGTGATGACGCCGTCCGACGAGAACGAGTGCCGTCAGCTGCTGACCACGGCGTTCCACCAGGCGTGTCCGAGCGCCGTGCGCTATCCGCGCGGCTCCGGCCCGGGCGCGGCCATTGCCGCAGAGCTCGCCACCGTGCCAGTCGGCAAGGGCGTGATGCGCCGCGAGGGCGGTGCGCGCGCGGGGCATCGCGTGGGCTTCCTGGCGTTCGGCTCGATGGTGCACCCGGCCCTGGGTGCCGCCGAGGCGCTGGACGCCGCGGTCGCCGACATGCGCTTCGTCAAGCCGCTCGACGTGGAGCTGGTCAAGCGCCTGGCCGCGGAGAACGACTACCTGGTGACGGTGGAAGAGGGCAGCGTGATGGGCGGCGCCGGCAGCGCCGTGCTGGAGGCACTGGCCGAGGCCGGCATCGACAAGCCGGTGCTGACGCTGGGCCTGCCCGACCGCTTCGTCGACCACGGCGACCCGGCCTATCTGCTGCAGCAATGCGGCCTGGATGCGGCCGGCATCGAGCGCTCGGTGCGCGAGCGCTTCGGGCTGGACCAGCCCAAGGTCACGGTCGCCTCGCGCGTGGCCTGATCACCTGCTGTCCCGAAGGGGATTCGGCCCTCGCACCACGAGTGCGTCCGAATTCCCTTAAACTCCCCTTTTTTGTGTTCGCAGCTGCGGGCCGGCGTGCCACTTGCCGGATCCCGTGGTTTCACACTCGTTGCGCGGCATGGATGGACTGCGAAATTGCCGCGACCGTAAGGGCTCGTGCCGCCCCACCTGGGCGCGGCCCTGGAGGAAACCGTAGATGAATGACATCAATCCCGCCTTCGTCATGCCCGACGTCCAGTCGAGCCCCGACAACCGCCAGATTCCCATCCAGCGTGTCGGCGTCAAGGGCGTGCGTTACCCCGTGACCCTGAAGACCCCGACCGGCATCGTGCCGAGCGTGGGCACCTTCAATCTCGACGTGCACCTGCCGGCGGACCAGAAGGGCACGCATATGTCGCGCTTCGTCGCGCTGCTGGAAGAAGAGCGCGCGCCGCTGGAGCTGGCCAGCTTCCGGCTGATGCTGGACAAGATGCTGGAAAAGCTGGAAGCCGAGGCCGGCCGCATCGAGGTCACCTTCCCGTACTTCATCAGCAAGACCGCGCCGGTGTCGGGCGTGGAGTCGCTGCTGGACTACGAGGTCACGCTGACCGGCGAAGTGCGCAACGGCGCCACGCGCGTGTTCCTGAAGGCGCTGGTACCGGTGACCAGCCTGTGCCCGTGCTCGAAGAAGATCTCGCAATATGGCGCGCACAACCAGCGTTCGCATATCACCATGGACGTGGAACTGGCCGGCGAGCTGCCGGTGGAAGCGCTGGTGCGCATGGCCGAGGAAGAGGCCTCGTGCGAGCTGTGGGGCCTGCTCAAGCGCCCGGACGAGAAGTTCGTCACCGAGCGCGCCTATGAGAACCCCAAGTTCGTCGAGGACCTGGTGCGCGATATCGCCATGCGGCTGAATGCGGATGACCGCATCGTGGCCTATGTGCTGGAGGCGGAGAACTTTGAGTCGATCCACAACCACAGCGCGTATGCGGTGATCGAGCGGGACAAGCGCGTCGACTGACCGCGTTGTCGCTGCAATGGAAAGAGCCACCGCATGCGGTGGCTCTTTTTTCGGTCCGGTTCAGGCCGCCGAAGGCAGGCGGATATCCGCCAGGTCCCAGCGCGGCGTCACGCCGTAGCCATACTCGTGCCGCGCCAGTTCGGGCGCGGCCTGCAGGCGCATGGCGCCGGCAAACGCGATCATCGCGCCGTTGTCGGTGCAGAACGCCAAATCCGGGTAATACACGTCGATCTTGCGCTGCTTGCCCATCTGGTCCAGCCGCTCGCGCAACTGGCGGTTGGCACCCACGCCTCCCGCCACCACCAGCCGCTTGTGGCCGGTCTGCTTGAGCGCCGCCATCGACTTGGCGGCCAGCACGTCGACAATGGCATCGACAAAGGCGCGCGCCAGGTTGGCGCGGTCCTGCTCGCAGGTGTTGGCGAGCTTGCGGGTTTGCGTCAGCACCGCGGTCTTCAGTCCGGCGAACGAGAAATCCAGGTTGCCCGAATGCAGCATCGGCCGCGGCAGCGCAAAGGCGCCGGGGATGCCGAATTCGGCCAGCCGCGACACTTCGGGGCCGCCCGGATAGCCCAGGCCCAGCAGCTTGGCGGTCTTGTCGAAGGCTTCGCCGGCGGCGTCGTCCAGGGTTTCGCCCAGCAGCGTGTAGTCGCCGATGCCGCGCACTTCCATCAACTGCGTATGCCCGCCCGACACCAGCAGCGCCACGAACGGGAAGGGCGGCGGCTCGCGCGTCAGCAGCGGCGACAGCAGGTGGCCTTCCAGGTGGTGCACGCCCACCATCGGCACGTTCAGCGCAAAGCCCAGTGCATTGGCCACCGAGGCGCCCACCAGCAGTGCGCCGGCCAGCCCGGGGCCCTGGGTGAAGGCGATGGCGTCGATGTCCTGGCGGGTACGGCCGGCATCGGCCAGCACCTGCTCCAGCAGCGGCAGCACGCGGCGGATATGGTCGCGCGACGCCAGTTCCGGCACCACGCCGCCGTAGTCGCGGTGCATGGCGATCTGCGAGTGCAGCGCGTGCGCGAGCAGGCCGGCGCCGGTGTCATAGAGGGCGAGGCCGGTTTCGTCGCAGGAGGATTCGATGCCGAGGACAAGCATGGGAAGCGCATAGGGCCGTCTCCGGTCAGGGAAACGGCTGTCGAAACAACAGGTTGCAGGAAGCGCGCAGGGTAGCACAGCAGCGCGCGGCGTGCTTTTCGCTACAATCTGCCCTTTCTCTGGCGGTGGCAATACACATGGATGCGCGAGGCGTGCAATGAGCGGGGCAACATCGGCCCGGACGGGCCGGTATGACGTGGCCGTGCTGGGTGCGGGCGCGGCCGGCATGATGTGTGCCGCCGTGGCCGGCCAGAATGGCGCGCGCGTGGTGCTGATCGACCATGCCACCAAGCTTGCCGAGAAGATCCGCATCTCCGGCGGCGGGCGCTGCAACTTCACCAACCTGCAGGCCGGGCCCGCCAACTACCTGTCGTGCAATCCGCACTTCTGCCGCTCGGCGCTGGCGCGCTACACGCCGCAGGATTTCCTTGGCCTGATGCGCCGCTACGGCATCGACTGGCACGAGAAGCATCGCGGCCAGCTGTTCTGCAACGACAGCGCCGAAGACGTGATCGCCATGCTGCGCGCCGAATGCGACACCGGCCATGTGCGCTGGCAGACCGGCTGCAGCGTGGCCGAGGTCCGGCGCGAGGGCGACGACTTCCTGCTGCTCACCGCCACCGGCACGGTGCGGGCCGGGGCGCTGGTGGTGGCCACCGGCGGCCTGTCGATCCCCAAGATCGGCGCCACCGACTTTGGCTATCGCATCGCCCGGCAGTTCGGGCTGGGCATCGTCGAAACCCGGCCGGCGCTGGTGCCGCTGACCTTCGATGGCAAGGACTGGGTGCCGTTCGCGCCGCTGGCCGGCGTGTCGCTGGAAGTGGATATCGCCACCGGCAATGGCAAGACGGCCGGAGCCTTCCGCGAAGACCTGCTGTGGACCCATCGCGGCCTGTCCGGTCCCGCCGTGCTGCAGATCTCCAGCTACTGGCGTCCCGGCACGCCGATCGCCATCGACCTGTTTGATGGCGAGGATGCCGCCGCGTGGCTGCTGGAGCAGAAGGCCGGCAGCCGCAAGCACCTGGGCAACCTGCTGGCGCAACGGTTGCCGGCGCGGCTGGCCGATGCCTGGTGCGCGGCCTCGGGCGTGGATGCCGCCATGCCGCTGCATGATGTGACCGACAAGGCCCTGCGCAAGCTTGGCGCCACGCTCAACGGCTGGCGCATCGTGCCGTCGGGCACGGAGGGCTACCGCAAGGCCGAGGTCACGCTGGGCGGGGTCGACACGCGGGCGCTGTCGTCAACCACCATGATGGCGCGCGAGGTGCCGGGCCTGTATTTCATCGGCGAGGTGGTGGACGTGACCGGCTGGCTGGGCGGCTACAACTTCCAGTGGGCGTGGGCGTCCGCGGTGGCGGCGGGGCAGGCCGCGGCTGAGGCATCGCGCACCACTTCGGCAGGGCAATCGGTAGCCCAAGGGTAGTCTGGCGAAGGCTGGAAGGGCAGTGGGCGGCACTCGGCAAGTGTCCGTTGCACGCCACTTCCGCGCTCAATTGTTGGTGCTACAATCCAGAACTTCGTAGAGCCGCTTACCCGAAAATTCTTCATTTTCTGGCCAAATGACCACGATCCATCTCAAGGAAAACGAGCCTTTTGAAGTTGCCATGCGCCGTTTCAAGCGCACCATCGAGAAGAACGGGCTGCTCCCGGAACTGCGGGCGCGCGAGTTTTACGAAAAGCCCACCGCCGCGCGCAAACGCAGGAAGGCAGCCGCCGAAAAGCGCCATTACAAGCGCATCCGCAGCCAGATGCTGCCGAAGAAACTGTACTGACCCCGGCGCTCCCGCTTGTATCCGACCCGCTGTGGCCTACGCTTCGGCGGGTTTTTGCATTCTGGGCCTTGCAGCGGGCGGTCACCGCCGCCACCTGTGAGTGTCCACCCACTTTCTGGAAGATCACGATGTCCCTCAAAGCCCGTATCAGCGAAGACATGAAGACCGCCATGCGCGCGCGCGAAACGGAGCGCCTCGGCACCATCCGCCTGCTGCTGGCCGCCATCAAGCAGCGCGAGGTCGATGAGCGCGTGGAACTGGACGATACCGCCGTTCTGGCCGTGATCGAGAAGCTGATCAAGCAGCGCAAGGATTCGATCTCGCAGTTCCAGCAGGCAGGTCGCAATGACCTGGCAGACAAGGAGTCGGCGGAAGTCGAGGTGCTGAAGGCCTACATGCCCGCTGCGCTGTCGGACGAGGACGTCGCCGCCGAAGTCCAGCAGGCCGTTGCCGCCACTGGCGCCGCCGGTCCGCAGGACATGGGCAAGGTCATGGGCGTGCTCAAGAGCAAGCTGGCCGGCCGTGCCGACATGACCGCCGTATCGGCCCTGGTCAAGGCGGCACTTGCAGCAAAGTAAATACTGATTTAATCGGTTGCTGGCAAGATAGGCACCGGATCTGCGTGGTTCGGTGCAGTTGCACGGAGATGTCAGACAGTTCGGGCGGCCCTATCACGCTGCACTACAATATTCCGATTAGCAGCCGGGCGCCGCACCGGTCACGCATTCCTAAAAGAAGCCGCCCGCCGCGGGACGGCTATGCCTCAGGACGGTCAGTCGGGTGATTCCGCAATCCTTTATTCAGGACCTGCTCAACCGTGTCGACATTGTCGATGTGGTGGGCAAGTATGTGCAGCTGAAGAAGGGCGGCGCCAATTTCATGGGGCTGTGCCCCTTCCATAACGAGAAATCGCCGTCATTCACGGTGTCGCCGACCAAGCAGTTCTACCACTGCTTCGGATGTGGCGCCCACGGCTCGGCCATCGGCTTCCTGATGGAGTTTTCCGGCCAGTCCTACCCGGAAGCGGTGCGCGAACTGGCCCAGTCGGTCGGCATGAGCGTGCCGGAAGAGCGCGACCGGCTGCCGCCCGGGCAGCGCGCGGAGCAGCAGGCCCGTTCGGTGGCGCTGTCCGACGCCATGACCCGCGCCACCGATTTCTACCGCCGCCAGCTGCGCGGCGCGCCGCAGGCGATCCAGTACCTGAAGGGCCGCGGCCTGACCGGCGAGATCGCCGCGAACTTTGGCCTGGGCTACGCGCCGGATGACTGGCAGGGCCTGGAGGCCGTGTTCGGCAGCTATCGTGATGACAACGTGTCGGCGCCGCTGGTCGAGTGCGGCCTGCTGATCGAAAGCGACAAGCGCGATGCGGACGGCAAGCCGCGCCGCTATGACCGCTTCCGCGACCGCATCATGTTCCCTATCCGCAACACCAAGGGGGCCGTGATCGGCTTCGGCGGGCGCGTGATGGGGCAGGGCGAGCCCAAGTACCTGAACTCTCCCGAAACCCCGCTGTTCAGCAAGGGCACGGAGCTGTACGGGCTGTTCGAGGCCCGTCACGCGATCCGGGAAACCGGCTACGTGCTGGTGGTCGAAGGGTATATGGACGTCGTGGCGCTGGCCCAGCTCGGTTTTGCCAATGCCGTTGCCACCCTGGGCACGGCGTGCACCCCTGTGCACGTGCAGAAGCTGCTGCGCCAGACCGACGCCGTGGTGTTCTCGTTCGACGGCGACTCTGCCGGGCGCCGCGCGGCCCGGCGCGCGCTGGAAGCCTGCCTGCCGCATGTGGCGGACAACAAGACCATCCGCTTCCTGTTCCTGCCGGCGGAGCACGATCCGGACAGCTATGTGCGCGAAGAGGGCACTGAGGCCTTTGCCACCCAGGTGCGCAACGCCATGCCGCTGTCGCGCTTCCTGCTGCAGTCCGTCACCGAAGACCTGGACCTGCGCCAGCCCGAAGGCCGCGCCCGCGCCCAGTACGAGGCCAAGCCGCTACTGCAGGCCATGCCCGCCGGCGGCCTGAGGCTACAGATTGTGCGCGAACTTGCCGATGCCACGGCAACGACACCCGCGGAGATCGAGGCCATCTGCGGCCTGCGCAGCGACCCGGCCCGCGTCGGCCGCTTCGCCCAGCCGCGCCCGCGCACGCGCCGTCAGGCCCCGACTGGGCTGGAGCAGCGGGTGATCCAGCTGCTGATGTGCTATCCGGCGCTGTCGGCGAGGCTGGACGAGGATGCACGCGCGCTGCTGCTGGGCGGCGAGAGCAGTGACAGTGAAGTGCTGGCGCACCTGGTGGAGGCGTGCGACAGCGTGCAGGGCGAGGTCAATTTTGCGGCCTTCAGCGAACACCTGGCCCAGTCGCCGTATGCCGAGGTGTATGCCGTGGCGCGTGCCGCGGTGCTGCGAGAAGAGATCGAGGAAGCACCTGCAATACAGGATTTCGATGCGGCCATTACCAAGCTGCTGGCCGAGCCGCTGCGGCGCGAACTCGACGGACTGCAGGCGGAGGTAGTGGCCGGCACGGCCGATGAAGCGGCCAAGCAGCGCATGCGCTGGCTGGTGGGCGAAATCCACCGGCGGCGCCAACTTGGCTGAGGCGCCTGCGGGTGCCCTGGTCATCAACCAGGAGGCAGCGGTAAGCGTTGGATAAGGGACTGGGCCCGGCCCCGCCGAGCTTAAGCCTTGATTTTTCAGGTGAAAACCTCACCTGACAGGAGCCGGCTATGCGTGGCGTGCTACAATAGCCGGTTTGGATTGCGAAATCTTTCTCTCCAGTTCTGGTGAAAGTGAGCGTGCCAATGGCAAAGGCCAAAGCAACCGAAAGGGTTACCTCTAAAGCTCCCCAATCAGGGAGCGGCAAGGCGTCTGTGAAAACAACGGCGGCGAAGACATCGACCGCGTCAGTCAAGACACCAGCCCGGTCTGCGCCATCAAAGTCCGTGCGTAGCGCGCAAGCGCCCGCCGTGACGACTCCCGCCAGGACTCGCACATCCGAAAAGACAAAGGCCTCGACTTCGGCACGCGAGAGCGGCAAGAGCGCCAGTACGAGCGGCAAGGTCGCCGCATCTGCACCAGTGAAAGGTAAGAGTATCACCGTGGCGAAACAGCAGAATACCGAAGTCGAGAGCAAGCGAGCGGCAGCCGCCGGCGCCAAGAGTGGGGAGGCCAAGGCCGGCACCACCACTACGGCAACCAAGGCGCGTGCCGCGACACCTGCATCCGTTGCATCCGAGCGTCCCGCTGCGCCGGCAATCAAGCCGGAGCCGAAAAAGCGTGGCCGCAAGCCCAAGGCCGAGATGCAGCACGACGACAGCACAACAGACGACGTGACTGAAGAGTTTTACGAGAACGATGCGCGCCCGGCGGCAACCCCGGCCGCGGCGCCGAAGACCGAAAAGCAGAAAGCCAAGGACCGCAAGGCCAAGGAAAAGGCCCTGCTCAAGGAGTTCGCCTCGACCCAGCAGGGCACCGAGGAAGAGCTTGAGCTGCGTCGCCAGAAACTCAAGGCGCTGATCAAGCTGGGCAAGTCGCGCGGCTACCTGACCTACGCGGAAATCAACGATCACCTGCCGGACGACATGGTCGATTCGGAAACGATCGACACGCTGGTCGCCACGCTGAACGACATCGGCATCGCTGTCTATGAACAGGCGCCGGATGCCGAGACGCTGCTGCTCAACGACAACGCACCGTCCGCCACCAGCGAGGAAGAAGCCGAGGAAGAGGCCGAAGCGGCCCTGTCCACGGTTGACTCCGAGTTCGGCCGCACCACCGACCCGGTGCGCATGTACATGCGTGAGATGGGCACGGTCGAGCTGCTGACGCGCGAAGGCGAAATCGAGATCGCCAAGCGCATCGAGGCCGGCCTGAAGGACATGGTGATGGCGATCTCGGCTTGCCCGGTCACCATCTCCGAGATCCTGGCCCATGCCGAGCGCGTGGCCAACGACGAGATCAAGATCGACGAATTCGTCGACGGCCTGATCGACCCGAACGCCGAGGAAGTGGCCGAGTCCCCGGCCGCCGCCGCTGCGCCTGCCGCTGAAGAGGACCTCGAGTCCGACGACGAGGAAGACGCCGACGAGGACGAGGACGATGAAGGCGGCGCCGGTGCCGGCGCCTCCGCGCGCCAGCTTGAAGAACTGAAGCAGAACGCGCTGGAGAAATTCCGCGTGATCGCCGAGCAGTTCGACAAGATGCGCCGCGCGTTCGAAAAGGAAGGCTACAACTCCAAGCCCTACGTCAAGGCGCAGGAAGCCATCCAGGCCGAGCTGATGGGCATCCGCTTCACCGCCCGCAATGTCGAGCGCCTGTGCGACACGCTGCGCGGCCAGGTGGACGAAGTGCGCAAGCTCGAGCGTGCCATCCTGAACACCATTGTGGACAAGTGCGGCATGCCGCGCGCGGAGTTCGTCGCCCGCTTCCCGGGCAACGAGACCAACCTCGAGTGGGTCCACACCATCGTCGCCGACGGCAAGCCCTACAGCACCATTGTCGAGCGCAATGTGCCGGCCGTGCACGAGCTGCAGCAGAAGCTGATCGACCTGCAGTCGCGCGTGGTGCTGCCGCTGAAGGAACTGAAGGGCGTCAACCGCAAGATGGCCGAGGGCGAGCGTCGTGCCCGCGAAGCCAAGCGCGAGATGACCGAGGCCAACCTGCGCCTGGTGATCTCGATCGCCAAGAAGTACACCAACCGCGGCCTGCAGTTCCTCGACCTGATCCAGGAAGGCAACATCGGCCTGATGAAGGCGGTGGACAAGTTCGAATACCGTCGCGGCTACAAGTTCTCGACCTACGCCACGTGGTGGATCCGCCAGGCCATCACGCGCTCGATCGCCGACCAGGCGCGCACCATCCGCATTCCGGTGCACATGATCGAGACCATCAACAAGATGAACCGCATCTCGCGCCAGATCCTGCAGGAAACCGGCAACGAGCCGGATCCGGCAACGCTGGCCGAGAAGATGGAGATGCCGGAAGACAAGATCCGCAAGATCATGAAGATCGCCAAAGAGCCGATCTCCATGGAAACGCCGATCGGTGACGACGACGACTCCCATCTGGGCGACTTCATCGAGGACACCAACACGCTGGCCCCGGCCGAAGCGGCACTGCACGGCTCCATGCGCGACGTCGTCAAGGACGTGCTGGACTCGCTCACGCCGCGCGAAGCCAAGGTGCTGCGCATGCGCTTCGGCATCGAAATGAGCACCGACCACACGCTGGAAGAGGTCGGCAAGCAGTTCGACGTCACGCGTGAACGGATCCGCCAGATCGAGGCCAAGGCACTGCGCAAGCTGCGCCACCCGAGCCGCTCGGACAAGCTGAAGAGCTTCCTGGAAGGCAACTAATCGCTTCCAAGGGCCTCTAGCTCATGCCTGGTTAGAGCAGCGGACTCATAATCCGTTGGTGCCGTGTTCGACTCACGGGAGGCCCACCAATGTGAAAAGGGACTGCAGGTTGATACCTGCAGTCCCTTTTTTCTTGCCTCGAACTACCGCTCAATCCTGCGCTGTCACCACCCCCATCGCCGGATCGCTCACCGTATGCCTGCCGGTCTCCACCCGCCCCGCGAAGCGTCGATAGAAGGCCGGGTCGCTGTCGCACGTCACCGCGAAGTCATACCACTGCCCGCTTTCCTCCAGCGACCAGTGCACGGATTTGTCGCCGTTGGCGCCGACGGTGACCGGCCACGGGCCATCGGTCCGGTACGCGAGCGCCTGGATGCTGAAGTGGCAGGCCTTGCGGGCGGCGTTGATCAGGTCGACATAGACATCGCCGTTGGCAATGTCGTAGCAGACGCGGATCTCCGGTGCGATGCCGGTGTCGCCGATGCGGTTGGTATCGCCGCGGAAATGTCGGTGGAAGCCGTTGGGGCCCAGCACCCACAGGTCGTATTGCCCGGCGTTGTCCTGGAACACGTTCCAGGTGTCGCTCAGGGACTTGCCGGCTTCCACGACATAGCGGCGCGGAATGCGGCCCAGCTGGTAGCGGTCGTAGACGTGGAACACCGCGGCTTGCGTGCCGGTGTTGGCGAACACCAGTTCGACCTGCCCCACGGCGCTGCAGCGCGCGCTGGTGTGCAGCTCATACGGCAGCGCGCGTGACGGGCGGGTGCCGGTGGCTTGCAGCGGCAATTGCATGTCGACTGGCAGCGGCACCGCGGGCAGGGCCTGCTGGGCCTGGCGCAGCTGGTCGGCACCGCTGCGCGTGGTGCGCCCGCCCAGCGTGGGCAGGGTTTCCGAGTTGGGCGTCTTGAAGTTGAACGCGCTGGTCAGGTCGCCGCAGACGGCGCGGCGGAAGGGGCTGATGTTGGGTTCTGCCACGCCGAACCGCGCTTCCAGGAAGCGCAGCACGGAGGTGTGGTCGAACACCTGGGAATTGACCCAGCCGCCACGGCTCCATGGCGAGATCGCGTAAAGCGGCACGCGCGGCCCGGGCCCGTACACGCGGCCGTCGGCAGCAGGCTGGGTCCTGCTGCCCGGTGGCGCCGGATGGTTGAAGTATTCGGCCTGCATCTCGGCATTGCTCAGCGTCGCCTTGCCGGCCAGCGTCTTGTCGGGGTTCACCGACGGCGCCGAGGGGGAGGGGACGTGGTCGAAGTAGCCGTCGTTCTCGTCGAAGTTGACCAGCAGCACGGTCTTGCTCCAGACCTCGGGCACGGCGGTCAGCGAGTCCAGCACTTCCTGCAGGAACCACGCGCCCTGGACCGGGCTGGACGGGCCGGGATGCTCGCAGTAGATCGACGGCGCGTTGATCCACGATACCTGCGGCAGCCTGCCTTCCTTGATGTCGCGGCGGAAGGCGTCGAGGTATTCCTCGGGTCTGGTGCCGGGCAGAGTGTTGGCCACGCCCTTGTATAGCGGATTGGCGGCATTGTCGGTGGCCGCATCGTAGGCGTGGTAAGGCAGCGGCTGGCCGGTGTTGGCGTAGGGCGCGCCCGGCGCGCCGCCGCTGGATACCGGAAAGCCCGACGCCAGGTTGGCCTTGCGGAACTGCTGGAACGCGCCCAGCATGTTGTCGCCCCATTCGTCCGGCATGTTCTGGTAGCAGATCCAGCTGATGCCGGCTGCTTCCAGCCGCTCGGCGTAGGTCTTCCAGGTGTAGCCGGTGTTGGCCGACGCGGGCAGGCCGTCGATCGCATCCCACTCATTGTTGACGAAGGCCACGTTGGCAGCCGTCGGGCCGTTGGTGCCGGTCAGGTGGAATGAACGGTTCGCGTCAGTGCCCGTATGCATCGAGCAGTGGTACGCGTCGCACAGCGTAAATGCATTGGCCAGTGCGAACTGGAACGGGATCTCCTTCTCCTTGAAGTAGCCCATCGAGGTATTGGTCTTGTACGTCGGCCAGTTCGCCATGCGGCCGTGGTCCCAGGCTTGCTGGCTGTCCACCCAGGCATGCGGCGTGCCGGCCGCGCGCTGCGCGTTGTTGTTGGTGCCATCCAGGTGATACGGGGTCAGCACGGCGCCGTTGGCGCGCTGTTGCTGCCATACCTTGCGCGCATTGGGCAGCGGGATGGTGAAGCGGTCGCCGAACCCGCGCACACCCTTGAGCGTGCCGAAGTAGTGGTCGAAGGAACGGTTCTCCTGCATCAGGATCACCACATGCTCGACATCCTTGATGGTGCCGGTGGCATTGTTGGCCGGGATGGCCAGGGCCTTGCGGATGCTGGGCGGGAACGCGGCCAGCGCGGCGGCGGCGAAGCCGGTGCCGGCTGCGGCTTGCAGGAAGTTGCGGCGAGAGACCATGGTCTTGTCGGATGGCGTCGGGACTTGCGTTGTCAGGGGGCGCAGCGGATCACGGGGTCGGGCCGCTGGTCCGGCTTCTTGCCGGGCTGTTCCGGTTGTGCGTTCGGCGTGACAGTCGCACTCGGCGACAGGTTGCCGCCGCCGTCATCGCCACCGCATGCGGTGAGCAATGCCGCCGCGATCAGGGTCGCGGCCAGGGTTCTTGGGAGTTTGCAGGGGAGCATCGGGTTCGCCTGGCTGGGTGGGTGTGGCGGCTGCTGGGAGCCGGAGCCAGGCGAGTGTAGGAAGGCGGGGTGACGTGCCGATGACAGAATGTCCAACGCCGATCCTGCCGTCCGCCGGGCGGACGGCAGGCACGATGGCTACTTCCAGAAGCCCGCGTGCGGTGCCGCGGCTTCGTCCTCGAGCACTGGCCCGACCACGTCCACCCGGCGCTGCCCGCGCGCGAACACTTCGCGGCAAGGCAGCGAGAAGGTCGGGTTCTCCGGATGGTCGCCGGTCAGGCCCAGCAGCTTGTGCTCTGACAGCGCATAGACCACGCGCCCGATGCCGGTCCAGTAGATCGCGCCGGCGCACATGCAGCACGGCTCCGCGCTGGTGTAGAGGGTGCAGTCGGCCAGTTGCTCCGGCGGCAGCGCACGCGCGGCCTGCGCGGCGGCGACCAGTTCGGCGTGCTGGGTCGGGTCGCCCTCCGGAGGCATCGAGTTGTTGCCGGCGCTGGCGATGATATTGCCGGCCTGGTCGGCCACCAGCGCGGCGAACGGATGGCGGCCGCGGGCCCTGGATGCATCGGACAGTGCGATCGACTGGTGCAGCAGTTCCAGGTCGAGCGGCGAGAGTTCGGCGCCGGACGGGTCTGTGATTCGGGTCATGTTTGGGGGTCTCCGGTTTGGGGGAAAGGGATCAGGATTGGGTGGGTTCTTCGGCTTGCGCCGGCAGCAGCGGCGCTTCCGTGCCGGCCTGTGCGGCGCTGCCGTTGAGCGGATTGGGCAACGCCGGCCGGGTTTGCCGGGATTTGTGATCCCTCGGTTGTTGCAGCATCATCTCCGCAACTTCTTCGGTACAACAAATCAATACCTATCGATCCAGTCGATGGGTCGCGGGAGGATGGCCATGCGTTTTTCGCTGGACCAGTTGCAGGTATTCGCCCTGGTGGTTGAGACAGGCTCCTTTTCCGCCGCCGCGCGGCGCCTGGGCAAGACCCAGTCCACGGTCAGTGCGGCGGTGTCCAACCTGGAGATCGACCTCGGCGTGCCGCTGTTCGACCGCAGCAGCCGCAATCCGGCGCTGACCGGGGCCGGCCGCAAGCTGCTGACCGAGGCCGAAGCCGTGCTGGAGCGCTGCCTCTCGCTGCAGGCCCATGCCGCCAGCCTGGCCGATGCCAACCCGCCCGGGCTGACGCTGGCGATCGAAATCCCGTACCACGCGGTGATGCCGGTGCTGGCCGAATTCGAGCGGGAGTTTCCGTATGTCGACCTGACCATCCGCAATCCGGTCTACGGCGATGTCAGCGAACTGGTGCTGCAGGGCGAGGCCGAGCTCGGCATCGCCTTCGCGCAGCCGCACTACGCGCCGGAACTGGCCTTCGTGCAGTTGGGCAAGCTGATCATGGTGCATGTGGTGCACCCGGGACACCCGCTGGCCGGGCGCGAGCAGGTCTCGTTTGCCGACCTGCACGCCTATCGGCGCCTGGCCTTCAGCGCGCATGCCGACAAGCTGCCCACCAGCGAATACCTGCGCGCAGCGCGGGTGTGGCGCGCCGAAAGCTACCTGGCGCTGGTCGAAATGGTGAAAAGCGGGCTGGGCTGGGCCACGCTGCCGCGGCAACTGGTGCGCGCGGCGCTGGAGCGCGGCGAACTGGTGGAACTGGACCTGGCGGCCTATCCGTACACGGACTGGCTGGTCAGCGTCGACCTGATCTGGGCGAAGTCGGGCCGGCCGCAGGGCCGGACCGAGCAGTGGCTGCGGCAGCGCCTCCGGGAAAACATGGTGTTCGAGGTCGACCGGCGCGGGCAGCGGACCACCCGCTGAGGGCGTGGCGATGGACTATGGTAGTCAGACGCAATCGCGCGTTTGATCCGATTCGCCCGATTCAATCTGACCAGGAGTGAAGTCCATGTCCTATATCGACGGATTTGTACTGGCCGTTCCCCAGGCCACTCGCGAGACCTACCGCCAGGTGGCGCAGAAGGCAGCCGCGGTGTTCAAGGAGCACGGCGCGCTGAAGGTGGTGGAATGCTGGGGTGACGATGTACCGGAAGGCAAGGTCACGTCCTTTACGATGGCGGTGCAGCGCAAGGAGGATGAAGCGGTGGTGTTCTCGTGGATCCTGTGGCCATCGCGCGAGAAGCGCGACACCGGCATGAAGGCGGCGATGGCAGACCCGCGCCTGAAGGAAGGCATGGATCCGATGCCGTTCGACGGCCAGCGGATGATCTTTGGCGGCTTCGAGGTGATTGTCGACGAATGAGCGCGCCGGGCGCCGGCGTGGCAGCGCCGGCGCGCAGGCAAGCGGGTTCAGATCAGGTGGAAGACCATGCCCAGGGCAATCGCGCCGCCCAGGGTTTCCACTGCTGCGAGGGCGAGAAGGTTCTTCAGTACGAAAGCGTCTTCTTTCTTCGTCACCATGGTCTGTCTCCCGGTCATTGGACTTGTTCTGAGGCACCATCGGCTGCGGCGATCCGGCGTTTGCGGTGCCAGGCCGTCGATGTGAGTCCAGTAGACCGCATCCGGCCGCTGGCCGGAAGCTGGCGAAAACCCGCTCGGCGAAAACCCGGATTCCTTCAGGAATGTGACAGGGCCATGATTGACAGGCTTCGCAGGGCGCGTTTGCGGCCTGCCGGCAACGCGGCATGGCAATGGCCCACATTTGGGGGATGCCCGCAGTAGCGCGATGCGCCAAGATCAAGGCGTGGGTGGTCGAGCAGATTGCCCCGCTACCATTTGAGCCCCGCTGCCTCCCCGGCACGCGGGGCTTTTCTACATGGGCCGCAGGCGCCTCAGCGCGCCTGCAGGATGGTTTCGATGCGGGCGGCGGCCTCGCGCAGCGGCTCCAGGAAGCGCGTCTCCAGCTGGGCCTGGTCACGGCTGCCCAGCACCATGCTGAAGCCCAGCCCGGCCACCGCCTTGCCGGCCTGGTCGCGCAACGGCACCGAGATCCCGGCATAGCCGTCCACCAGCTCGCTCACCAGCACACAGTAGCCGTCGGTGCGCACCTGCCGCAGCGTGCGCGCCAGCGCCGTGCGCGAGCTGACCGTGAACGGCGTCAGCTTGCGCAGCGTGGCGCCTGCCAGGTAGGCCTCGAGCGCGTCATCGTCCAGGCCGGCAAGCAGCACGCGGCCAAGCGAATGCGCATAGGCCGGCATGCGCCGCCCCAGCGCCATGTCCACGCGCAGCAGCTGGCGCGGCTCCTCGCGCGCCACCAGCACCACGGATTCCGCATCGAGCACGCCCACCGAGCAGCTTTCGCCCAGGGACTCGCACAGCCCCTGCAGGTAGGGCCGTGCCATCTGCGGCAGGCTCATCGAGGCAAAGTAGGCATAGCCGAGCTCGATCACCCGCGGCGTCAGCGCAAAGTGGCGGCCGTCCTGCGCCACGTAGCCGTTGTGCTCCAGGGTCAGCAGCAGCCGGCGCGCGGCGGCGCGGGTCACGTCGAGCTGCTCGGCGACGTCCTGCATGGTCAGGCGTTCCGCGCCGGCGGCGAACAGGCGCAGCAGCGCCAGGCCCTTGCTCAGCGATTCCAGCAGTTCGTCTTTCTTGGCGGCTTCTGCTTGCGGCATTTCGGCTCAATACGGGGAAATGGAGGGGGAATCACATGATTCTCCATGCCGATCCGGACTTGCGCCAGCGGCCGGCATTTCCGTATGATAGCGTTTTCCGAACAAATGTTCGCAAAACAAGATTCACGGAAAAACGTGCCGTCACTGATGCGGGACGGCACAACGAAACCGGAGACAGCGATGAAGGTGATCACCGCACGCGAAGCGGCGGCACTGGTGCAGGATGGCTGGACCGTGGCCAGCGCTGGCTTTGTCGGCGCCGGCCATGCCGAGGCCGTGACCGAGGCGCTGGAGCAGCGCTTCCTGCAGAGCGGGCTGCCGCGCGACCTGACGCTGGTGTACTCGGCCGGGCAGGGCGACCGCGGCGCGCGCGGCGTGAACCACTTCGGCAATGCCGGCATGACCGCCAGCATCGTCGGCGGCCACTGGCGCTCGGCCACGCGGCTGGCCACGCTGGCCATGGCCGAGCAGTGCGAGGGCTACAACCTGCCGCAGGGCGTGCTGACGCACCTGTACCGCGCCATCGCCGGCGGCAAGCCCGGCGTGATGACCAAGATCGGCCTGCACACCTTCGTCGACCCGCGCACCGCGCAGGATGCGCGCTACCACGGCGGCGCCGTCAACCAGCGCGCGCGCCAGGCCATTGCCGAGGGCAAGACATGCTGGGTCGATGCGGTCGACTTCCGCGGCGAAGAATACCTGTTCTACCCGAGCTTCCCGATCCACTGCGCGCTGATCCGCTGCACCGCGGCCGACACCCGCGGCAACCTCAGCACGCATCGCGAAGCCTTCCACCATGAGCTGCTGGCGATGGCGCAGGCGGCCCACAACTCGGGCGGCATCGTGATCGCGCAGGTGGAAAGCCTGGTCGACCACCACGAGATCCTGCAGGCCATCCACGTGCCCGGCATCCTGGTCGATTACGTGGTGGTCTGCGACAACCCCGCCAACCACCAGATGACGTTTGCCGAGTCCTACAACCCGGCCTACGTGACGCCGTGGCAGGGCGAGGCAGCGGTGGCCGAAGCGGAAGCGGCGCCGGTGGCTGCCGCCCCGCTCGACGCGCGCACCATCGTGCAGCGCCGTGCGGTGATGGAGCTGGCGCGCCGAGCGCCGCGCGTGGTCAACCTGGGCGTGGGCATGCCGGCAGCGGTCGGCATGCTGGCGCACCAGGCCGGGCTGGACGGTTTCACGCTGACCGTCGAGGCCGGCCCCATCGGCGGCACGCCCGCGGATGGCCTCAGCTTCGGTGCCTCGGCCTACCCGGAGGCGGTGGTGGACCAGCCCGCGCAGTTCGATTTCTACGAGGGCGGCGGCATCGACCTGGCCATCCTGGGCCTGGCCGAGCTCGATGGCCACGGCAACGTCAACGTCAGCAAGTTCGGCGCAGGCGAGGGCGCATCGATTGCCGGTGTCGGCGGCTTTATCAACATCACGCAGAGCGCGCGCGCGGTGGTGTTCATGGGCACGCTGACGGCGGGCGGGCTGGAAGTCCGCGCCGGCGACGGCGGCCTGCAGATCGTGCGCGAAGGCCGCGTGAAGAAGATCGTGCCGGAGGTGTCGCACCTGAGCTTCAACGGGCCCTATGTGGCGTCGCTTGGCATCCCGGTGCTGTACATCACCGAGCGCGCGGTGTTCGAGATGCGCGCTGGCGCAGATGGCGATGCCCGCCTCACGCTGGTCGAGATCGCCCCGGGCGTTGACCTGCAGCGCGATGTGCTGGACCAGTGCGCAACGCCCGTGGCCGTGGCGCCGGACCTGCGCCAGATGGATGCGCGGCTGTTCCAGGCCGGGCCCCTGCACCTGTAATCATTCGTGGCCGGCGGCGCAAGCACCGCCGCCATTGGCATCAAGCAGACGGGCCGGCCAAGACCGGTTCGCGAGGAGGTACGCCAGGATCTGTCATGACGTTACCGAACCGCTGTCGCTTCATCCCGGCGCGGCCCTGAGCCGCGCATCGGTTTTCGATCTATCGCGATCTACCGCAGGACTTAGCCATACCATGCAGAGCACTAGCCGCCGTACCTTCCACCGTCACTTCGCGCGCCGCCTGGGCACCGCCTTCCTGACCACCGCGCTGCCGCTCGCCGCCGCGCCGGCCTTTGCCGAGGCCTATCCCGGCAAGGCGATCCGCCTGGTGGTGCCGTTCCCGCCGGGCGGCCCGACCGACACCGCCGCGCGCATCATCGGCCAGAAGATGAGCGAATCCCTCAAGCAGCCGGTGGTGGTGGACAACCGTCCCGGCGCCTCCGGCACCATCGGCGCCGAGAACGTCGCCAAGAGTCCCGCCGACGGCTACACGCTGCTGGTGCTGGCCACGCCCACGCTGCTGGCGCCGCACCTGATCAACCGCAAGGGCTACGACCTCTTCAAGGACTTCACGCCGATCGGCGCGGCCTATGACCTGCCCATCGTGATGGTGGTCAACCCGCAGGCGATGCCGGACGTGACCAGCCTGCAGCAGTACATCGCCAAGGCCAAGGCCAAGCCCGGCGCGCTGAACTACACCAGCGCCGGCAATGGCAGCTTCGGCCACCTGTCGACCGAGCTGCTGAAGAACCTGGGCCACTTCGACGTGCAGCACGTGCCGTACAAGGGCAGCGCGCCCGCCATCTCCGACCTGCTGGCGGGCCAGGTGCCGATGATGTTCTCGGACATGATCGCCGCGCTGCCGCACATCAAGGCCGGCAAGCTGCGCCCGATCGCGGTGGGCTCCGCCAAGCGCGTGAGCTTCACGCCCGACGTCAAGACGGTGGCCGAGCAGGGCTTCCCGGGCTTCGACGCCACTGCCTGGGGCGGGCTGCTGGCGCCGGCCGGCACGCCCAAGGAGGTGGTGGCCACGCTGTCGGCCGAGCTGAAGAAGGCGCTGGCCGATCCGGCCGTGCAGCAGAAGATGCTGGGCGCCGGCACGGTGGCCGCCTATATGCCGCCCGAGCAGCTGGCCGCGCGCATGAAGGCCGACTACATCAAATGGGGCAAGGTGATCCAGGACAATGGCATCCGTGGCGACTGAGTGATTCGGATGCCGCTCCGGTGGCCCGGCTGAAGCTCAGGCGGGCTGCTGCCCTTGCGGCTGGCTGGCCGGCAGCGCCGGCAAGGGCAGCGCCGGCTGGCAGGCGGCCGCGGCCAGGCCAAGGAACTGGCTGGAGGTGCGCAGGAACTGCTGGCAGGTCTGGCGGAAAAGCTCGAAGTCCATGTAGGTCTCGGTGAGGTGGGGTGGCGCGGTCCGGCCGTGGCCGCCGCGCCGCCGGCATCTTGCGTGGCGGATATGACAGTTTCTTGAAATCCCGCCAGCCTGCGCCGCCATCTGTCGCGCCAGTCGCACGGCGCTGCCAGAATGCCCACTGTGCTGGCAGAGGTGCTAAAATCTAAGTCTTTGATTCTCTTGGCCAAATGCTGCAGCCAGCTTGGCCGTGCCGGAACCCTCCCGGCGCCAGGCGAGAGTCAGGGCGAGATGAGTTCCAGACGCGTATCCGTTTGTGCCGGGTTCGCCTCCCGCCAGACACCGATACCCATGACCACTACGAACGCACCAGAAGCCACTACCGCGGGGCAGACCGCCGTGCAGACATTCGACAGCTTCGGCCTGGACGCGCGCATCCTGCGCGCCTTGTCCGAACAGGGCTACACCACGCCCACCCCGATCCAGGCACAGGCCATCCCGGTCGTGCTGATAGGCAAGGACATGATGGGCGCCGCGCAGACCGGCACCGGCAAGACCGCGGGCTTCGCGCTGCCGATCATCCAGCGCCTGCTGCCGCTGGCCAATGCCAGCGCCTCGCCGGCGCGCCACCCGGTGCGCGCGCTGATGCTGACCCCCACGCGCGAACTGGCCGACCAGGTCTATGACAACGTCGCGCGCTACGCCAAGCACACCGACCTGCGCAGCACCGTGGTGTTCGGCGGCGTCGACATGAACCCGCAGACCGATGCCCTGCGCCGCGGCGTGGAGATCCTGGTGGCAACGCCCGGCCGCCTGCTGGACCACGTGCAGCAGAAGTCGGTCAACCTGTCGCAGGTGCAGATGCTGGTGCTGGACGAAGCCGACCGCATGCTCGACATGGGCTTCCTGCCGGACCTGCAGCGCATCATCAACCTGCTGCCGGCACATCGCCAGACGCTGCTGTTCTCGGCTACGTTCTCGCCGGAAATCAAGCGGCTGGCCTCCAGCTACCTGAAGCACCCGGTCACCATCGAAGTGGCGCGCAGCAACTCGACCAACGAGAACGTGCGCCAGATGGTGTACCTGGTCGAAGACGGCCACAAGCAGGCGGCGGTCGTGCACCTGCTCAAGCAGCGCGCCGAGCAGGGGCTGTCGCGCCAGTGCATCGTCTTCGTCAACAGCAAGATCGGCTGCTCGCGCCTGGCGCGCCATTTGGAGCGCGAGGGCATCAACGCCGCCGCCATCCACGGCGACAAGACCCAGACCGAGCGCATGCAGACGCTGGAAGGGTTCAAGAGCGGCACCATCGACGCGCTGGTCGCCACCGACGTGGCCGCGCGCGGGCTGGATATTCCCGACATGCCGTGCGTGGTCAACTTCGACGTGCCATACAGCGCCGAAGACTATGTGCACCGCATCGGCCGTACCGGCCGTGCCGGCGCCAGCGGCGATGCGCTGTCGATCTACGTGCCGGGCAATGACGAGCGCCTGCTGTCCGATATCGAGAAGCTGATCAAGCGCAGCATCCCGCGCGGCAAGCTGGAAGGCTTCGACCCGACCGGCGAGCGCGCCCGCCAGGGCGACACCGAGCGCCGCCGCGAGCGTAGCGACGTGCGTCGCGCGCGCGGCAATGGCGAGGGCGAAGAGCGTCCGCGCCGCCACGAGCACAGCGCCAACCGCCAGGTGTTCCGTGCCTCGGATGATCCGTTCTTCTCGCGCCCGTACGAGCCCAGCGCAGCCAGCGTCGCCCAGGCCAAGGCGGCCGATGAAGTGGCCGCCGCGCTGAGCCGCGGCCGCCAGGCGCCCAAGCGGCCGGTAGCTGCCCTGCTGGGCGGCGTGCCGCGCAAGTCCTGATCTGATCCTGCCGCAGCTGAAAATGGCCCGCCTGCGCGGGCCATTTGCTTTTGGGGGGGCGCTATCCGTGCGGGGGTTGCGGCAGGTCGGCCAGCAATTGGCGCCACCCGTCGGTGGCGCGCGCAAGCCAGTCCTTCACATTGTCCGCGTGGTTCGACAGCCCCAGGTGGGTGCCGGCCTCGCGCAGCGCGTCCAGCGGTGCGGTGGTGTCGATTGCCTGCGCACCGCTTTGCTTGCTCAGCTTCTCGCCGGTCTGGTTGACCACCACTGGCACGTGCAGGTAGGCCGGCGTGGGCAGGCCCAGCAGGCGCTGCAGGTGGATCTGGCGCGGCGTGGAGTCGAGCAGGTCGGCGCCGCGCACGATATGCGTGATGCCCTGCAGGCCGTCATCCACCACTACCGCCAGTTGATACGCCCACAGCCCGTCCGCGCGGCGCAGCACGAAGTCGCCCAGCTCGGTTTCCAGGTCCTGGCACTGGCGGCCCTGCCAGCGGTCGTCGAAGCAGACGGTGGCGGCCGGGCCGTCCGGTACGCGCACGCGCCAGGCGCGCGGCAGCTTGCCGTTCAGGCCGTGGCGGCAGGTGCCGGGATAGCCCAGGGTCTGGTGCCGCTCGCGCACGTGTACCAGCGAATCGGCGATCTCCTTGCGCGAACAGCCGCACGGGTAGAGCTGCCCGGCGGCGTCGAGGCGGCGCAGCGCATCGGCATAGCACGGTTCACGCCGGCTCTGCCATACCGGCGGCTCGTCCGGCGCCATGCCCAGGCGTTCCAGCGTGAGCAGGATGTCTTCGTCCGCGCCGCGCACGCAGCGCGGCATGTCGATGTCCTCGATGCGCACCAGCCACTGGCCGCCGTGCGCGCGCGCGTCCAGCCAGCTCGCCAGCGCGGTGACCAGCGAGCCCATATGCAGCGGCCCGGTGGGCGAGGGGGCAAAGCGGCCGCGATAGCCGGCCGCGGCAACCGTCGGTGCTGCCGTCGTTGCTGTCACTGCCATGAGGCCTGCCCTCAGCCGGCGAAGTCGGGTTGCTGCAGCAGTGCCTGCGCCAGGCGCGGGTCTTCCAGCTTGCTGGCCCACCACTGCAGCGCCTTGCCGCGGTTGCTGGTGCGCCAGGCTACCTTGAAGTTGCCGGGCGCGCGCACCTCGACGGTCTCGCGCGCCTGCAGCACGCCGCTTTCGATATGGGGTTGCGCCATCGGCGCCGGCAGCCAGCCGCAGCCCAGCCCGCGGATCTGTGCTTCGAGCTTGTCGCGCATGGTGGGCACCACCAGCACGTCTTGCCCGGCCAGCACGCCATGGGTGCGCGCCGGCAGGTTGCGCGAGGTGTCGCCCACCGCGACGATGCGGTGCCTGGCGATCTGGATGGTGGTGAGCGGGCCTTCCTCGGTGGCCAGCGGATGGTGCGCGGCCACCGCGAACACGAACGGCATCGAGCCCAGCGGCCGGATCTGGAAGCCCTGCGTGCTGGGCGCATCGTAAGCGCCGCCGATCACCAGGTCGGCGCGGTTGTTGACCAGCGCATCCCAGGCGCCGCCCAGCACTTCCTTGGAAAAGCGCAGCCGGGTGGCGGTGTTCTCGGCGTAGAAGTCGTGGATCACCGGCAGCAGCGCGCGGAAGTTGATCAGGTCGTCGACCACGATGGTGAGGGTAGCCTCCCAGCCGGTAGCCAGGCGCTTGACGCGCCGTGCCAGGTCATCGGCGGCATGCAGCAGGTGGCGGCCCTCATCGAGCAGGGCGCGTCCGGCCGGCGTCAGCTCGGCGCGGTGGCGGCGCCGGTCGAACAGCAGTACGTCCAGGTCTTCTTCCAGCTTGCGCACCACGTAGGTCAGCGCGGAAGGGACCTTGCCCATCTCGTGGGCGGCGGCGGCAAAGCTGCCCTTGCGTTCGATGGCGTCCAGGACTTCGAGGGATTCTAGCGAGAGGGCCATGTTCAGAAATTCTGAATGACTGCTTCTAAGTCGATCCCCGTAAATATACGCCTCAAGCCCTAAACTTCCTAGCATCAAAAGCGAAAACGTATGCCGCGACACGGTTACCAAGCCAGTGCTTGCGGGCAAACAGGCTCAAGGAGGGCCATCAAAATGATTGAAATCAGAAAGTCTGCAGAGCGTGGTTACGCCGATCATGGCTGGCTGAAGTCCTTTCATTCGTTCTCGTTCGCCGACTACTATGACCCGCAACATGTGCAGTTTGGGCCGCTGCGAGTGATCAACGAGGACCGCGTCGCGCCGGGCATGGGCTTTGGCACGCACGGCCACCGCGACATGGAGATCATCAGCTACGTGCTTGAGGGCGAACTGGCCCACAAGGACAGCATCGGCAACGGCAGCGTGATCCGCCCGGGCGATGTGCAGCGCATGAGCGCCGGCACCGGCGTGCGCCATTCGGAGTACAACCACGCCGCGCACGACACCACCCACTTCCTGCAGATCTGGATCATGCCGGCCGAGAACGGCATCGAGCCTGGCTACGAGGAAAAGCACTTCGACGCAGCCGACAAGCGCGGCAAGCTGCGCCTGGTGGCCAGCGCCGATGGTGCCGAGGGCTCGGTGGTGGTGCACCAGGACGTGCGCCTGTACGTTGGCCTGTTCGATGGCGACGAGGCTGCCACGCTGGCGCTTGCGCCGGGCCGCCGCGCCTATATCCACGTGGCGCGCGGCCGGGTGACGGTCAACGGCAAGGCGCTTGAAGCCGGCGACGCGGCGAGGCTGGAAGCCGAGGGCGAGGTCGCGCTGTCCGGCGGCGATGGCGCCGAAGTACTGGTGTTCGACCTGCCCTGAGCATCGTCCATTGCCGCATGCAAAAGCCCGCCTGACGGCGGGCTTTTGCTTTTTGCGCGGCGCGCCGGGCCCCGGCAGGTAGCGCTGTGCTATCTTCTCGCTATGCATTGCGCCTGCGCCGACACATCGCCGGCAAGCCCGGAAGGGCCAGGCGTGCCCTTGGAACACCCCGTACCAAGATGACCTTTGTTTCCATTCTCCTGGCGCTGATCGCTGAACAATTCCGCGCCCTGGGCCGCAACAACCCGATCCACGAGATCGTGCGCGCACTCGGCGACCGCGCGGAACATGCCTTCGACACCGGCCGGCCGCGCGATGCCGCGCTGGCCTGGCTGACCGTGGTCCTGCCGCTGACCCTGGCGGTGATCGTGGTGCACTACCTGCTGGCCTCGATCAGCGTGGCGCTGACGCTCGCCTGGAATGTGCTGGTGCTGTACATGACGCTGGGCTTTCGCCAGTTCAGCCACTACTTCACCGACATCCACGAGGCCCTCAACCGCGATGACGTCCATACCGCGCGCACGCTGCTGCACGAATGGACCGGCCTGGACACCGTCGAGATGCCGGTCTCCGAGATCGTGCGGCACACGCTGGAAGCGGCAATCATCGCCGTGCACCGGCATGTGTTCGGCGTGTTCTTCTGGTTCCTGGTGCCGGTCGGCCCCGGCGGGGTGGTGCTGTACCGCACCGCCGAATACCTGAGCCGCCACTGGAACCAGCCCTCGACCGAGCGCAGCCCCGCGCTGGGCCGCTTTGCGGCGCGTGCCTTCTATTTGCTGGACTGGATTCCGTCGCGGCTGACGGCGATCGGCTTTGCCATCGTCGGCAACTTCGAGGACGCGGTCTACGCCTGGCGCAACCATGCGCGCAAGTGGAACGATGCCGTCAACGGCATCCTGCTTGCCAGCGGGGGCGGGGCGCTGGGCGTGCGCCTGGGCACGCCGCTGGCCGAGGATGATTCCACCGTGGTGCTGCGCGCCAGCGTGGCCGGCCCGGCCGTGGACTATGCGCCCGGCATGGAAGAGGAAAACGGCGGCCCGGAACCGGTGCCGCCCGAATTCGGCACCGAGCCCGGCGTGCGCACGCTGCAGTCGGCCGTGGGCCTGGTATGGCGCGCGGTGGTGCTGTGGATGCTGCTGCTGGCGATGCTGTCGCTGGCGCTCTGGGTCGGCTGACCAGCGTTAAAAAGGGGGGGGCGGCGCGCTAGTCGCGGGCCGCGCCGCAGCGCCAGCAGGCCCCGAACTGGGCCTCGTGCCATTCCAGGCAGTGGCGGCATTGCCAGCTCGGCCCCGGCGCCGGGTTGGCGGCGGCATTGAGCGCCGCCCACGCCTGCGCTTCCATCTCGTCATCGACCAGCCACACCTGTGGCGCACTCTCCCGGAACGGGATCTCGCCGGTCGCGCCGGCCAGCCAGGTATTGCGCAATTCCGCCCGGATGCCGGCCGCCCGCAGGACGTTCCGGCAATGGGCCGCATGGACGAGGGAAGTGGCGGACAGCAGCAGTTTCATGGCAGCGCACCGGGTAACCCAGGTGCGCTTACCTTACCACGGCTTCTGCTGGTTGGATTCGTGCAGCAACTGCATGTAGAGCTGGTGGCGGCGCTCGGAGATCGCTCCCGAGGCGACCGCGGCCAGCACGCCGCAGCCGGGCTCGTTGACATGGTGGCAGTTGTAGAAGCGGCACGCGGTCAGCAGCGGCCGGAACTCCGGGAAGGCGCGCTCCAGCATGCCCTCGCTCAGGTGGTACAGGCCGAATTCCTGGAAGCCCGGCGAATCGATCAGCGCACCCTGATGGCCGTCCACGGTGCCCCATTCGGCCGGCAGGTGATAGAGCCGCGTGAAGGTGGTGGTGTGCTTGCCGGAGTCGAGCTTGGCCGAGATCTCGCGGGTCTGCGCATCCACGCCCGGGATCAGCAGGTTCAGCAGCGACGACTTGCCCATGCCCGATTGCCCGATCAGGATGCTGGCCAGCCCCGCCAGGCGCGGCTTGAGCGCGGCCAGCGCCTGCGCCGGGTCGGCGCGCACCGACAGCTCCAGCGTGTCGTAGCCCAGCCTGCGGTACAGCGCCAGGCGCCCTCGCGCTTCCTCCAGCCGGTCGGGCAGGTCGGTCTTGTTGAGCACGATCAGCGGCCGGATCTCCATGGCCTCGGCCGACACCAGCGCGCGGCCGAGCAGGTCTTCGGAGAAGCCCGGCTCGGTTGCCAGCACGATCACGACCTGGTCGATATTGGCGGCCAGCAGCTTCGACTTGAACTGGTCGGAGCGGTGCAGCAGGTTCTTGCGCGGCGAGGCCGCGGTGATCACGCACTGGTCGGCGGCGGCGCGTTCCACGCTGACATGGTCGCCCACCGCGCAGTCGCTCTTCTTGCCGCGCGGGAAGGCATGCATGCGCGTGCCGTCGCCCAGCTCGACCACGTAGTGGCGGCCATGGGCGGCGATGATCAGCGCGGATTCGGTGGCCGTGCCGGCATGGCTGCCGCCGCCGGCGTTGCGGTGACGCGTGGCGCGGCTCATGCGTGCGCCAGCAGGCGGTCGATCCGCTGCGCGGCGGGCGGATGCGAGTAGTAGAAGGCGCTGTAGAGCGGATCGGGCGTCAGCGTCGAGGCGTTGTCCTTGTACAGCTTCACCAGTGCCGACACCAGGTTGCCGGCATCGGTCTGGTCGGCGGCAAAGGCGTCGGCCTCGAACTCATGGCGGCGCGACGACAGGCTCGACAGCGGCCCCAGCAGGAAGGTGAACACCGGCAGCGCCAGGAAGAACAGCACCAGCGCCAGCGCGTTGTTGGACACGCCCAGGTTGGGCACCACGCCCAGCCCGGTGTAGAACCAGCTGCGCGTGGCCAGCCAGCCCAGCAGCGCCAGGAATACCAGGCTCAGCGCAAAGGTGACGACGATGCGCTTGGCCACATGGCGCCGCTTGAAGTGGCCCAGCTCATGTGCCAGCACCGCCTCGATCTCGTCGCCCGTCAGGCGCTCCAGCAGCGTATCGAAGAAGACAATGCGCTTGGCCGCGCCGAAGCCGGTGAAATACGCATTGCCGTGGGCGCTGCGCTTGCTGCCGTCCATCACGAACAGGCCCTTGCTGGCAAAGCCGCAGCGCTTCATCAGGGCCTCGATGCGCTGGCGCAGCGATTCGTCGGTGAGCGGCTCGAACTTGTTGAACAGCGGCGCGATAAAGGTCGGGAACACCACCAGCAGGAACAGGTTGAAGGCCATCCACACCAGCCAGGTCCAGACCCACCACAGCGAGCCGGCGCGCTCCATCAGCCACAGCACCGCCAGCAGCAGCGGCAGGCCCAGCGCGCAGGCCACCACCAGCATCTTGGCCATGTCGGCCAGCCACAGGCCGAACGTCATCTTGTTGAAGCCGAAGCGCTGCTCGATGCCGAACTGGCCGTACAGCGAGAACGGCAGGTCGACCAGCCCGCCGATCAGCGCCACGCTGGCCACCAGCGCCACGCCATAGGCATAGCCCGGGCCGAAAGTGTCCAGCCAGGACTGGTTGAGCCACTGCAGCCCGCCCAGCATGGTGAAGCCGATCAGCACCGCGGCCCCGGCCAGCACCTCGAGCATCGACAGCCGGGTGCGGGCGATGGTGTAGTCCGCGGCCTTCTGGTGCGAGGCCAGGCTGATGGTGTCGGCAAAGCGCGGCGGCACCGCATTGCGGTGCTGCGCCACATGCCGGACCTGGCGGGCGGCCAGCCAGAGCCTGGTCAGCACCATCAGCACCAGGGCGGCGAGAAAGACAATCGTGAACATCGGCAAGAGCCTTGTTGTGGGTGCGGGCGCCCCGCATTGTGCGCGGCGGGCGTCCGTTGGGACCGCCGGGCCCCGGGGTGGGGCAGGCGGTGGTCCGGGATATCCGGAAAACGCCCCGGCGCTGGTGCGCAAACGGCCATTCCGGACGGATATGCGAGAATTATAAATTGTTCGCGCCCGCCCCCGCCGCGGCCGCTTCCCTGAAATCCCTATCTTCCGCAGTCCCGATGACAAGCCAAGCCACCGCCAAATCCGTCAAAAGCGAAAACAACCTGATCTGGCTGGACATGGAAATGACCGGCCTGCAGCCGGATACCGATCGCATCATCGAAATCGCGATCGTCGTTACCGACTCCGAACTCAATATCCTGGCCGAAGGCCCGGTGCTGGTGATCCACCAGAGCGACGCCGTGCTCGATGGCATGGACAACTGGAACAAGGGCACCCACGGCCGCTCGGGCCTGATCGACAAGGTCAAGGCATCGACCCTGACTGAAGAGCAGGCCGAGGCCGAGCTGCTGGCCTTCCTCAAGCGCTGGGTGCCGGCCAACAAGTCGCCGATGTGCGGCAACTCGATCTGCCAGGACCGCCGCTTCATGGCGCGCTACATGCCCAAGCTGGAGGCGTTCTTCCACTACCGCAACCTGGACGTGTCCACGCTGAAGGAGCTGTGCAAGCGCTGGGAGCCGGCCATCCACAAGGGCTTTATCAAGCGCCAGCTGCATACGGCGCTGGCCGACATCCTGGAATCGGTCGAAGAACTGCGCTACTACCGCACGCACTTTATCCGTCACACCGCGCCGGGCGCCGCACCGGCAGCGGACGCGCCGGCCGCCGACACGCCCGCGCAATAAGCGGGGCCGGCTGCTCCCGGAACAACAACCCACTGCAAGCGACGGGCCGTCCGCACGGGGCGGCCGCCGCCGGGGCGCGTCCCGCCCGCCTGCCCATGCTTGAGCGCATCGTCTCCATCATCACGCCGGTCATCCTGATCATCCTGGTCGGGTGGCTGTACGGGCGCAAGGCCCATCCGGACATGGCCGGCATCAACCGCGCCACGCTGGACGTGATCGCGCCGCTGCTGGTGGTGTCGGCCTTCGTCAGCAAGGATTTCGTGCTGGCCGACCAGCTGGTGCTGCTGGGCTGCGCGGTGGCGGTGGTGCTGGGCTCGGGCGTGCTGGCGTGGGCGCTGGCGCGGCTGCTGAAGGCCGATCCGCGCACCTTCGTGCCGCCGATGATGTTCAACAACTGCGGCAATATGGGCCTGCCGCTGTCGGTATTTGCCTTCGGTCCGGCTGGGTTGGCGCCGGCGGTGGCGCTGTTCGCGGCATCGAACCTGATGCACTTCACCATCGGCATGAAGATCGTCAACCGCCATGCGTCGATGGCGCAGATCGCGCGCAACCCCATGGTGCTGGCCACCGTGGCGGGCGTGGCGCTGGCGCTGGCGCGGCCATGGTTCACGCTGCCGGACCCGGTCTACCAGTCGGTCAAGCTGCTGGGCGACGCCACCGTGCCGCTGATGCTGTTTGCACTGGGCGTGCGCATGAAGGACGTCAGCCTGCGCAACTGGGGCATGGGCCTGGTCGGCGCCGCGGCCTGCCCGCTGACGGGAATCGCGGTGGCGCTGCTGCTGGCGCAGTGGGTGCCGCTGACCGAATTGCAGCGTGGCCTGCTCTTTGTGTTTGCCGCGCTGCCGCCGGCAGTGCTGAACTTCCTGGTGGCGGACCATTTCCGGCAGGAGCCGGACCAGGTGGCGTCGATCGTGCTGCTGGGCAATATCGCCGCGGTGGTGTTCGTGCCGGTGGGGTTGTACCTGGGCTTGCGCTGAGGCGCGGGGAGGGGAGCCCGCAGGCGGGCGCCTGCGGGGATTGGCGTTTACGCCGCGGGCTTGGCCCGCACGGCGTTCTTCGGGCGCCAGGCCTTGACGATGGCTTCGTCGGTTTCCATGTAGGGGCCGCCGATCAGGTCGATGCAATACGGCACCGCAGCAAAGATCCCTTGCACCACGGCCTTGCCATCGGCATCGCGCAGGCCCTCCAGGGTCTCGCGGATGGCGCGCGGCTGGCCGGGCAGGTTGACGATCAGCGCGGCGCGGCTGGCGGTCTCGCGGATCACCGCCACCTGGCGCGACAGGATCGCGGTCGGCACGAAATGCAGGCTGACCTGGCGCATCTGCTCGCCGAAGCCGGGCATTTCCTTGGTGCCCACGGCCAGCGTGGCCTCGGGCGTCACGTCGCGGCGCGCCGGGCCGGTGCCGCCGGTGGTCAGCACCAGGTCGCAGCCGGCCACGTCGACCAGGTCGATCAGGGTGCGCGAGATCTGCGCCTGCTCGTCCGGGATCAGCCGCTCCACCGCCTGCCAGGGCGTGGTCAGCGTGCGCCCGAACCACTCGCGCAGCGCCGGGATGCCTTCGTCCTGGTAGGTGCCGGCCGAGGCGCGGTCCGAGATCGAAACGAAGCCGACAACGAGTTCATCGGGATGGTTGCGGACTACCGGCTGCGTGGTCTGGGTCATGCCTCGGGCTCCGGGGTAGGGGGTTGGTCCGCGGCGGCGCCGGCGTTGCCATCCTTCGCGTCCAGCGCCGTCTTGATGGCCTGGAACAGCTCGCGGAAATAGCGCGGCGGCTTGCCTTGCTCCTTTTCCTTGCGCGCGTTGCGGATGGTGTTGCGCAGCGCCTGCACGTCGATGCCGGGGTGCTCGGCGAGGAAGCGCGTCAGCGCCGCGTCGTCGGCCAGCAGCAGCTCGCGCCAGCGCTCGATCAGGTGCATGCGGGCGGTTTCGGCCTTGCTGGTGCCCTTGAAGCCCTCCAGCGCTTGCCGGATCACCTCGACCTCTTCGTCCTCGAGGCCGCGCATGATCTTGCCCACGAACTGCATCTGGCGGCGCTTGCCCTCGTGGCTGTTGATGCGGCGGGCCTGGTGGATGGCGTCGGCCAGCGCTTCGGGCATGGGCACGCGCGCCAGGCGGTCCTTGGCCAGGGCTTCGAGCTCGGCGCCAAGATCCTGCAGGGCGGTCATGTCGCGCTTGCGCTGCGACTTGCTTTTCGGTTCGTCGTCTTCCGGTTCGGGCGCAAAGCCTCCGGGAAAGCGCGAGCCATTCGGATTACGGGAATTTCGCGTCATGCCCGGCATTTTATCTTGCTATGATTGCCGCTTGGACTTTTGATGACACCCGCCCAGCATGGACCAGATCGCAGAACAGACCGCGCACTTCACCTACACCCAGGCCCAGCTCAGCGAGATGGCCGCCGATGTGCTGCGCGTTGCACGCGAACTTGGGGCGACCGACGCCGCCACCGAGATCTCCGAAGGCAGCGGCCTGTCGGTATCGGTACGCAAGGGGCAGGTGGAAACCATCGAGCAGAACCGCGACAAGGTGGTCGGGGTCACGGTCATGATCGGCAAGCGCCGCGGCAATGCCAGCACCTCGGACTTCTCTCCGGCCGCGCTGCGCGCCACCGCCGAGGCCGCCTACAACATCGCCCGCTTCACGGCCGAGGACGATTGCGCCGGCCTGGCCGAGGAAGAACTGCTGGAACGCGCGCCACAGGACCTGGAACTGTTCCACCCGTGGGCGCTGGACGCCGAGCGCGCCATCGACATCGCCACCCGCGCCGAGGCCGCCGCCTTCGCGGTGTCGCCGCGCATCCGCAACAGCGACGGCGCCAGCGTGTCGGCGCAGCATTCGCAGTTCGTGCTGGCGACCACGCGCGGCTTCTCGGGCGGCTACCCGTATTCGCGCCATTTCATCTCGTGCGCGCCGATCGCCGGCAGCGGCAGCGGCATGCAGCGCGATGACTGGTACTCGTCCAAGCGCTCGCCGCTGGCGCTGGCCGCGCCCGAGGACATCGGCCGCTACGCCGCCGAGCGCGCGCTGGCGCGGCTGCAGGCGCGCCAGCTGTCCACGCGCCGCTGCCCGGTGCTGTTCGAGGCGCCGCTGGCCGCGGGGCTGCTGGGCGCCTTCGTGCAGGCGGTGTCGGGCGGCGCGCTGTACCGCAAATCCACGTTCCTGTGCGATTCGCTGGGCCAGGCCGTGTTTGCGCCGCATATCCAGATCCATGAGCAGCCGCACACCCCCGGCGCCATGGGCAGCGCCCCGTTCGACGAGGAAGGCGTGCGCACCCGTGCCCGCGACGTGGTCCGCGACGGCGTGGTGCAGGGCTATTTCCTGTCGACCTATTCCGCGCGCAAGCTCGGCATGCAGACCACCGGCAACGCCGGCGGCTCGCACAACCTGACACTGACCAGCTCGCTGACCGAGCCCGGCGACGATTTCCCGGCGATGCTGCGCAAGCTCGGCACCGGCCTGCTGGTGACCGAGCTGATGGGGCAGGGCGTCAACTACGTGACCGGCGACTATTCGCGCGGCGCCTCGGGCTACTGGGTCGAGAATGGCGTGATCCAGTACCCGGTGGAGGAAATCACCATCGCCGGCAATATGGCCGAGATGTTCCAGCAGATCGTCGCTATCGGCGCGGATGCGCTGGTGCGCGGCACCAAGGAAACGGGCTCGATCCTGCTTGAGCAGATGACGATTGCCGGCACCTGAGCGGCGCGCGCCGCCCAAAGAAAAAGCAGGCCGGACGGCCTGCTTTTTTATTGCCCGCGCAACGGCTTACGACTCGTCCGACGGCGGCCGCTCGTACGTGACGAAGGCATAGTCGAAGCCATTGGCCTCCGAATGATGCGTCTCGCGCGCGGTCTCCACCCATTGGGTGCGGTCGATCGCCGGGAAGAAGGCATCGCCTTCCACATCCGCGTCGATCTCGGTCACCACCAGCCGGTCCGCGCACGGCATGGCCTCGGCGTAGAGCTGCGCGCCGCCGATCAGGAAGATCTGCTCCGCGCCCACGCACAGGCGCTGGGCGTCTTCCAGCGAGGCCGCCACCTCGGCACCCTCGATGCGAAGGTCCGGGTTGCGGCTGACCACGATATTGCGGCGCCCCGGCAGCGGGCGGCCGATTGAATCCCAGGTCTTGCGGCCCATGATCACCGGCGCGCCCATGGTGGTGCGCTTGAAGTGCGCCAGGTCTTCCGGCAGGCGCCAAGGCAGCGCGTTGTCGCGGCCGATGGTGTTGTTGCGGGCGCGGGCGACCACCAGTGTCAGCAGCGTCATACGGCCACCGGTGCCTTGATGGCGGCGTGCGACTGGTAGCCGGCCAGTTCGAAGTCTTCGTAGCGGTAGTCGAAGATGCTGTCGGGCTTGCGCAGGATCTTCAGTTGCGGCAGCGCCAGCGGCTCGCGCGCCAACTGGGTCTGCACCTGCTCGAAATGGTTGTTGTACAGGTGGCAGTCGCCGCCGGTCCAGACGAAGTCGCCCACTTCCAGCCCGGTCTGCTGCGCCATCATATGGGTCAGCAGCGCATAGCTGGCGATATTGAACGGCACGCCCAGGAAGATATCGGCGCTGCGCTGGTAGAGCTGGCACGACAGCCGGCCATCGGCCACGTAGAACTGGAAGAACGCGTGGCAGGGCGGCAGCTTCATGCGCGGGATGTCGGCCACGTTCCAGGCCGATACGATCAGGCGGCGCGAATCCGGGTTGGCGCGAATCTGCGCCACCAGCTCGGTGATCTGGTCGATATGGCGGCCGTCCGGCGCCGGCCACGAGCGCCATTGCGAGCCGTAGACCGGGCCCAGTTCGCCGTTCTCGTCGGCCCACTCGTCCCAGATGGTGACGCCGTGCTCCTGCAGCCAGCGCACGTTGGTCGAGCCCTGCAGGAACCACAGCAGTTCATAGATGATCGACTTCAGGTGCAGCTTCTTGGTGGTCACCACCGGGAAGCCTGCGCGCAGGTCGAAGCGCATCTGGTAGCCGAACACCGAGCGCGTGCCGGTGCCGGTGCGGTCGGCCTTGTCGGTGCCATGCTCGTACACATGGCGCATGAAGTCGAGGTACTGTTTCATCGGCGCGGGGCGGGATCGGGAGTGACGCGGGCACTGGTCCCGCAAAGCTGGCATTTTAAAGCAAAAGGGCCATCCCTCAGGATGGCCCTTCAGCGGGCTGGCCGGGGCGGGTGCCCCGGCCATGCCTGGCACGGCTTGCCGCCTTAGTGGCTGCCGGCCGGTTGCTGCACGCGGCGCTTCTGCACCAGGTAGCCGGCGCCCAGCACGCCGCCGACGATCAGCACGTACAGGCCCCAGTTGACCACCGGGTTGGCTTCGAAGAACGCCTTGATCATCGGCTCGTGCACGATCATCTTGACTGCCGTGAACGCCAGCACGCCCGCGCCCAGGTAGATGATGATCGGGAAGCGGCTCATCAGCTTGAGCACCAGGCTCGAGCCCCACACCACGATCGGGATGCTGATCAGCAGGCCCAGCACCACCAGCAGGAAGCTGCCGTGCGCGGCGCCGGCCACGGCCAGCACGTTGTCCACGCCCATCACCGCGTCGGCGATGATGATGGTCTTCATTGCGCCCCACAGGGTCGAGGCGCCCGAACCGTGCCCCTCGCCGTCGCCTTCGTCGGACAGCAGCTTGTAGGCAATCCACACCAGCGCCAGGCCGCCGATCAGCATCAGCCCCGGAATCTTCAGCAGCCAGACCACGCCGATCGTCATGGCCGAGCGCACCACCACGGCACCGACGGTACCCCAGATGATGGCCTTTTTCTGCAGGTGGGCGGGCAGGTTGCGCGCCGCCAGGGCGATCACGATGGCATTGTCGCCAGCCAGCACCAGGTCAATGACGACGATGGACAGCAGTGCCGTCAGGAACTGCATCGTGAACAGATCGGTAAACCACTCCATGAACTCTCCTCAGGGTACAAATCAGCGCAAGTGCGCGTATCGGGTTCGCCTGGATTCACGTAGCACGGGAGCGTGGGGGCGCCTTTGCAAACCATGAAGTCCAGGTTGCAAAGGTCTTGCTCGACCACTGGCGCGGTATGCACGCCGGTAGTCAGCACAACCGGGGACAAGGGTCCCGGAATGACGATTGTGCTAAGGGCATGGGCCCCGGAGCTACTCCCCTTTGAGGGACACGACCCGTTTCGGGGCCGCGCTGGGCGGGATTATAAACGAACTGCAAGGGATATGCCCCATTAGGAAAGATACTGACTCAAGCTTTTTTGATGTGCTGCATACGGCCCATCCGGCGATCGGGCGGTGCGCGATCCGCCGGATGGGCCTATCCTTTAAGTTCGGCTTCGCCCGATGCGTCCCGGACGGCACAGGGAGGCGTTGCGGAGACCGGCGCGCACGACATGCACAGCGCGGCCTTGGGGAATACGCAGTGAAGCAGTGACCATTCGCGACCACACAAGGAAACGACATGCCGGCTGTCCCGAATCCGCCGAATACCCCCTTCCAGAAAAAAGCCCCGCAGACACCTCTCCCACCCCTGAACCACCACAACGGCCATGCGGCCGCACCGCCCGCCCTGGTCGCGCTGGCCAATGGCCGCGCGCACCGGCAGCCGCCCCAGCCGGAGTTCGTGCAGCAGTACCGCGAGGACAGCGGCGCGCTGCGCGAGCAGGTGCTGGCCGGGCTGCGTGCCGGGCAGGCCGCCATCAGCCCCAAGTTCTTCTACGACGTGCTGGGCTCGCGCCTGTTCGAAGCCATCACCGACCTGCCAGAGTACTACCCGACCCGCACCGAGGCCGCGATCTTTGCCAGCGCGGCGCCCGCCATTGCCGCGCGTGCCGGCAGCGGCTGCGTGCTGGTGGACCTGGGTGCGGGCAATTGCGAAAAGGCTGCCAGGCTCTTTGGCACCCTGCGCCCGGCACAGTACGTGGCGCTGGATATCTCCATAGAGTTCCTGCGCACGACGCTGTCGTCGCTGCAGCAACAGCATCCCGACATTCCGATGCTGGGCCTGGGCGCCGACCTGTGTGCGCCGTTCGATCTGCCCGCCAACGTCAGGCGCGGCAGGCGGCTGTTCTTCTATCCGGGCTCGAGCATCGGCAATTTCGCCCCGGTCGAGGCCCTGGCATTGCTGCAGCGCATGCGCGGCGCGGCCGGGCGCGGCGACGGCGTGCTGATCGGGGTTGACCTGCACAAGGAAGAAGCCACGCTGGTGTCTGCCTATGACGATGCGCTGGGCGTGACCGCCGCGTTCAACCGCAACGTGCTGCGCAACGTGAACCGCATCGTCGGCACGGATTTCTCGCTGGACGACTGGCGCCATGTGGCGAGCTTCGACCGCGCGGCCTCGCGCATCCAGATGCACCTGCAGGCGTGCCGCGACGTGCGCGTGCAGTGGCAGGGCGGCGCGCGCGAATTTGCCGCCGGCGAACGGATCCATACCGAGGACTCCTACAAGTACCGCCCGGAGGACTTCACGCTCTTGCTGGAAGCCGCCGGGTTTGACGACCCGGTGTACTGGACCGACCCGAGCGGCTGGTTCGCCGTGTTCCACGCGCGCGGCTGATCCGCCCTCGCGGGCACCATCCGGCAGGGATGGCAGGTAGTGTCATAATGGCCGCGGCCGGCCTGGCGTGCGAGCGCCAGGCCAGCAGTTGCCTGCTTCGGTCACTGCCTGTCCACTGTTCACTCCCCTGCACGGACTTTCCCGATGAGCGGCTTTCCCATGCTTCCCGATCTCTACTTCACCGGCGGCAAGGCGGCCTGGTCCGATCCGCGCCGGCTGCCGCGCGAAGGGCTGGCGCAGGCGCTGGTCGATGCGCGCAACCGCACGCTGGCGTGGCTGGCACCGTTCGGGCAGACGCGCCGCGCCTGGGACGTGCCGCATCAGTACGATGCCGATCCGCCGTTGTGGACGCTCGGGCACGTGGCCTGGCATGCGGAGTGGTGGTGCCTGCGCGGCGTGCGCCAGGTGGACCGCGGCGGCGTGCCGGTGCCGGTGGCGGCCGAGCCGTCGCTGCTGGACGGCGCCGACGAGTGGTTCGACCCGGACCGCATCGGCCCCGACGAGCGCTGGGAGGTCACGCTGCCCGACGTCGCGGTGGTCAAGCGCTACGCCGCCGACGTGCTCGACGGCGTGCTGCGCCGGATTGCGCTGCTGGCCGACGACAGCGACCTGACCCTGTACCCGTACCGCCGCGCGCTGCTGCATGAAGATGCCCAGGGCGAAGGCGTGGCCGCGCTGTTGCAGGCGCTGGGCATGGCGCCCGCGGAGGCCATCGGGGCCGGTCCGGTGCAGCCTGCGGGGCATGGCGGCACCCTGCATTTCCCGGGCGGCCGCTTCACGCTCGGCTGGAGCGATCCCGACGGCTTTGCCTGGCCCGATGAGCTGCCGCCGCAACCCACCTACGTGCCCGCGTTTGAAATGGACATGGCGCCGGTCAGCAACGCGCAGTTCCTAGAGTTCGTCGAGGACGGCGGCTACGAGCACCCGGCGTGGTGGTCGGCAGCGGGGCGCCAGTGGCTGATGACGCAGGAACGCTCGGCGCCGCGCTACTGGTCGCGCCATCCGGAATCGCGCGCCTGGATGGTGGAGCGCTTCGGCACGCTGCGCACGCTCAATCCGGATGAGGCGGTGCGCCATGTCACGCTGTACGAGGCGCAGGCGTGGTGCGTGTGGGCGGGGCGGCGCCTGCCGGCGGAATCGGAATGGGAGCTTGCCGCGACGCAGAACCGCGGCCTGCAGTGGGGGGCGCTGCGTGAGTGGACTGCCACGCCCTATGAGCCGTACGCCGGGTTTGCCGCCGCGCCGTCAGACAGCGAGGTGGTGGGGCGCTTCGGCTCGCACCAGGCGGTGCGCGGTGTGTCGTTCGCCAGCCCCGCGCGGCTGCGCCACGTGCGGGCAAGGTGGGCGCGCTTGCCGGAGGATGATCTGTCCTTCATTGGCTTTCGCACCTGCGCGCTGTAGCGGGCGGTACGCGACAACAAAAAAAAGCACCCGAGGGTGTAATGCCGTTCAGTTAAGACTGAACGGCATTTTTCATTGTTAGCCGCCGAAGCAGTTGTAAACCGCAAGCCG
>NZ_JBYSYA010000022.1:0-97857 GCF_058782785.1 Cupriavidus sp. FW306-01-F10A
AACGCCATGGTCAGAACCAGCACTCCTTGGGACAAATCGCTTCACCGAACTTGACTTTGAAGACGGTTACTCAGGCGTGCGTCAGCTTTTCCTTCAGCGCGGCGTTGTTGCTGGTGTGCACGTGCACCAGCGCCTTTTCCGGGAAGGCGTAGTGGTAGGCGCGGCGCAATGCCAGCGCGGCCTCGTGGAAGCCTGACAGGATCAGCTTCTGCTTGTTGGTGTAGTAGGCGATATCGCCCGCGGCAAAGATGCAGCGGCGCGAGCTTTCATAAGTGGTGGTGTCGACCAGGATGCGGCCGGCGCGCATGTCCATGTCCCACTGCGCGATCGGGCCCGGCTCGGACACCAGGCCGTACAGCGCCACCAGTTCATCGGTGGGCAGCACCGTGCTGCCGTCGCGGGTGCGCACCTCGACCTCGGTCAGCGGGCCGTCCTGGCCTTCGGTGCGCAGGGCGCCGAGCATGCCGACCACGAAATCCATCTCGCCGGCCGCCACTGCCTCGCGCATTTCCGCGACGGTGCCGTCGGCCGCGCGGAAGCCTTCGCGCCGGTGCACCAGCGCCACGCGCGCGGCCACCTTGCGCAGCGCCAGCGCCCAGTCCAGCGCCGAGTCGCCGCCGCCGGCCACCACCACGCGCTTGCCGGCAAAGCGCGACACATCGCGCACGGCGTAGTGCACGTGGCGGCCTTCCAGTGCCGGCGCTTCCGGCAGCGATACACGCTGCGGCGCAAACGCGCCCGCGCCGGCGCAGATCAGCACCGCGGCGACATCGAAGCGCTTGCCGCCGTCAGTGGTGACCAGCAGGCGCTCATGGGCGGCATGCCCGTCAGGTGCCGGCTGCCGCGGGATTTCGGACAGGCTTTCCGCGCGCTGGCCGAAGTGCATCGGGAAATCGAACGGCGCGCATTGCTCCAGCAGCCGGTCGACCAGGTCCTGCGCCAGGCAGCCCGGCACGGCGGGGATGTCGTAGATCGGTTTTTCAGGATAGAGCTCGGTGCACTGGCCGCCGGCGCGGTCGAGCACATCGATCAGCTCGCATCTGAGGCCGAGCACGCCGGCCTGGAACGCGGCAAAGAGCCCGACCGGGCCAGCGCCCACGATCAGGACATCGGTGGTGGTGACGGGGGCTGGTGCGAGGGGGGTAGCGGTGGACATTGGGCATGGCGGGCACGCCAGGTGCCCGCAAAAATGACAGTGCAAGGCCCGACTATACCCCGCACATCGCCCGTTTCCGCCCACGCCAGCGTTGCCGGCAGGGCTTTGGCATGGTGGCTTTCCAGGGGGCGCCGGCGTCACGCATGGAGGGGGCGACGGGAGTAGAATGGCCCCATGCAAAACGCCCACGCCATCAATGCCGACCTGCATTGCCATTCCACCGTGTCCGACGGCACGCTGGCGCCGCGCGCCATCGCGGAAATCGCCCGCGACGCGGGGGTCGCGTTCTGGGCCCTGACCGACCACGACGAACTGGGCGGGCAGGCCGAGGCGCGTGCCGCGGCCGAGGAGTTCGGCATGCGCTATGTGCCGGGCGTGGAGATCTCGGTGACCTGGGCCGGGCAGACCGTGCACATCGTCGGCCTGCAGATCGACCCGCACTGCCCGGAACTGATCGACGGCCTGACCGATACCCGCTCGGGCCGCGCGCGCCGCGCGCGCGATATTGCCGACGCGCTGGCAAAAGTGGGCATCACCGGCGCCTATGAAGGGGCGCTGCAGCACGTGGGCAACCCGGACCTGATCTCGCGCACGCACTTTGCGCGCTGGCTGGTCGACCAGGGCCGTTGCGCCACCGTGGGCGAGGTCTTCAGCGAGTACCTGTCGGAAGGCCGCCCCGGCTATGTCGGCCACCGCTGGGCCAGCCTGGCCGACGCAGTCGGCTGGATCCGCGCCGCCGGCGGCATCGCCGTGATGGCGCACCCGGGCCGCTACAATTACACCGATACCCAGCACGACGCGCTGTTCGATGAATTCACCGCCCTGGGCGGTGGTGCCGTCGAGGTCGTGACTGGCAGCCACACGCCCGACCAGTACCGCCGCTATGCCGCGGTGGCCCGCCACTACGGGCTGCTGGCCTCGCGCGGCTCGGATTTCCACGGCCCCGGCGAAGGGCGCGTCGAGCTGGGCAAGCTGCCGCCGCTGCCGCCGACGGTGACGCCGGTCTGGCACGACTGGTAGGCGCAAGCCCGGCCTGGCCGGGGTACCCCCCAGATTCCGCTCCGATCTGTCTGAATCCGCCACCCTGGTCCATGTCACAGTACTTCGAGATCCATCCGCTCAATCCGCAGTCGCGCCTGGTCAAGCAGGCCGCCCAGATCCTGCAGAAGGGCGGCCTGATTGCGCTGCCGACCGATTCCAGCTATGCGCTGGCCTGCCGGCTCGACGACAAGGCCGCCGTCGAGCGCCTGCGCCGGCTGCGCGGTATCGATGACCGCCACCACCTGACGCTGATGTGCCGCGACCTGTCCGAGCTCGGCAACTTTGCCCGCGTCGACAACCGGCAGTACCGCTGGCTCAAGGGCGCCACGCCGGGCCCGTACGTGTTCATCCTGGAAGCGACCAAGGAGGTGCCGCGGCGGCTGTCGCACCCGGCGCGCAAGACCATCGGCGTGCGCGTGCCTGAACACGCGATTCCGCTGGCGTTGCTGGGCGAGACCGGCGAGCCGCTGATCTCGGCCACGCTGCAGATGCCGGGCGACGAAGAGCCGCTCAACGACCCGGCGGAAATCCGCGCGCGGCTGGAGAAGCAGCTTGACCTGGTGGTGTGCGGCGGCCCGGCGCCGGCGCAGCCGACCACGGTGATCGACCTGACCAGCGGCGAGCCCGAACTGATCCGCGCGGGCCGCGGCGACGTCGAGCGCTTCGGGCTCTGAGTTCCCCGGGCGCTGCCACCCCGCCTGGCGGGTGCACGAGCGTGCGCCTGGGCGGCGCCGGGCCGTTACAATAGGGACCATGGATTCCTCCCTTATCCAGACCTTCGCGGTCTATGCCCTGCCGGTGCTGTTCGCCATCACGCTGCATGAGGCCTCGCACGGCTACGTGGCCAAGCTTTTCGGCGACGACACGGCCTATGCGCTCGGGCGCGTCAGCCTGAACCCGATCCGCCATATCGATCCGATCGGCACCATCGCGGTGCCGCTGCTGCTCTATATCATGACCAGCGGCCAGTTCGTGTTCGGCTATGCCAAGCCGGTGCCGGTGGCGTTCGAGCGCCTGCGTAACCCGCGCTGGCACGGCATGTGGGTGGCGCTGGCCGGGCCGGCCAGCAATGTGGTGCAGGCCTTCGTCTGGGTGCTGCTGGCCATCGGCCTGACCTGGGGCGGCGTGCGCGAGCCGTTTTTCGGCGAGATGGCGCTGGCGGGCGTGCGCGTCAACCTGGTGGTGGCGGCCTTCAACCTGTTCCCGGTGCCGCCGCTGGACGGCGGCCGCGTGCTGACCGCGCTGCTGCCGCAGGGCATTGCCCGCGCGGTGTCGCGCATCGAGCCGTACGGCATCTTCGTGGTGCTGGCGCTGGTGGCCGCTGGCGTGATCACCACGATCTGGATGACGCCGGTGGTCAATGTGCTGATGTCGCTGATCGAGCTAATGCTGCGCCCGATCGTGATGCTGCTGCAGTGACGTGCCGGGGAACGCCATGACGCTATCGCATGCCGGGCTTTCGGCCCCCTCCCCCTGGGTTGCCCGCTGGGCCCACCTGCTGCGCCCCGGCGCGCGGGTGCTGGACCTGGCCTGCGGCAGCGGCCGCCATGCCGCCTGGCTGGCGGCGCGCGGCCACACGGTGCTGGCCGTCGACCGCGACGCCGAGGCCATCGCCGGCCTGCCGGCCGGCGTGACCGGCCGGGTGGCCGACCTGGAGCAGGGCGCCTGGCCGCTGGCCGGCGAGGCGCCGTTCGACGCCATCGTCGTCACCAATTACCTGCACCGGCCGCTGTGGCCGCACTTGGCGGCGGCGCTGGCGCCCGGCGGCATGTGGATTTATGAAACCTTTGCCGCGGGCAATGAAACCGTCGGCAAGCCGTCGCGGCCGGATTTCCTGCTGCGGCCGGGCGAATTGCTCGAAGTGGCGCGCCAGCATGGCCTGCGCGTGGTCGCCTATGAGGATGGCCTGGTCGAAGTGCCGAAAACAGCCTTCGTGCAGCGGATATGTGCGGTGCGCGAGGCGGCTGCCGGCGCCGATGCGCCCGCGCCGGCACGCTACCGGCTCGACGCCTGAGCCAGGCACGGCGCTGTCGGCGAGAATGCCGCTGCACACGTTGAAACAGTTGGTATCAACCCCTGTCCGGGCGGCGGTCGAAGCGGCCTGCGGTTCCGGTACAATCCCGTTATTCGCATCCCGAATTCCTTAACGTTATGACACAGATTACCGGCAGCATTGTCGCCATCGTTACCCCGATGCATGAAGACGGCAGCCTGGACTTCCCGGCCCTGCGCGCACTGGTCGACTGGCACGTGGCCGAAGGCACCGACGGCATCGTGATCGTGGGCACCACCGGCGAGTCCCCGACAGTTTCCGTCGAGGAGCACTGCGAACTGATCCGCGTTGCCGTGGAACAGGCCGGCAAGCGCATCCCGATCATCGCGGGCACCGGCGGCAACTCCACCAAGGAGGCCATCGAGCTGACCGCCTTCGCCAAGAAGGTGGGCGCCGATGCGTCGCTGCAGGTCGTGCCGTACTACAACAAGCCGACCCAGGAAGGCATGTACCGGCATTTCCGCACCATCGCCGAAGCGGTGGAGCTGCCGGTGCTGCTGTACAACGTGCCGGGCCGTACGGTCGCGGACATGAACAACGAGACCATCCTGCGCCTGGCGCAGGTGCCGGGCATCGTCGGCGTCAAGGAAGCGACGGGCAATATCGACCGCGCCGCGCAGCTGATCAAGGACGCGCCGGAAGGCTTTGCCATCTACAGCGGCGACGACCCCACCGCGGTTGCGCTGATCCTGCTGGGCGGCCACGGTAATATCTCGGTCACCGCCAACGTGGCACCGCGCAAGATGCACGAGATGTGCGTTGCGGCGCTCAAGGGCGACGTCGTCACCGCGCGCCGCCTGCACATGGAGCTGATCGGGCTGAACAAGGCCATGTTCATCGAGGCCAACCCGATCCCGGTCAAGTGGGCGCTCCAGCAGATGGGCAGGATGGAAGGCGGTATCCGCCTGCCGCTGACCCCTCTGTCCGAGGCCAACCACGACTATGTACGCAAGGCACTGGCCGCCGCCGGCCTGCTGGCCTGATCTTTCGCGGCGTCCTGCTGTCGCACCACCTACTAGGATTGCGTGTCAATGAAACTGAAGCTTAACCGCCGCGGCGCGACGCAAGTCCGCCGCGCCGCCCTGGTTGTGCCCGTGCTCGCCGCTGGCGTGATCACCGGCTGCAGCAGCATCAACGAAGCGATGCAGCCGGACAAGATCGACTACAAGTCGTCGGCCTCGAAGCGCACGCCTACGCTGGATATCCCGCCCGACCTGACCAAGCTGGAGGGCGATCGCCGCTATTCGGTGCCCGATGCGAACGGCACCTCGACGCTGTCGACGTACAGCCAGGCCACCAAGGTGCGCGAGCAATCCCCGAGCGAGAACGTGCTGCCCTCCGCCCAGGGCATCCGCATGGAGCGCGACGGCAACCAGCGCTGGCTGGTGATCAGCAACGGCATGCGCGGCGACCAGCTGTGGCAGCAGCTGCGCGGCTTCTGGCAGGAAAGCGGTTTCCTGCTGGTGCAGGACTCGCCCGAGACCGGCATCATGGAAACCGACTGGGCCGAGAACCGCGCCAAGATCCCGCAGGACATCATCCGCAACACCATCGGCAAGGTCTTCGACGGCCTGTACTCGACCTCGGAGCGCGACAAGTTCCGCACCCGCGTCGAGCGTTCGCAGAACGGCACGCTGGAGGTCTTCATCAGCCACCGCGGTGCGCAGGAGCAGCTGACCGGCATCGACAAGTCGAGCACGGTCTGGACTCCGCGTCCGGCCGATCCAGAGCTGGAAGCCGAATTCCTGTCGCGCCTGGCCCAGCGGCTGGGCGTGCAGAAGGAACAGGCCGACCGCATGGCCAAGAACCCGGCGGCGGCGGGCAATACCGCAGCCGCTTCGGGCACGGCCGCCGCTGCCGGCACCGCGGCCGCCGCTGGTGCCGATGGCGCCGCGCCGGCCAAGTCGTACCTGGCCCAGGTCAACGGCGCCCCGGCGCTGCAGCTGCCCGAGCCGTTCGACCGCGCCTGGCGCTCGGTCGGCCTGTCGCTGGACCGCGTGAACTTCACGGTTGAAGACCGCGACCGCGGCCAGGGCCTGTACTACGTGCGCTATGTCGACCCGCGCACCGTTGCCGACAGCCGTGGCTTCTTCTCCAAGCTGTTCACCAAGCCGGAAGATTCCAAGACCGCCAAGAAGTATCGCGTGTCGCTCAAGGGCACGGGCAGCGGCACGCTGGTGACGGTGCTCAACGATGCCGGCCAGCCTGAGAACGGCGAAATCGGCAAGCGCATCCTGTCGCTGATCGACGAGCAACTGCACTGAGCCGGCGCATGACTGCTGGCATGCCAGCCGGCCGTCCTGGCCGGTGCCTGGCGGGGAGGGCGCGGCCATGATGCGCTTCGCCTTCCTCGGCAGCGGCAGCGAGGGCAACTCGCTGCTGATCGAATCCCGCGAAGGCACCACCACCACGCGCGTGCTGCTCGACTGCGGCTTCGGCATCCGCGAGACCGCCCGGCGCCTGGAGCGCCTGGGCGTCGCGCCGGACCAGCTCGACGCCGTGCTGGTGACGCACGAGCATGGCGACCACGTCGGCTCGGCCTACGCCTTTGCTGCCCGCCACCGCCTGGCGGTGTACACCAGCCACGGCACCTGGCTGGCGACCTCGCACCTGCGCGGCGCCGATGCGGCCGACGTGCGCGTCTGCGGCGCCGACCATGCCTTTGCCGTCGCCGGACTGCAGGTGCTGCCGTACACTGTGCCGCACGATGCGCGCGAGCCGCTGCAGTTCGTCTTGTCGGACGGGCAGGCAAGGCTAGGCGTGTTGACCGATGCAGGCATGGAGACGCCTTACGTGACGGCGCGCCTGGCAGGCGTGGATGCGCTGGTGCTGGAATGCAACCATGACCGCGAGATGCTGCGCAATTCGGTCTATCCGGCTTCGCTGAAGCGGCGCATCGGCGGGGACTTCGGCCACCTGGCCAATGAAGTGGCGGCCAGTATCCTGGCGCAAGTTGCCCATACCGGCCTGAACCGCGTGGTCGCGGCCCACCTCAGCAAGCAGAACAATACGCGTGACCTGGCAACGGGGGCGCTGGCAATGGCATTGGGTGCGTTGCCGTCCGAGGTGCTGGTGGCAGACCAGGACGAGGGCCTGGACTGGCAGGCGGTGCGCGCCTGAGGGATGCGTGGATTCAGCAGGGCGCAGTGCGGTAGCGGCGCCCAAATAAAAAAACCGGCCCGAAGGCCGGTTTTTTCATCGGTCAGGAACCGATTACTGCTTGGCAGCCGGAGCCGAAGCGTCAGCAGCCGGAGCCGAAGCGTCAGCAGCCGGAGCGGCAGCAGCCGGAGCGGCCGGGGCTTCAGCAGCGGGAGCCGAAGCTTCAGCAGCCGGAGCGGCAGCGGCCGGAGCAGCCGTGTCAGCGGCCGGAGCGGCAGCTTCTTCCTTCTTGCCGCAAGCGGCGAGAGCAACAGCGGCCAGCAGCGATGCGATCAGGAGAGACTTCTTCATTTTTCGTCCTTTAACTTGTAATAACGGAAAACAGGCGATGAATAATTACCGGTAATTATCGCTCTTGAACTGCAAAATAGAGGCCCTCCCGGGTCCCGACATATGCAATGGTCCACAGTACTAGCCAGCCAACGATTATATCCGCGTTTTCCCGGCTTGTGTAGCGCCGAAATTTACTGATTCGCAATGTTACGCATTATTACAGCCGCGGACCCAATTGCAGCCATCCTTCCAGCGTCCAGTGATGGAAAGTTTCCATCAGATCGGGTAGGCCCGCGCAAGCCGCAACATCTTCGCTACTAAGCTGCCGATAATCGGCCAACTTTTTCAGCCACTGCATCAGTTCGGCCGGCGGCTCGTAGGCTTCTCCATTGAGGAAGAAATTCGCGCGGTCGTAAAGCGCAATCGATGCCGATGGCAGTACTACACCATGGCGGGCCGCCAGTGTCGCATAACCGCGCAACGGCATGTCAGGTATCTCTGCAAATTCAACGCCAGGTTTGGGTTCGGACAGATGGCTGCCGAGGAATTCAGACACCATCTGGCTATTCCATTGCAACGCCTTGAGCCGCTCGGCGACTGCCTTGGTCATGCCGGCCGGCAACTGCGCGGGCCGCGTGGCGGCGCGCTCGCCGGCGTCGGCATAACGGCCGCCGAGGTCTTCGTTGTCTTCAACCGTTTCAGACAGCCAGGCCAGGAAATGCCCGGCCAGCTCGCGGTAGGCCGGCGCGCGGAAGCCGATCGAGCAGGTCATGCATTCACCCTCGGCAATGCCATCGTGCGCATATTGCGGCGGCAGGTAGAGCATGTCGCCGGGTTCGAGCACCCATTCCTGTTCCGCGTTGAAGTCGGCGAGGATCTTCAGCGGCATGTCCGGGATCAGCTCAAGGCTGGTCTGCGACGAAATGCGCCAGCGGCGCCGGCCCGAGACTTGCAGCAGGAACACATCGTAGGAGTCGAAATGCGGGCCCACGCCGCCGCCGTCGGTGGCGTAGCTGATCATCAGGTCGTCCAGGCGCGCGTCGGGCACGAAACGGAAGCGGCCCATCAGTTCCGCCGCGGCGGCGTCGTGCAGATTTACCCCTTGCACCAGCAGGGTCCACTGGCGGGCCTTGACGCCGGGCAGGTTTTCGCGCGCAAATGGGCCATGCGCGAGTTTCCAGCGGTTACGGAAGTGCGTCACCAGGCGCGATTCGACGTCATCGCTGTCGGCCAGGTCGAAAAGAGCCTCGCGCGACACAGGCGGCACGATTCCGGGTACTGCCTGTCGAATCAGCAGGGGCTTGCGATGCCAGATATCCCGCATGAATGCAGCAGGCGTCATGCCACCAAGCAGGTCGAGCGGAGTGTCTGGATCGACGGGGCCAGGGGGCAGGGCCTGCGCGTATAATGCGGAATCGTTCATGGAGTCAAGAATTGAAAATCGCTAAGAATACTGTGGTGTCCGTGATGTACAAGCTGTCGGACGCGCAAGGCAATCTGATCGAGGAGTCAGATGAAGCCATGGTTTATTTGCACGGCGGGTATGATGGCACGTTCCCCAAGATCGAGGAAGCGCTCGACGGTCATGACGCGGGCTTCGAGACCCAGCTGCAGCTGGAGCCGGAAGACGCGTTCGGCGACTATGACGCCGATATGGTGAAGGTCGAGCCGCGCAACCGCTTCCCCGAGCCGCTGGAAGTCGGCATGCAGTTCGAAGGCATGCCCGAAGATGGCGACGAAGAGGACTCCGTCATCTACACCGTGACCGACGTGGCCGAGGACAAGGTCGTGCTGGATGGCAACCATCCGCTGGCCGGCATGGCGCTGCGCTTCTGGCTGAAGGTCTCCGAAGTCCGCGAGGCCACCGCCGAGGAAATCGAGCACGGCCACGCCCATGGCGCCTCGGGCGTTGAAGTCGTCGATGAGGACGAGGACGACGACACGCCGCGCACGCTGCACTGATCGTATTTCCGCACCCGAAGAAAAAGCCGGCCGCAGCCGGCTTTTTCGTTGTCGGCCGGCAAGCGGTCTCAGCGCGGTGCCGGTGCGTCCCTGAGCATGACCGCGAACGGTGAGGCCGCGCCAGGCGTGATCACCAGCTCGGCCCATTGCGAGACCGTGTTGGCGGGCAGTGACACGCGCGTGAAGTTCTGCATGACCTTGCCGGCCGCATCGCGCAGCGGCTTGTCGATGCCGAAGCCGTTGTCGGCCCCGTTGGCCCCGTTTCCGCCCGCATGCACCAGCAGCACCTGGCCGCGGAAACGACCGGCCAGCTCGCGCAGCTGGCGCTTGAATTCCAGGTAGCCATCGCGGGTGCGGTGGCGCATGAAGCCGTCCAGCAGCGTCGGGCGGCCTTTCTTCTCCCAGCCGTTGGCAAAATGCGGGTCGGCGTGGACCACCACCACGATGCCGTTCAGGTCGCGTTGCCGCGCCACCGAGAACGCGCGCGCCAGCCACTGGCGGTTGGCTTCGCGCCGGTCCTCGAACTCGCCGTTGCGCCCGCCTTCGTTGCGGTAGTGGTTGTTGTCGCCAGGCAGGTTCATGCCGACGAGCAGGATATCGCCCACCTCCATGCGCATGTTCTCGCGGAAGCTGCGGAACAGCGCCTGGTCCGATTGCCGCAGCAGCGGCCGCGGATGCCGGCCGAGCGTGGCGTCCTCGGGGAAGAACAGCTCACGCAGCCGGTTCAGGCGCTCGACCGCGTCAAAGCCGCCGTTGACCGGCAGCCGGCATTCGGACCAGTCGGTCTCGCCGGGCACGTAGACCAGCGGCAGCGGCGACTGGTCCAGCAGTTGCTGGCGGTTGCCCAGCACCACATCGCTGCACGATTCCGTATCGCCCTTGATGCCGCCGGCATGAATGACCAGGTCCAGCTTGCGCTCGCCGAAGTAGTCGAGCAGCGCTGCCGCGTTGGCCTCCGCGGCCGGCCACTGGGGCAGGTCGGCGATCAGCGCGATGCGCGTCAGCTTTGGCCTGGCCGGTGTCTTGCCGGCGCGGCCCGCGGGCGCGGCCGATGCCATGCCGGCCGTGCAAAGCAGCGGCAGCAGCATGGCAAGCAGGGCACGGCGTGCAGCGTTCATGCGGCGTCGAGCGCCTCGCCTGCCAGTGCCTTGAGCCGGTACAGCGCCTCCAGCGCGGCGCGCGGCGTCAGGGTGTCGGGGTCCAGGTCGGCCAGCGCATCGACCAGCGCGGCCTGTTCGGGTGCCAGCGCGGGCGCCAGCGGCGCGGGCACGGCCGCCGGGGCGGCGCCGAAGTCGTCCTCGTCGTCCTCCGGCGTTGGCGGTGCCGCGAACAGGTCCAGCTGCGGCGTCGGCGTGGCGTCGGCCGATTGCTGCTCCAGCCAGGCCAGGTGCTTGCGCGCGGCGCGGATCACCGGCTGCGGCACGCCGGCCAGCTGCGCTACCTGCAGGCCGTAGCTCTGGCTGGCGGGGCCGTCCTGCACCGCGTGCAGGAAGACAATGCCATCGCCATGCTCGACCGCCGACAGGTGCACGTTGGCTGCCTGCGGGAACTCTTGCGGCAGTTGCGTCAGCTCGAAGTAATGCGTGGCGAAGAGGGTGTGGCTGCGGTTGTGCGACAGCAGGTGGCGCGCGATCGCCCAGGCCAGCGCCAGCCCGTCGAAGGTCGACGTGCCGCGCCCGATCTCGTCCATCAGCACCAGTGAAGCCGGGGTCGCGTGGTGCAGGATGCCGGCGGCCTCGGTCATCTCGACCATGAAGGTGGAGCGGCCGCCCGCGAGGTCATCGGCGGCGCCGATGCGGGTAAAGATGCGGTCGATCGGCCCGATCACCGCGCGCCGCGCCGGCACGTAGGCGCCCACGCAGGCCAGCAGCACGATCAGCGCGGTCTGGCGCATGAAGGTCGACTTGCCGCCCATGTTCGGGCCGGTGATCAGCAAGAGCTTGCGCGCTTCATTGAGCTGGCAGTCGTTGGCGATGAAAGCCACCGACTCGGCCGCGAGCTGGCCTTCGACCACCGGGTGGCGGCCCTGCACGATGTCGACCACGTTCTCGGCGACGCGCTCAGGCGCGGACCAGTCCAGCGTCTGCGCGCGCTCGGCCAGCGCCGTCAGCACGTCCAGGCGCGCCAGCGCGGCGGCCACCCGCTGCAGCTCGCCGATATGCGGCAGCAGCGCCTGCAGCAGGCCGTCGTAGAGCTGCTTTTCGCGCGCGAGCGCGCGATCCTGTGCCGACAGCGCCTTGTCCTCGAAGGCCTTCAGCTCAGGCGTGATGTAGCGCTCGGCATTCTTCAGCGTCTGGCGGCGGCGGTAGTCGTCGGGCACCTTGTCGGCCTGGCCGTTGGTGACCTCGATATAGAAGCCATGCACGCGGTTGAACTCGACGCGCAGGTTGGCAATGCCGGTGCGGGCGCGTTCGCGCGTTTCGAGGTCGATCAGGAACTGGCCGCAGTTCTCGGAGATGTCGCGCAGTTCATCCAGTCCGGCATCGTAGCCGCGCGCGATCACGCCGCCGTCGCGCACCACGGTGGCCGGCTCTTCGGCCACGGCGCGCACCAGCAGGTCCAGGCAGTCCTGCGGCACGGCCAGGTCGTGCAGGGTCTGCGCCAGCAAGGTGCTGCCCTGGTCATCGCGGATGCAGGCCTGCACGTCCGGCAGCGCGCGCAAGGTGTCGCGCAGCGAGGACAGGTCGCGCGGCCGCGCATTGAGCAGCGCCAGCCGCGAGGTGATGCGCTCGACGTCGGCCAGCCGGCGCAGCGCCGTGCGCAGGGCATCGGTGCCCTGGTCGATCAGCACGCCGATGGCCTGCTGGCGTGCCTGCGGCAGCGCCGGGTCGCGCAGCGGGTGGTGCAGCCAGTGGCGCAGCGCGCGGCTGCCCATCGCCGTGCAGCAGGTGTCCAGCAGCGAGAACAGTGTCGGCGACTCGCCGCCGCGCAGGGTCTCGGTCAGTTCCAGGTTGCGCCGCGTGGCGGAATCCAGGCCGACGTACTCCGATTCGCGCTCGACCTTCACGCCCTGCACATGGCGCAGCGACTGGCCCTGCGTGGTCGCGGCGTAGTTCAGCAGCGCGCCGGCCGCGCCCAGCGCGGCACCCAGCCCGGCACAGCCGAACGGGTCCAGGCTGGCCACGCCCAGCTGCTCGCGCAGCCGGCGCGTGCCGGCGTCCTGGTCGAAATGCCATTCGGGCAGGCGGGTCCGCGCGCACGCCAGCGCGGGCAACTCGATGCCATCGGCATACAGCAGCTCGGCCGGGCGGATGCGCTCCAGCTCGCGACCCAGTTGTGCCGCTTCGCATTCCATCAGGCGCAGCTCGCCGCTGGCCAGGTTCAGCCACGCCAGCCCGGTCTTGCTGACGCCGCGGCGCGTGGTCTGCTGGTGCACCGCCATCAGGAAGGTATCGGCCTTGTCCGGCAGCAGCGCGGCATCGGTCAGCGTGCCCGGGGTGACGATGCGCACCACCTTGCGCTCCACCGGCCCCTTGCTGGTGGCCGGGTCGCCGATCTGCTCGCAGATCGCCACGGATTCGCCCAGCTTCACCAGGCGCGCCAGGTACTGGTCCGCGGAATGGAAGGGAATGCCGGCCATGCGGATCGGCACCCCGTTGGAGGCGCCGCGCGCGGTCAGCGTGATGTCGAGCAGGCGCGCGGCCTTTTCGGCATCGTCGTGGAAGAGTTCGTAGAAGTCACCCATGCGGTAGAACAGCAGGGTGTCGGGGTGGTCTGCCTTGATGCGGAGATATTGTTGCATCATGGGCGTGTGGCGGCTCGCGGACGAATCTGCCTGTGCCTGTTCCGGGTCGGTTTTTTTCTGCAATCCCATTGCCATTTAGCCTGTCTGGCGGTGGGCCTGCGTGATGCCGCCCGCTCCGCTCGGATCGCCGCCTTGCGCAAGCCGGATGGCGGCCGCGCGGGGCGTCCGGGCGGTCATCCGGCGGCCTGGGGCCGGGGCGCGAAGGGGCGTTTTCGAATATGGGCGATATGGTACAGCACGGGGCAGCGGTTGCCGCGCCGCGCGGGCCGGATCTGGCCCGGCGGCGGGGTCAGCGGCGTGCCGTCAGCGGAACACCAGCACCGGCACGTCGCTGTGGGTCAGCACCTTCTGCGTCTCGCTGCCCAGCAGCAGGCCGCTGATGCCCTTGCGGCCGTGCGAGGCCATGAAGATGACATCGCAACCGAGGTCCCGGGCAGCGTTGATGATGCCGTGATACGGGGCGCTGGCGGCCGAGACGTGGCCCGCGCACGGGACGCCGGCCATTGCCGCCGCGGCCTCGATCTTGACCAGTTCCTGGCGCGCCAGTGCTTCCACGCGTTGCTGGAATACCTCGCGCCTCTCATGGGTGCTGTCGCTGCCCACCATGTAGGGATAGGTCTCCACGCACATGTAGGGCGTCAGGCGCGCGGAGGCGGTGCGGGCAAACTGGATGGCGGCGGACACGGCCTTGTGGGAAAGCTCGGAACCGTCGACGGGCAGCAGGATGTGCTTGAACATAGGGGCCTTGGTAAAGGGGAAAACGGAAGAAGTGCGGGAGTAGGGGGCGAGGTTCAGTTGGCCAGCGCGCGTCCCACGATCAGCGGGTCGGGCTGCCCGATGGCAGTGGTGTCCCGGTTGCCGTAGGGGAAGCGCGACAGGATGGCACGCAGCGCATTGAGCCGCGCGCGCTTCTTGCAGTCCGAGCGGATGACCGTCCACGGCGCATCGGCGGTGTCGGTGTGGGCGAACATGGCCTCCTTGGCCTGGGTGTATTCGTCCCATTTGTCCAGCGAGGCAAGGTCGACCGGGCTCAGCTTCCATTGCTTGAGCGGGTGGATCTCGCGCTCGCGGAAGCGCCGGCGCTGTTCCTTCTGGCTGACCGAGAACCAGAACTTGAACAGGTGGATGCCGCTGCGCACCAGATGCCGCTCGAAGTCCGGCGCCTGCTGCAGGAAGTCCTGGTATTCGCGCTGCGAGCAGAAGCCCATCACGTGCTCCACGCCGGCGCGGTTGTACCAGGAGCGGTCGAACAGCACGATCTCGCCGGCCGACGGCAGGTGCTGCACATAGCGCTGGAAGTACCATTGCCCGCGCTCGGCCTCGGTGGGTTTTTCCAGCGCCACCACGCGCGCGCCGCGCGGGTTCATGTGTTCCATGAAGCGTTTGATGGTGCCGCCCTTGCCGGCGGCGTCGCGCCCTTCGAATACGATTACCACGCGCTGGCCGGTCTCGCGCACCCAGGCCTGGAACTTGAGCAGCTCCACCTGCAGGCGGTACTTCTGCTTTTCATAATTGCGCCGCGACATCAGGTTCTGGTACGGGTACGCGCCTTCGCGCCAGCCCGCGGACAGCTCGTCGTCCGGATGGCGCTTGCGGCCGGCCTGCCACACGGCGGGATCGCCTTCGAGGATCAGGCTGCGCAGCTGCGCGGCCTCGTCGGGCGCCAGGCCGTCAAGCAGCGTGCGCATGGCGTCGAGCATGTCGGCGCCGTTGCCTGCGCGGCTGGCCAGGATGTCCTGCATGCTGCTGGCCGCCAGCTGCACCGAGGCGTTGACGGCGCTCTCGACCTCCTTGCGCTGGGCTGACAGCGCCGAGTTGGTGGGCAGCACGTCGCCCCTGGCCGTGGCGCGGGCACGTGGCGCGGTGGCGGTGTGGGAGGATTGGATGGTGTCGCGATCTGTCATCTGCGGTCCTCCGTCAGGCTGGGGTGTTGCGCAGGATCGCGTAGAGCTGGTCCTTGAGCAGGAGTTTCTCTTTCTTCAGCCGCTCGATCTCGAAGGTGGAGGCCGGCACCAGCCCCGACTCCATGTTGTGGATTTCCTGGTCCAGCGCGTTGTGGCGGTGGAACAGGCGCGCGAAGCGGGCATCCTGGGTCTTCAGGGTGGTGATCTGGTCGCGGTATTCGGGAAACATGCTGGCTCTCCTGCTGGATCCGCGCGCACGGGGCGTGGCGCATGGTTTCATTTTGGGGAGGGCAGGGTGGGGCGACCTTGACGAGGATCATGGCCGTCCGGGGAATGAGAAAGGTCTGCAGTGCAGGGCGCGGTGGCAGGCGCGGCGCACCATGCAAAACGCCCGCCGGGGTGCGGCGGGCGTCGGGGTGTGGCTGATCTGGCCGTCAGGCCATGTGCCGGTGTCAGGCGGCGGGCTTGGCGTTGTCCAGCGAGAACGGCGACAGCAGGCGCACCATCTGGGCGAATGCCTTGGGGTTGCCGGCCAGCACTTCGCCCTGTTCCATCTGGCGCGGTTCGCCGGCGTAGTTGCCGACCAGGCCGCCCGATTCGGTGATCAGCAGCATGCCTGCAGCCATGTCCCAAGGCTGCAGGCCGCGCTCGAAGAAGCCGTCCAGGCGGCCGCAGGCCACATAGGCCAGGTCCAGCGCGGCGGCGCCCGGCCGGCGCAGGCCGGCGCAGTTGCGGGTCATCAGCGCGAACAATTCCATGTATTCGTCCAGGCCTTCCAGGTCGCGGAACGGGAAGCCGGTGCCGATCAGGCAGTCGGCCAGCTTGTCGCGGCGCGTGACGCGGATGCGGCGGTTGTTCAGGAAGGCGCCGGCGCCCTTGCTGGCGGTGAAGAGCTCGTCGCGGGTCGGGTCGTAGACCACGGCCTGCACGGGCGTGCCGCGGTGCAACTGGGCGATCGAGACCGCGTATTGCGGGAAGCCGTGGATGAAGTTGGTGGTGCCGTCCAGCGGGTCGATGACCCAGGTGTACTCGTGGGAGTCTTCACCCTCGGCCCAGGACTGGCCGGATTCTTCCGCTAGAATGCCGTGTTCCGGGTAGGCCGTGCGCAGGATCTCGATGACCGCGGCTTCGGCGGCGCGGTCCACCTCGGTGACAAAATCGTTGTGTTGCTTGCGCGAGACGCGCACCAGATCGACGTCGAGCGACGCGCGGTTGATGATGGATCCCGCTTTGCGGGCCGCCTTGATGGCGATATTGAGCATCGGATGCATGAATCTCTCCAGGCCGGCCACGACGAGGCGGCGGGGCGCAAAAGCGCCGCACGCCCGCTCATGGGCAGCTGACAACACAACGGATTGTAGAAGAACGTCGGGCGTCGCCGGTTCTGCTGCAAATGTGCCGCGAGAGTCTCGCGAGCAAGCAAAAACCTGGCGCCGCGCCAAAGAAGAACCCCGAATTGTATATGAACCCGGCAATTGATACGAGCCAGCCCGCTGCCGATGGCAACAGCGGTGATACCGGCGGCAACGCTTTCGGCCGCGTGCGCTTCGTGCTGGTCGAAACCAGCCACCCGGGCAACGTGGGCTCGGTGGCGCGCGCGATCAAGACCATGGGCTTCGGCAGCCTGGTGCTGGTCTCGCCACGCGAGCCGGATGTGCTGCGTCACTCCGACGCCATCGCCATGGCCAGCGGTGCCGACGATGTGCTGGCGGGCGCGCTCATCGTCGACCAGGTCGACGCGGCGCTGGCCGGCGCCGCGCTGACCGTGGCGATGACCGCGCGCCACCGCGAATTCGGCCCGCCGCGGCTGCTGCCGCGCGCCGCCGCGGAACGCGCGCGCCAGACGCTGTCTGGCAGCGGCGGCGTTGCCTTCGTGTTCGGCAACGAGCGCTATGGTTTGCCCAATGAAGTGGTCGAGCGCTGCAACACAGTCACCCATATCCCCGCCAATCCCGCCTATACCTCGCTCAACCTGGCGCAGGCGGTGCAGCTCATCGCCTACGAGATGCGGCTGGCGCTGCTGGAGGCGGCCCCGGACGCCGGCGCCAATATCGGCTATGCTGGTGAGCCGGCCACGGCCGAGCAGGTCGAGGCCATGTTCGGCCATCTGCAGACGGGCCTGGAGGCAATCGGCTTTCTCGATCCGTCCAACCCGCGCAGGCTGATGACCCGGCTGCGCCGGCTGCTGGCGCGCAGCGGCCTGGAGCGCGAGGAAGTGAATATCCTGCGCGGCATCGCCAAGCATATGCTGATCGCCGCGCAGAACCAGCCGGGCCCGCGCAAGGACCGGTGACAGGAGCGAGGACAGTGGCAGCAAACCGGAGCGATTCGATGCAGGGCGACGCAGGCACGCGCGGCAATCGCGCGCGCTGTCGCCTTGCGGCTGCGGGTTTGCGCAGGCCCGGGCGATGTTGACCGCAGCATCGCCGCAATGTCCCTGACGGATCAGGGGCCAAACACCGGCACCCCAAGCGGGTCCGGCAAATCACTTACACTCCCTGATCCCGTCCCCACCGGCCACTGACCTCGCCGGCGACCCTGCCCCGGGCACCAGCCCGCGTGGCGCGGCGCACGGCGCGGCAACACGACACGACCAAGATGTTCTCTCGCCTGAAGGAAGATATCGACACCATCATGCTGCGCGATCCCGCCGCGCGCAGCCGCCTGGAAGTGCTGACCTGCTACCCCGGCCTGCATGCCGTGATGTTCCACCGCTTTGCGCATCGATGCTGGAACGCGGGCTTCCACTGGCTGGGGCGCTGGATCTCGCACTGGGCGCGGTTTTTCACCGGCATCGAAATCCATCCGGCGGTCAAGCTGGGCCGGCGCGTCTTCATCGACCACGGCATGGGTGTGGTGATCGGCGAGACCGCCGAGATCGGCGATGACTGCACCATCTACCAGGGCGTGACGCTGGGTGGCACCTCGCTGTACAAGGGCCAGAAGCGGCATCCCACGCTGGGCGCCAACGTGGTGGTGAGCGCGGGCGCCAAGGTGCTGGGCGGATTCGTGGTGGGCGACGGCGCGCGCGTGGGCTCCAACGCGGTGGTGCTAAAGCCGGTGCCGCCGGGCGCGACCGCCGTGGGCATCCCCGCCCGCATCATCCTGCCGGATGCGCCATCGGCGCAGCAGGGTGCCAAGCAGGAGTTCTTGGCCTATGGCATCACGCCCAATGCGGACGATCCGGTGTCGCTGGCGCTCAAGAGCCTGATCGACAATGCGGGGCGCCAGCACGACCGCATCGAGGCGGTGCTGGCCGCGCTCGACCGGCTTGGCGAACACCTGGAGAACACGCCGAACGATCCCTTCGACGCGAGCGAACTGCGCAGGCTGATGAAGTGAGCGGGGCAGGGGCCGGGCCGGCGCTGCCGCTCAGTCGGTCTGCGGCAACAGGCGGAAGCCGTCGCGATCCAGTTGCAGCACCGCGGCGCGCGGATGGGCGCCGTCCAGGTCCCAGTCAGTAAGCACCCAGCGCACGCCGGCGGCGTCTTCATGCCGTGCCGGGCGGTGCGTGTGTCCATGCACCAGCAGCGACGCACCGGCGGCGCCGAGCAACTCGGCCGCGGCCGCGGGCGCCACATCACCATAAATCACCGGCACGGCCGCTCCCGCGCTCAATTGCCTGGCACGGTTGCCTTCACTGTCTGCCCGCAGCTTGCGGGCGATCGACAGACGCGCGCTCAGCGGCAGTGCCAGGAACACGCGTTGCACCCAGCGCTTGCGGGTCCAGCGGCGGAAGCGGTTATAGCGTTCATCGTCGATGCACAGCATGTCGCCGTGGCTCAGCACCACGCGCTGGCCGGCACAGTGGATCACGGCGGGGTCGGGCAGCAGGCGGGCACCGGCCGCGCAGGCGAAGCGCTGGCCCAGCAGGAAGTCGCGGTTGCCGTGCATCAGGTACACGGCCACGCCGCGCGCGGCCAGTGCGCGCAGGGCGCCGGTCACGCGCTGCGCGAAGGGTGAGTCGGTTTCTTCGTCGCCGATCCAGAATTCAAAGAAGTCGCCCAGGATGAACAGCGTGCGCGCGTGCTGTGCGGCGCGCTCGAGCGTGCGCTCGAAGGCCGCCAGCGTGCGGGGCATGCCGGGCGTCAGGTGCAGGTCTGAAATGAACCACGCCGGCGCCTGTGCCTCGAAGGGACCGGCCACCGGCGTGTGGGGGATCGCGGTCATGCGCGGTGTCGGAAGGGGAATGCCGGCACGTGGATGCGCACGGAACCGCAATCGTCAGGCATCGGCTTACTCGACGATGACGGCCTTCTCGATCACCACGTCTTCCAGCGGCACGTCCTGGTGGAAGCCCGAGCTGCCGGTGCGCACGCCCTTGATCTGGTCGACCACGTCGGTGCCTTCCACGACCTTGCCGAACACGGCATAGCCGAAGCCCTGCGGCGTGGGCGAGGAGAAGTTCAGGAAGTCGTTGTCGACCACGTTGATGAAGAACTGCGCGGTGGCCGAGTGCGGGGCGTTGGTGCGCGCCATGGCCACGGTGTAGCGGTCATTCTTCAGGCCGTTGCCGGCTTCGTTCTCGATCGGGGCGTCGGTGCCCTTTTGCTTCATGCCGGGCTCGAAGCCGCCGCCCTGGATCATGAAGTTCTTGATCACGCGGTGGAAGATGGTGTTGTCGTAGTGGCCCTTGCGCACGTATGACAGGAAGTTCTCGACCGACTTCGGGGCCTTCTCGGCGTCGAGTTCAATGGTGATGACACCCTGGTTGGTGTGGAGCTGGACCTTGGACATGGGATTTCCTCTGTTCGGTAGTGTTATTTGACGACGGTGGCCGACTCGATCACGATCGGCGCGGCCGGCACATTGCGCATGGGGCCGTAGGCCGTGGTCGGCACGCTCTTGATCTTGTCGATCGTCTCCATGCCTTCCACCACCTTGCCGAACACTGCGTAGCCGTTGCCGTCCGGCTGCGGGTAGTCGAGATTCGGATTATCCACCACATTGACGAAGAACTGCGCGGTGGCCGAGTTGGGGTCGCTGGTGCGTGCCATGGCCACCGTGCCGGCCTTGTTCTTCAGGCCGCCGCGGGCTTCCAGCGGGATCGGCGCACGGGTGGGCTTTTCCTTCATGTCGCGGTCGAAGCCGCCGCCCTGCACCATGAAGCCATTGATCACGCGATGGAAGATGGTGCCACTGTAGAAGCCGCTTTTCACATATTCCAGGAAGTTCGCGACGGTCTTGGGCGCGGCCTCGGGGTAGAGCTCGACGGTGAACTTGCCGGCACTGGTGACGAACTGGACGCGCTCGGCGGCCTTTTGCTGAGCCATTGCGCTGAACGAGGACAGTGCCAGGGCGCCTGCGGTCAGGCCGGCCAGGACGATGCGACGGGAACGGATCATGAAGGAACTCCGGTAAGTCTGGATGATGCACATGGTCCGGGCGCGCCGCGCCCGGGCCTTGGGATGGGTGGCCGTCAGTTCGCGGCAGGGGCGCTGGCAGGTGCCTGGCGCTGCGCTGGCGTTGCCTTGCGGCCGGTGCCGGCGGGCGCCGCCGGCTTGACCGGCGCCGCGGCATCAGGGTTCAGCTGGCGCAGGCCGGCGCTGGCGCGGGCATCGCCCGGATTGCGGCGCAGCGCTTCGGCGTAGGCCTGCTCGGCCAGGCGGCGGTAGACGTCGCCCAGGTTGGTATAGCCGATGGCAAAGCCCGGCTTGACTTCGGTGGCCAGCAGCAACTCGGCCTCGGCGCGCTTCAGGTCGCCGCGCTTGGCGTAGAGCAGCGCCAGGTTGTTGTGGGGCTCGGGCAGTTCCGGGAACTCCTGCGCCATTTCGGCAAAGGCCTGGATGGCGGCGTCTTCGCGGCCGGACTGGGCCAGGGCCCAGGCGCGCTGGAAGCGTGCCTGCGCATTGCGCGGGTTGGCGGCCAGCACGCGGTCGAAGCCCTTGATGGCTTCGTCGTAGCGGCGCGCGTTGGCGGCCTGCTGGGCCTCGCTCATGCCAGGATCGGTCGACTGGATGCCGCCGACCGGCGTCGTCGGCGCGGCCAGCGACAGCGGGCCGTTCTGCGCGTAGGCAGGGGCCGCCAGCGCGGCGGCCAGGGCCAGCAGGGGCAGTACGGCGCGATGGCCGCGTCGGCGCGCGGGGGCGGCGAACATGGCAGAAGACGGGGAGGGCAGCGGCAGGCTCATTGAGGACAGGTCCGTTATACTCCGCGGCATTCTAGCAAAGCGGCAAGTCCGGCACGAAGGGCGATGACATCGGGGCAGCGGGCGCGGCATCTCGCGCGGCGCTGGCGGCGCCGTGCCGGAGGCAACCAGCGCAGCGCCTTCCGGTAAGATATGGGGCGCGACGGAATTGCGCCAGTGGCCCGCGTTGCCACCGGCGGCCTGCCAGGCGCCGGGCAACCGGCGCCACGGCCCGCGCTGCCTGCTGTGCGAACCGCGGCAGTCTCCTCTCACCACTCACTTCGTTTCATGCAGCTTCTGAACATCTACAACACGCTCGCGCGTGAGAAACAGCCATTCGTGCCAATCGAACCCGGCAAGGTCCGCATGTATGTGTGCGGCATGACGGTGTACGACTATTGTCACGTTGGCCACGCTCGCGTGATGGTGGTGTTCGACATGGTGCACCGCTGGCTGCGTGCCGCCGGCTACGAGGTGACGTATGTGCAGAACATCACCGACATCGACGACAAGATCATCCGCCGCGCGGCCGAGAACGGCGAGACCATCGGCGAGCTGACCGCGCGCTTCATCCAGTACATGCACGAGGATGCCGCCGCGCTGGGCGTGATCCGCCCCGACCACGAGCCTCGCGCCACCGACTACGTGCCGCAGATGCTCGACATGATCGGCAAGCTGGAAGCCAAGGGCCTGGCCTACCAGGCCAGCGACGGCGACGTGAACTATTCGGTGCGCAAGTTCGCCGGCTACGGCAAGCTCTCGGGCAAGTCGCTGGAAGACCTGCGCGCCGGCGAGCGTGTCAGCGCCAACGACGCCAAGCAGGACCCGCTCGACTTCGTGCTTTGGAAGTCCGCCAAGGCCAGCGAGCCGCCCGAGAGCAAGTGGGACTCGAAGTGGGGCGCCGGCCGCCCGGGCTGGCACATTGAATGCTCCGCCATGAGCTGCACGCTGCTGGGCGAGCATTTCGACATCCATGGCGGCGGGGCCGACCTGCAGTTCCCGCACCACGAGAACGAGATTGCGCAGTCTGAAGGCGCCAGCGCCAAGCCCTTCGTCAACATGTGGATGCACAACGGCTTCGTGCGCATCAACGACGAAAAAATGTCCAAGTCGCTTGGCAATTTCTTCACCATCCGCGAGGTCCTGAAGTCGTACGACGCCGAGGTCGTGCGCTTCTTCATCCTGCGCGCGCACTACCGCAGCCCGCTGAACTATAGCGACGCGCACCTGGACGATGCGCGCCACGCCCTGACACGCCTGTACACGGCGCTCAAGGACAGCCAGCCGGGCGGCTGCGCGGTGGACTGGGACGAGCCGCACGCCAGGCGCTTTGCCGAGGCCATGGGCGACGACTTCAACACGCCGATCGCGATGTCGGTGCTGTTCGACCTGGCCAGCGAGATCAACCGCACCGGCTCGACCGCGGCTGCGCGCCAGCTCAAGGGGCTGGCAGGCACGCTGGGCCTGCTCGAGCGCGACCCGCATACCTTCCTGCAAGGCGGCAGGTCCGACGACGGCATCTCGCCGGAACAGATCGAGACCCTGATCGCCGCGCGCAAGACCGCCAAGGTGGAGCGCAACTTTGCCGAAGCGGATCGCATCCGCGCGCAACTGCTGGAAGCTGGCATCGTGCTGGAAGACAAGCCGGGCGGTGCCACCGAGTGGAGGCGTGCTTGAACGCTGCCGCGCGCAAGCCCGCCACCGCCACGCCTCCCGCCACGAGGGGCCGGGTGAAGGCGGCCGGCCCGCGCCCGGGCAAGGCTGGCGCCAAGGAGGCGCCGCTGCCTGACGGCAAGGACACGGCCAGGGGCACGCGCAATGCCAAGGCCGTGCTGCCCGAGGCGGATGCGGTGCCGCTGCCGGTCGAAACCGTCATCGACGCGGTGCGCCCCGCCTACTGGGACGAGGCCTGCGCCGACCTGATGAAGCGCGACCGCATCCTGCGCAAGATGATCCCGACCTACGGCCCGGCGCACCTGGTGTCGCGCGGGGATCCGTTCGTCACGCTGGCGCGCGCGGTGGTGGGCCAGCAGATCTCGGTCAAGGCGGCACAGTCGGTGTGGGAGCGGCTGCATGCCCTGTGCCCCAGGCTGACCCCGGCACAGTTCCTGCGCGCCGGTCCCGAGAAGCTGGCCGGTTGCGGCCTGTCCAAGCGCAAGGGGGAATACCTGGTCGACCTGGCCGACCACTTCAAGGCGGGCACGGTGCATGTCGGCGAATGGGCGCAGATGGACGACGAAGCAGTAATTGCGGAGCTGACGCAGATCCGCGGCATCGGCCGCTGGACCGCCGAGATGTTCCTGATGTTCAACCTGATGCGGCCCAACGTGCTGCCGCTCGATGACATCGGCCTGATCAACGCGATCTCCGCCAATTACTTCAGTGGCGAGCCGGTCACGCGCAGCGAGGCGCGCGAGGTGGCGGCCAACTGGGAGCCATGGCGAACTGTGGCCACGTGGTATATGTGGCGCAGTCTCGACCCGCTGCCAGTGACGTATTAGGCATCACAGCAAGAAAATTTAGTGGCAGGTGCAGTCCGGGCTATCTGGCAGGCGCTAAGATAGCGACCAAATTCCGGTAGAATGCGCCCCTTCACAGACAGGTACGTGTGATTTTATGAAAACCACCTTCCTGGATTTTGAGCAGCCCATTGCCGAACTCGAGGCAAAGATCGAAGAACTGCGCTTTGTGCAGGACGATTCGGCTGTTGATATTTCCGAAGAAATTTCGCGGCTGGCCGGCAAGAGCCAGCAGCTGACCAAAGACATCTACGCCAACCTGACCCCGTGGCAGGTTGCGCAAATCGCCCGCCACCCCCAGCGTCCCTATACGCTGGACTACGTGCGCGAGATCTTTACCGATTTCCACGAGCTGCACGGCGACCGCACCTTTGCCGACGATCTTTCGATCATCGGCGGCCTGGCGCGCTTCAACGGCCAGGCGTGCATGGTCATCGGCCACCAGAAGGGCCGTGACACGAAAGAGCGCGCCATGCGCAATTTCGGCATGCCCAAGCCCGAGGGCTACCGCAAGGCCAAGCGCCTGATGGAGCTGGCGGACAAGTTCGGCCTGCCGATCTTCACTTTCGTCGACACCCCGGGCGCATTCCCCGGCATCGACGCCGAAGAGCGCGGCCAGTCCGAAGCCATCGGCCACAACCTGTACGTGATGGCCGGCCTGAAGGTGCCCCTGATCGCCACCATCATCGGTGAAGGCGGTTCGGGCGGCGCGCTGGCGATTGCCGTGGGCGACGTGGTGCAGATGCTGCAGTTCGCCACCTACGCGGTGATTTCGCCGGAAGGCTGCGCCTCGATCTTGTGGAAGACCGCCGAGAAGGCACCGGAAGCCGCCGAGGCGCTGGGCCTGACCGCGCACCGCCTGAAGGCGCTGGGCCTGATCGACAAGATCGTGAGCGAGCCCCTGGGCGGCGCGCACCGTGACTACAAGGGCATGGCGGCGATGCTCAAGCGCTCGCTGGCCGAGTCGCTGCGTCAGTTCCAGGGCATGAGCGTGAAGGAGCTGCAGGCTCGCCGCTATGAGCGCCTGCTCGCCTATGGCAAGTTCAAGGAAACCGGCACCCAGGACTGACCCGTCCGCCCGGCTGACCGACAAGGTCGCACAGGCCCTCCAGGCCGGTGCGGCCTTTGTTGTTTCTGGCGGCGGCACGGGCGCGGCGACGATCGCGGTGGCCCTGTCGGGCGGGCGCGATTCGGTCGCGCTGCTGCATGCCGCCCGCGCGGCCGCGGCGGAGTGGGGCGTTGGCGCGCGCGTGGTGGCGCTGCATGTCCACCACGGCCTGCAGGCGGATGCCGACGACTGGGACCGTTTCTGCGCCGCGCAGTGCGCGCAGTGGCAGGTCGGCTATTTCGTGCGGCGGGTGTCGGTGCAGCCCGAAGCGGGCGAGGGCGTGGAAGCGGCCGCGCGCCGCGCGCGCTATGCCGCGCTGGCGGCGATGTGCGCCGACAGCGGCGCGCGCCTGCTGCTGTTCGCCCACCACCAGGACGACCAGGTCGAGACCGTGCTGCTGCGGCTGTTCCGCGGCGCCGGCGTGGCCGGCATGGCTGGCATGCCAGCGCTGCGCCCGCTCGACGAGCGCAGCGGCGTGACGCTGCTGCGCCCCTGGCTGGACGTGGCCCGCGCCGAGATCGAGGCCTACTGCGCGGCCAACGCGCTGCAATGGGTCGACGACCCGTCCAATGCCGATGAACGCTATGCGCGCAATGCCTTGCGCGCGCACCTGCCGGCGCTGGTCGCGGCCTTCCCGGCGTTGTCGGCCAACGTGGTGCAGGCGGCAGCGCATTTCGCCCAGGCAGGCGCACTGATCGATGAACTGGCAGCCGCCTCGCTGGCGGCGCTGGCACGCCCCGGCCGCGATGCCGACACGCTTGCCGAACTCGACCTGGCAGGGCTGCGCGCCTTGCCCGTGGCACATGCCGATGCCGTGCTGCGCTTCTGGCTGCGCGACCTCGGCGTGCGCGCGCCTTCCACTGCCAGGCTGGCGGCGATGCGCGAGCAACTGGTCGCCCACGCTGGCGGCGAGCCCGCGATCGCGCATGAGGGGCTGGTCCTGCGCCGCTTCCGCGACCGCGTGCTGGCCTGCACGCCGCCACCGATCGCCGCGCCGGCACCCGTGACGCTGGACTGGCGCGGCGAGGCCCGTATCGTCGTGCCTGCCTGGCGCGGCGAACTCCATTTCTTCCGTGATGACACCTTCGGCGTGCCCGAAGCGGCGCTGCGCCAGCCCTTGCGCCTGGCCGCCCGCAGCGGCGGCGAGCGTATCGTGCTGCGCCCGGGCGGCCCGGCCCGGGCCCTGAAGCAAGCCTGCCAGGAAGCCGGCATCCCGGCCTGGCGCCGCGCCTGGCTGCCGCTGCTGTGGTCTGGCGATACCCTGGTGCTGGCCGCCGGCCTGGGCATGCACCGCCGCTGGCCGGACGCCCCGGCGGCGCCGCGCTGGCGCGTCGAATGGCATCCGCGGCCCGCGGCAGTGGCGACGCCGACGCACTGAAGCCCCCGGATCGGCGCCGGCATCACTTCCGATCTGCAGCCAGAACCCCGCTCCCGCCTTGCCTGACAGGGCTTGTTCGTGTATTTTCAAGGGCTTTGCACAATCGCTGGCGTCGACAAGAAGATGGCTCTCATCGTTCACAAATACGGCGGCACTTCGATGGGTTCCACGGAACGCATCAAGAATGTCGCCAAGCGCGTGGCCAAGTGGCACCGCGCCGGTCACCGCGTAGTCGTGGTGCCTTCGGCCATGTCGGGCGAGACCAATCGCCTGCTGGGACTCGCCAAGGAAATTTCGCCGCAGCCCAATCCGCGTGAACTGGACATGCTCGCCTCCACCGGCGAACAGGCCAGCGTGGCACTGCTGGCCATCGCGCTGCACGGCCAAGACATCGACGCGGTCAGCTACACCGGCTGGCAAGTGCCGGTGAAGACCGACTCGGCCTATACCAAGGCCCGTATCGAATCGATCGACGACGAGCGCATCCTCGGCGACCTCGACGCCGGCCGCGTGGTCGTGATCACCGGCTTCCAGGGCATCGACGACGACGGCAACATCACCACGCTCGGCCGTGGCGGCTCGGACACCTCGGCCGTGGCCATTGCCGCCGCGATCGAAGCCGACGAGTGCCTGATCTACACCGACGTCGACGGCGTGTACACCACCGACCCGCGCGTGGTCGAAGACGCCCGCCGCCTGGACCAGATCACCTTCGAAGAAATGCTGGAAATGGCCAGCCTCGGCTCCAAGGTGCTGCAGATCCGCTCCGTGGAGTTCGCCGGCAAGTACCGCGTGAAGACCCGCGTGCTGTCGTCGCTGACCGACCCGCTTATGCCGCTCGAGCAGGAAATGCACTCGGGCACGCTGATCACTTTTGAGGAAGACTCCACCATGGAAGCAGCCGTCATCTCCGGCATCGCCTTTGCCCGTGACGAAGCCAAGATCACCGTTCTGGGCGTGCCGGACAAGCCGGGCATCGCCTACCAGATCCTGGGCCCGGTCGCCGACGCCAACATCGACGTCGACATGATCATCCAGAACCAGTCCGTCGACGGCAAGACCGACTTCACCTTCACCGTGCCGCGCGGCGAGTACCAGCGCGCCCTGGCCATCCTGAACGACGGCGTCAAGTCGCATATCGGCGCCGGCAGCGTGTCGGGCGACCCGAAGGTGTCGAAGGTGTCGGTGGTGGGCGTGGGCATGCGCTCGCACGTTGGCATCGCCAGCAAGATGTTCCGCACCCTGTCGGAAGAGGGCATCAACATCCAGATGATCTCCACCTCGGAAATCAAGATCTCGGTGCTGATCGACGAGAAGTACATGGAACTGGCCGTGCGCGCGCTGCACAAGGCTTTCGAACTGGAACAGGCGTGATCCGTTCGTGAACACTTCTGGCGGGGTCGCGATTTTTGTGTTGAGTGATCGATTTTTCGTTGACCAACACGTGCGGCGCCGCTAGAATACGCGCTTCGTTGTGTGGCTCCCTCACACAACGCAAGTTTGGGAGACGTGGCCGAGAGGTCGAAGGCACTCCCCTGCTAAGGGAGCATCCGGGCCAAAACCTGGATCGAGGGTTCGAATCCCTCCGTCTCCGCCAGTCATGGCGGCGAAACCCCGGAAGATCGCGGTCTTCCGGGGTTTTTGTTTTTCTGGCCCATCAGATGCCTTGTGTCAGAGGATGGCGCATTCAAGGCATCTCGGACATCCCGGCGCGATGAGCGATCCGCGCTGCGATTTCAGTCCTTCGGCACGATCACCGCGATGGCGTTGTTGACCAGCGCACCGGTCTCGCTTTCGTCCGGCCGCATGCCGGTGGCCAGCGTCCGGTGCAGCACGCTGGCCAGCACCATGCCGTGGAAGAGCCGGGCGCTGGCCTCGGGACTTGCCGCAAGACGGATGCCGTTGGCCTGCTGCGCGGACAGGAAGGCCGCGATATAGGCGCACGTTGCCTCCGGGCCGCGCGTGTACCAGGCATTGCCCAGCGCCGGAAAGCGCCGCGACTCCGCAAAGATCAGCCGCAGGAACGCCAGGTGCCGTTCTTCCAGCAGCGAATGCAGGAAGCTGTGGGCAATCCTGTGCAGGCCCTGCGCGGCGTTGCAGCGCGACAGGTCCAGTCCTTTCTCTGTCTTCTCCAGGAAGCGGTCGCATAGCCGCTCCACCACCGCGACGAAGAGTCCATCCTTGCCGCCGAAATAGCTGTACACGTTGGTCTTGGAGCCGCCGCACGCCTTGACGATGTCATCCAGGCTGACGCCGTCATAGCCATGTTCCAGGAACATGTCCGCGGCGGTGCTGAGGATCAGCGCGCGTTTCTCTTCGCCGCGGCGCGTGATGCGCACGGGCGGGTGGTGGACCACAGGGGGGGAAGCGCTTTCTGGAGAGCTCATCTGGTGCAGGCGTGGCGTCGCGCCCCATGCCGGGGGAGACTCTGCGCAGTCTACCAAAAGCCGGCAGGCTGCTGCGTTTCCCAATGTGACAGGCTCATGGCTTCAAAAAATCAGAACGACTCATTTCGAATTGGAAAATACCGTACGGTACGGTTTTAACTATATTTGCTCACCATGAGCGACGCACTGAAGGACTGGAACCCAGACCCCGGCCAGAACCGGCGCTCTTCTCTTCGATGCTTAACAGGAGCAAGTGATGAAAACGGCAATGTTTGGCGCAGCAGTCGTGCTGGTGATGGCTTCGGCGGCCCAGGCCGCGGTGCGGTCGCCCGATGTCTATGCCGATGGTGCGCGTGCGGCACATGGCTCGATCCCCTCGGCCGCGTCGGCGCAGCGTTCGCAGCCGGGCCGGCTGGTGGACGAGCAGTTCCGCAAGGTCGCAGCGCGCAAGGTCGATCCGTATCTGGACGGCGCGGTACGCGAAGTCGATCCCTTCACCGATGGCGCGCTCGCCCGGATCGGGGAGACCGATCCGTCGGACCGTGCCTGATGATGTGCCGGCGCTGCGTCTGGCGCAGTGCCGGCTGGCTCCCGGTGCAGGTATTCCCGACCTTGCAATGCATCGTGGCACGCCCTAAAATAATTCGTATACCGCATTAGATTGCGCGTAGCGCAAAAATAGGAGACAACGTGACGGATGCCAAACGCACCGGCCACACCGCCATTGCCCATGTGGATCTCCACGGGGTGTCGGTGCATGGCAAGGATCTCAGCCAGGAACTGATCGGCAAGATCGGCTTTACGGCCTACTTTCTGTTCCTGCTTACCGGCCGCCAGCCGGACGAAAAGCTGGTGGCCATCACCGATGCCTGCCTGGTCGCCATTGCCGAACACGGACTGGTGCCGTCGGTGCAGGCCGCGCGCATGACGCTCGCCGCCGCCCCCGACGCCCTGCAGGGCGCGGTGGCCGCGGGCGTGCTGGGCTGCGGCTCGGTCATCCTGGGGGCCTCGGAAACCGCCGGGCAGATGCTGGCGCAAGTGCTGGCCGGCCGCGACGCCGGCACGCTGGCAGACAGCGCGCACGCGGTGGTGCGGGCCTTGCGGCAGGCACGGCAGCCGCTGCCGGGCTTTGGCCACCCCACGCACAAGCAGGGCGATCCGCGTGCGCACCGCCTGCTGGCGTTCGCGCGTGAACTCGGCATCGCGGGCGACCACGTCGCCGCGCTCGAGGCGGTGGCCGCGGCGGTTCCCGAGCACTACAGCAAGGCCTTGCCGCTCAATGTGTCGGGCGCGATCCCCGCGGTGCTGCTCGATGCCGGCTATCCCGCCAGCGCGCTCAAGGGTGTGCCGATGCTGGCCCGCGTGGCGAGCCTGATCGCCCACCTGCAGGAAGAGCGTGCGCAACCCATCGGCTTTATCCTGGCCGACGCCGCCGAACACGCCATCACTTACAGCGCCGCGCCGGCGCAAGCATCATGAAGCCGCCCGCACTCCCTGCCGGCGACGCGCTGGTGGCGCCGCTCGATGTGCTCAGGCAGTACCGCGCCCACGATGCCACACTCACTGGTTTCCTTGCCGCCCGCGTGGCGGCGCACCCGGCCAAGCCGGCGCTTGTGTTCGAGGGCGAGACCTGGAGCTATCGCCAGCTCGACCAACGGATCGCCCTCACCGCGGACTGGCTGGCGCAGGCGATGCAAGTCCGCCCCGGCGACCGTGTCGGCGTGCTCTCGACCAACCATCCGTCCACCGTGGTGCTGATGTTCGCGCTGGCCCGTATCGGCGCGACCATGGTGCCGGCCAATCCCGAATACCGGCTCGACGAGGCGCTGTACGTATTCCGGCACGCGCAGGTCTGCGGCCTGGTCTGCGCGCCCGGCACGCTCGCAACCGGCGCGGCCGTGGCCGCGGACCTGGGCGGTGACGTCTGGCTGCGCGCCAACGAGGATGGCGATCACGGCGTGCCGACGCTGGCCGCGTCGATCGCGGCGCATGCGGTGCAGCCGGCCAACGCTGCGCCGGGCGTCGACAGCGACCGCAGCACCGCCCTGATCATCTACACCTCAGGCACCACCGGCTTTCCCAAGGGCGCCATGCACAGCCATCGCGGCTACGTGCTGACGGCCGAGGCCTTTGTCGGCCGCCTGCACTTGCAGCCGGACGAGCGCGTGATGTGCGTGATGCCGCTGTTCCATATCAATGCATTGATGTATTCGGTGGGCGGGGCGCTGGCCTGCGGCGGCTGCCTGGTGCTGATGCGCCGCTTCTCGGCGTCGTCGTTCTGGCGCTTCGCGGCCGAGAGCGGCGCGACCGAGGTCAATCTGGTGGCTGCTGCCGGCAGCATCCTGGCGCGGCGCCCGCGCGCGGAATTCGTGCCGGGCCATCGCATCACCAAGATGTTCATTGCGCCGCAGACCCAGGAGATGGTGCGGGTGATGAAGCAGGAATTCCACGTGCCGCGCCTGATCGAGTGCTACGGCATGACGGAAATCCCCGGCGTCATCGCCAATCCGTTCAACGGCCCGCACAAGCTCGGCACCATGGGACTGATCTCGCCGCACCCGGACCCGGCCGTGCCGGTGCCCGAGGCGCGCATCGTCGACGACGACGGCCACGACGTGGCACCCGGCGCCGCGGGCGAACTGCTGATCCGCACCCCGACGCTGATGCAGGGCTACTACCGCGACGCCGCGCAGACCGAGGCCGCGTTCCGCGACGGCTGGTTTGCCACCGGCGACCTGGTGCGCCAGGACAGTGATGGCTACTACGTCTTCGTCGCACGCAAGAAGGACGTGATCCGCCGCAAGGGCGAGAACGTGTCCGGCGCCGAGCTCGACCGGATCTTCGGCGAGCACCCCGCAGTCGAGGAAGCGGCGGCCATCGGCGTGCCGGCGGACCTGGGCGAAGAAGAGATCCTGCTGGCGGTGCAGTTCCGTCCGGGGCAGTCGGTCGAGCCGGGCGAGTTGCTCGCCTGGGCTCGGGACCGGCTGGCCGTGCACAAGCTGCCGCGCTATGTCGTCGCCGTGGATGCCATTCCGCACACCCCGACGCACAAGCCGGCCAAGCACAAGCTGAAAGCGGATGGAACCCTGTTCGCCCGCGCCATCGACATGGCCGCCGCCGGCCACTGACACAGAATCACCGGAGACAACGATGAACAACCCCGACAACTACACCCTGCAACGCGCCTTCGATGCCATGTGCAGCGATGCGCCCGGCGCGGACCCGGTCCTGCAGGCGCAGTTCCGCGTGGCGCTGAAGCACTTCCACGCCATGCTGGACGAACTCAAGCTGACCGACCAGCAGCTCTACCGGATCGCCACCTGGATGGGCAAGGTGGCCCAGCAGGATGAGCTGATCATGCTGTGCGACATGATGGGACTGACCATGCGCGCGCTGGACCTGGCACGCACCGATGACCACGCCACGCCGCAGAACGTGACCGGCCCGTTCCCCAAGGACGAGATCGCCGAAGGCTCCAACCCGTGCCATATCGCCACCGACGACGAGCCTGGCCAGCGGCTAGAGGTGCGCGGCCGCGTGCTGGATGCCGCCACCGGCACGCCGGTACCGGGCGCGATGATGATCGTATGGCAGCCCAACCAGTTCGGCCGCTATGAGAACGAAGACGACTCGCAGTCCGAAGACAACCTGCGCGGCAAGCTGCGTTGCGAGGCGGATGGCAGCTTCCAGGTGTTCACCATCCGCCCGGGTGGCTACATCATCGGGCGCGAGGATACCGAAGTGGGCGTGTTGATGAAGCGGCTGGGCCGCAACCGGCAGCGCGCGCCGCACATCCACTACCGGGTGATGCAGCCGGGCTACCGGACGCTGACGTCGCAGCTGTATTTCGCCGGTGATCCGGCCAATCCGGTCGACTGCATCTTCTCGACCATCGACGACCACATCGTCGACGCGCTGCCGCACCCGGAGCGCGACGGCTACCAGCTGGTCAACCTGGATATCGTGCTGCAGCCTGAAGCGGCGCAGTAAGCCGGCGCGCGAGGCGGTTCAGGAGGCGGAGGTAATGGAGTGCGCCAGCGCCGGCGCGCGCCGGATCGCCGCCTCGATCGACGCGGCGGCTTCGCGCAGCGCCGGCAGCCGGGTGGCGACCAGTTCGTCGGGGCTGGTGCGCTCGGTTTCGGTGGAGCAGTTGATGGCGGCGATCACGCGCTGTTGCGGGTCGCGCACCGGCACGGCGATCGACAGCACGCCCAGCTCCAGCTGGCTGTCCTGGATGGCATAGCCCTGCTCGAGCGCGCGTGCCAGCGCCGCGCGCAGCGCGTCGGCATCGCTGAGCGTCAGCGGGGTGAATTTCTGGAATGGCGCCTTGTCGAGGATCTTGTTCTGCTGGGCCTTGGGCGCGTGCGCCAGCAAGGCCAGGCCAAGGGAGGTGCAATGGACCGGCAGCCGGTAACCCACCGAAGCGCGGAAGGCGATGCGCCTGCGGCTGGGCACATGCGCGAGGTAGACCACGCTGTCGCCGTCGAGGATGGCAAGCGAGACCGAATCGCGGAAGCGCTCGGCCACCTCCTGCAGGAACGGCTGCACGATGTCGCGCAGGTTCATCGAGCTGAGGAAGGCGGCGCCCAGCGACAGCACCTTGGGCAGCAGCACGAAGCGGCGGCCGTTGGCGCCGATATAGCCCAGCGCCTGCAGCGTCAGCAGCGCGCGGCGTGCGGTCGCGGGCGTCATGCCGGTGGCCTGCGCCACTTCGCTCAGCGTCAGTTCCGGCGTGGTCTCGGTAAAGGCCTGGATCACCGCCAGGCCCCGCGCCAGCGCCGCGACGTAGTCGCGGTGGCCTTCCTCGAGCTTCGGCGGAGTGTCGTTGTCGACGGGGGCGGATGGTTTGGCGGCGGAGGTCATGACCGCATTTTAGCTGCAACAGACCGCCTGCAACACAAGGACCGGGGCCACCGCAGGCCACCGGATCCGGGAGACACCGCATCATGAGACTCGACCCCACTTCGCTGCGCCTGTTTGTCGCCGTGGCCGAAACCGGCTCCATCGCCGCGGCGGCGGAGCACGCGCACCTCGCCGCGGCCGCGGTCAGCAAGCGCGTGAGCGAACTGGAGCAGGGGCTGGGCACGGCCTTGCTGATGCGCAGCAACAAGGGCGTGCAGCCGACCATGGCCGGGATGGAGCTGGCGCACCTGGCGCGCGGCGTGCTGCACAACCTGGATGACATCCTGGTGCGCATGCGCGACTACGGCGGCGGCTTGCGCGGGCAGGTGAGGGTGATGGCCAATATCTCGGCCATCACGCAGTTCCTGCCGGCGCAGCTCAAGTCGTTCCTGGCCGAGTACCCGCTGATCGACGTGCACCTGGAAGAGCGCGTCAGCACCGCCATCGTGCGCGCGGTGGCCGAGAATGCCGCGGACATCGGCATCTTCACCGCGGGTGCGGTGGGTGCGGAACTGGAGACGTTCCCCTACCGGCGCGACGAACTGGTCGTGGTGGTGCCCGGCGCGCATCCGCTGGCCGGGCGGCACTCGGTGACCATCCGCGAGGCCTTCGACTACGACTTTGTCAGCCTGCACGCAGGCAGCCAGATCCACCTGCAGCTGGCCAAGGCCGCCAGCGAGGCGGGCCGCGTGTTCAAGCCGCGCATCCACGTGCCCGGCTACGACGCGCTGTGCCTGATGGTGCAGGCGGGACTGGGCCTGGGGATCCTGCCCAGGTCCAGCGCCGGGCCTTACCAGCAGACCCTTGGCATCCGCACCGTCGCGCTCGATGAAGCGTGGGCCGCGCGCCAGCTGGTGATCGGCGTGCGTGCGTATGAGGGCCTGTCCGCGGTGGCGCGGCTGCTGGTGGACCGGCTGCGCGAGGACGAATAGCGCGCCAGCGCTGCCATCGTTTTTCGCGATGGCGGGCTCGCCAATGGTTGCTTTACCGTGCGCGCGGGTTCTTCCAATCTTGCATCACAGACCACCGTATCCACAGGAGCAGCAAACCGCCATGGCTAACGAAGCGAACAACGGAACGATGCCGCTGCAGGGCGTCCGCGTGATCGAACTCGGCTCGCTGATCGCAGGCCCGTATGCGGGCGGACTGCTCGCGCAGTTCGGCGCCGAAGTGCTGAAGATCGAATCGCCCAAGGACGGCGACCCGCTGCGCAAGTGGCGCAAGCTGTATGAAGGCACCTCGCTCTGGTGGTATAGCCAGAGCCGCAACAAGAAGTCGCTGACGCTGGACCTGCGTTCGGCGCAGGGCCAGGAGATCGTGCGCAAGCTGGTCACCGAAGCCGATATCGTGATCGAGAACTTCCGCCCCGGCACGCTCGAGAAATGGGGCCTGGGCTGGGAAGACCTGCGCAAGGTGAACCCCGCGCTGGTCATGGTGCGCATCTCCGGCTACGGCCAGACCGGTCCCTACAAGGACCGCCCCGGCTTTGCCGCGATTGCCGAATCGATGGGCGGGCTGCGCTATGTCAGCGGCTATCCCGACCGGCCGCCGGTGCGCTCGGGCGTGAGCATCGGCGACACCCTGGCGTCGCTGTATGGCGTCATCGGCGCCTTGCTGGCCATGCACCACCTGCGCGCCAACCAGGGCGAAGGGCAGTTTGTCGACGTGGCGCTCTATGAGTCGGTGTTTGCCGTGATGGAGAGCCTGGTGCCGGAGTACGCCAAGTTCGGCCACGTGCGCGAGCGTTCGGGCGCCAGCCTGCCGGGCATCTCGCCGTCGAATACCTATCCGTGCCAGGACGGCCAGTACGTGATCATCGCCGGCAACGGCGACGCCATCTTCCGGCGCTTCATGGCCGCCATCGGCCGCGACGACCTGGGCCAAGACCCGCGCCTGGCGCACAACGACGGGCGCGCGCAGCACAACGCCATGCTCGACGACGCCATCACCGCGTGGACTTCCGCGCATGACCTCGACACGGTGCTGGCAACGCTGGAAGCCGCGGCCGTGCCCTGCGGAAAGATCTACACCGCGGCGGAGATCAGCAGCGACGCGCACTACCGCGCGCGCGACATGATCGAGCCGCACCAGTTGCCCGATGGCTCGCCGCTGGAGCTGTCCGGCATCGTGCCCAAGCTCAGCGCAACGCCTGGGCGCACCAGGTGGATCGGCCCCGAACTGGGCCAGCACACCGAAGAGATCCTGGCGGGCATCGGCATTGCCGGCGACGAGTTGCGCGCGCTGCGCGCCGCCGGCGTGGTCTGAGGCCCGCCCCCTACAAAAAAGGAAAGAAAGGAAAGAACCATGTGGCTTCCTAATGCCCCCCGGCGCGTGCGCATCAATGAAGTGTCCGTGCGCGACGGCTTCCAGATCGAGCCTGAATTCGTCCCCACCGAACAGAAGATCGCGCTGATCGACCGCCTCTCGGAAACCGGCCTGGCCAGGATCGAGATCACCTCCTTTGTCTCGCCCAAGGCGATCCCGAACCTGCGCGATGCCGAGGCGGTCGCGAAAGGCATCCGCCGCCATCCGGGCGTGGTCTACACCGCGCTGGTGCCCAATGCGCGCGGCTGCGAGCGCGCACTGGAGTGCGATCTCGACGAGATCAACCTGGTGATGTCGGCCAGCGAGACGCACAACCTGGCCAATATGCGCATGACCTGCGAACAGTCGCTTGAGCAGTTCCGCGGCGTGATGCAGCTGGCTCAGTCGGCCGATCTGGCTGTCAGCGGCTGCGTGGCGACCGCGTTCGGCTGCCCGTTCGAAGGCGAGATCGCGCCGGAACGGGTGAAGTGGGCCGCGGGCCGCTACCTGGAACTGGGCATGGACAGCATCACGCTGGCCGATACCACCGGCATGGCCGACCCGCGCCAGGTGAGCAAGCTGGTCGAGGCGTTCCTGCGCTGGTTCCCGGGCGTGCCGCTGACCCTGCATTTCCACAACACGCGCGGCATGGGCCTGGCCAATGTGCTGGCCGGTCTGGCGGCGGGCGTGGACAGTTTCGATGCGTCGCTGGGCGGGCTGGGCGGCTGCCCCTTTGCGCCGGGCGCGACCGGCAATATCTGCACGGAAGACCTGGTGCACATGCTGGAGTCTTCCGGCATCGACACCGGTGTCGACCTGGACCGGCTGCTTGGCGCGGCGCGCGAGCTGCCGGCGCTGGTCGGACACGATATTTCCGGGCAGGTGGTCAAGGCCGGCAAGAGCACCGAGCTGCATCCGGTGCCTGAGTGGGTGGGCGCAAGGTAACCCGCGTCCGCCACGAGAAATACAAGGAGAGACCCCCATGACTGAACCCGACCGCCCGGCGAGCCTGCTCGACAAGCTCTGGGCCAGCCACGTGATCCACCAGGAGCCGGACGGACCCGCGCTGATCTATATCGACCGCCACCTGGTCAACGAGGTGACCAGCCCGCAGGCCTTCGAAGGCCTGCGCCTGAACGCGCGCAAGGTGTGGCGCGCCGCTTCCGTGCTGGCAACGGCCGACCACAACGTGCCGACCACCGCGCGCAAGCTGGGCATTGCCGATCCCGTCAGCCGCGCGCAGGTCGAGGCCCTGGACCAGAACTGCGCAGACACCGGCATCGTCAACTTCGGCATGGACGATCCGCGCCAGGGCATCCTGCACGTGGTCGGTCCGGAGCGCGGCGCCACCTTGCCCGGCATGAGCATTGCCTGCGGCGACTCGCACACGTCCACGCACGGCGCGTTCGCGGCATTCGCTTTCGGCATCGGCACCTCTGAAGTCGAGCAGGTGCTGGCTGCGCAATGCCTGTGGATGAAGAAGCCCAGGTCGATGCTGGTGCGGGTGGAGGGCGAGCTGCCCCGTGGCGTGTCCGCCAAGGACATCGCGCTGGCGCTGATCGGCCGCATCGGCACCGCCGGCGCCACCGGTCACGTGATCGAGTTTGCCGGCAGCACGATCCGCGGCCTCAGCATGGAGGCGCGCATGACCGTGTGCAACATGGCGATCGAAGCGGGCGCGCGCGCCGGCATGGTGGCGGTGGATGAAACCACGCTGGCCTACCTGGACGGTCGCCCGCAGGCACCGGCCGGTGCGATGTGGGACGCCGCCACCGGCTACTGGCGCACGCTGCGCAGCGATCCGGGCGCCGCCTTCGATGCCGTGGTGGAGCTGGATGCCACCGCGATCCGCCCGCATGTGACCTGGGGCACCTCGCCGGAAATGGTGGTGGCCGTCGGCGAGCGCATTCCCGATCCGCGCGACGAGCGCGACCCGGTGCGGCGCAAGAGCATCGAGCAGGCGCTGGACTACATGGGCCTGCTGCCGAATACGCCGATCGAGGCGGTCGCGCTGGACAAGGTATTCATCGGCTCATGCACCAATGCGCGCCTGGAAGACCTGCGCGCCGCGGCGGCGGTGCTGCGCGGGCGCCATGTCTCGCCGCGCATCAGGCAGGCGCTGGTGGTGCCGGGCTCCGGGCTGGTCAAGTCGCAGGCCGAGGCCGAGGGGCTGGACCAGGTGTTCATCGCCGCCGGCTTCGAATGGCGCGAACCGGGCTGTTCGATGTGCCTGGGCATGAACGATGACCGCCTGGCGGCCGGCGAGCGCTGCGCTTCCACTTCTAACCGCAACTTCGAAGGCAGGCAGGGGCCGGGCGGGCGCACCCACCTGGTCAGCCCGCAGATGGCGGCCGCGGCCGCGGTGGCGGGCCACTTCATCGATGTGCGCTCGCTGTAGACCACCGGAGGAAACCGAGCAATGAGAGCCTTTACCACGCTGGACGGCCTGGTGGCGCCGCTGGACCGAGCCAATGTCGATACCGACGCCATCCTGCCGAAGCAGTTCCTGAAGTCGATCCGGCGCAGCGGCTTCGGCCCCTACCTGTTCGACGACTGGCGCTACCTCGACCACGGCGAGCCCGGACAGGACTGCAGCAGCCGGCCCCTCAACCCGGATTTCGTGCTGAACCAGCCGCGCTACCGCGGCGCCTCGATCCTGCTGGCGCGCGAGAACTTCGGTTGCGGCTCATCGCGCGAACATGCGCCGTGGGCGCTGGAGGACTTCGGCCTGCGCGCGCTGATCGCGCCCAGCTTTGCTGACATCTTCTACAACAACTGCCTGAAGAACGGCCTGCTGCCGATCGTCGCGGCGCCGGACGTGGTCGAGCGCCTGTTCGCCGAGATCGCGGCCACGCCGGGCTACCGGCTGCAGGTGGACCTCGCCGCGCTGCAGGTGGTGACGCCGTCGGGTGAGGCCATTGCCTTCACGCTGGATCCGTTCAAGCAGCACTGCCTGCTGAACGGCCTGGACGATATCGCGCTGGCGCTGCGCCATGCCGGGCAGATCCGGGATTACGAACAGGCGCGGCGGCAATTGGAGCCCTGGCTCTTTGACTGAATGATCCCCTGACGGCAGCCGGCCGTCCGAGCCGGCACCGTCGACACAGACAATGGATGGAGACCTTATGTCCTGGCAATTTCATACGATTCACGCGCTGCGTGCCGCAGCCTTCGGCCTGGCCTGCCTGGCAGGCACGGGCGCCGCACTGGCGCAGACCTATCCCACGCAGCCGATCCGCATGGTGGTGCCTTACGCACCGGGCGGAACCACCGACATCATCGCCAGGCAACTGGCGCAGCGCATGTCTGAGAAGCTGGGCCAGCCGGTGGTGGTGGAAAACAAGAGCGGTGCCAATACCGTGATCGGCGCCGACGCGGTGGCCAAGGCGCAGCCCGACGGCTACACGCTGCTGCTCACCAACGATGCCACCTTCGTGCTCAACCCGGTGGTGCTGCCGTCGGTGTCGTACAACGTCGCGCGCGACTTTGCCCCGGTGGCAACGATCGGCTACGTGCCGCTGGTCATGGCCGTCTCGGGCAGCCTGCCGGTGGACAGCGTCAAGGACCTGGCCGCGTATGCCAAGGGCCGCCCGCAAGCCCTCAGCTACGGCTCGTTCGGCAGCGGCAGCCAGCCGCACCTGATGGGCGCGCTGTTCAACAAGCTGGCCGGCACCGACCTGGTCCACGTGCCGTACAAGGGCTCGGCGCCGGCGGTGGCAGACGTCGTCGGCGGCCAGATCCTGATGACCTTCCCGGCGCTGCCGACGATCCAGAGCTTTGTTGCGGCAAAGAAGCTCAAGGTGCTCGCCGTCAGCGGCGACAAGCGCACGCGCGCGCTGCCGCAGGTGCCGACCTTTGCCGAAGCCGGCTACAAGGACATGGATATCTCGGCCGTCTACGGCGTGCTGGCCCCGGCCAAGGTGCCGCGCGCAGTGGTCGACAAGCTGAATGCCACCATCCGCGAGATCCTGGACGACAAGGACTTCGTCGAGAAGCACTTCGCCGCGCAGGGGATGGTGCCGATGAAGCTGAGCCCGGCGCAGTTCTCGCAGTACATCGAGACGCAGACCCGCCAGACCCGCAAGCTGGTCGAGCTGTCCGGCGTCAGGGTCGAGTAGGGGGCGGGCCATGACCAACACAAGCAACGCACACACGGTGCAATCACCGCGGCTTGGATGGATCGGCGTTGGCGCCATGGGCCGGCCGATGTGCCTGAACCTGCTGAAAGCCGGCTACCTGCTCAAGGTCTTCGACCGTGTGCCGGCGCAGTGCGAGGCGGTGGCCGCTGCCGGGGCCGCGGTGGCGCCGTCCGCGCAGGCACTGGTGGCGGAATCCGATGTGGTGTTCTCGACGATCTTCGACGATGGCGGGCTGCGCGACCTGTTCCTGGCCCCTGGCGGCGTTGCCGGGGCCGCAACGGCGGACAAGGTCTTTGTCGACATGAGCACGGTCTCGCCCGACGCCTCGGCCGAGGTGGCCGCCGCGCTCGTGCAGCGCGGCGCCGCTTTTCTGCGCGCGCCGGTGTCGGGCACGGTATCGCTGGCGGCCAGCGCGCAGCTGAGCTGCTTCGTGTCCGGGCCGCGGCCGGCCTTCGACGCGGTGCAGCCCATTCTGGCGTGCCTGACCGCGCGCCAGTCCTACGTGGGCGGCGCGGACGAGGCCCGCGTCATCAAGCTGATGATCAACATGATGGTGTTCATGAGCACCGCGGTGATCGGCGAAGGGCTGGCATTCGGCGCGCGCGCCGGGCTGGACCGCGCGCTGATGGTCGATGCGATCAACGACAGCATCGTCGGCAGCGCCCACTACCGCACCAAGGCAGAGCAGCTCAAGCAGCGCGACTACGCCGCCGTCGGCCCGATCTCGCTGGTGGTGAAGGACCTCGACCTGGCATTGGCGGTGGCCCGCGACAACGCGGTCGCGCTGCCGATGTCGTCGCTGGTGCGGCAATACCTGGCGCTGATGCAGCAGCGCCGGCAGGACCATCTCGACATCGCCGCGCTGGCCGATGTGCTCGAGTGGGCAGGCGAGCCCGGCGCAGTGTAATCGGGCCAACCCGATAGCTATAAAAAAGGATGGAGACATGAAACACAACCCGATCACCCGGGCGCCACGCGCCCTGTTCGTCGCCGCCGGGCTTGCCCTGGCGCTGGCGATGCCGCCGGTGCTGGCCCAGGGCAAGCCCGGCGCCGAACCGGTCCGCATCGGCGGCCTGTTCTCGATCACCGGCGGCCTTGCCGCCGTGGGCCAGGCCGAGCGCGAAGGCGCGCTGCTGGCGCAGAAGGTCGTCAATGCCCGTGGGGGCATTGGCGGGCGGCCGCTGGAAATGATTGTCGAAGACGACGGCTCCAGCCCGGATTCCGCCGTCGCCAAGGCGAACGCGCTGCTCCATACGCACAAGGTTCGCGCCATCGTCGGGCCATCGGGCATTGCACAGACGGTTGCAATCGGCGGCATCACACAGGCGCAGAAGGTGCCCCTGTTCTCGTTCTCGGGACTGGGGCCCGCGGTGGAGCGTGAACGCCACTGTGTGTTCCACCTGACGCCGTCGCAGGAGCTCAACGCGCGTGCCGTGCTGGCCTATGCGCGCGACAACGGCTTGAAGCGCGTCGGCGTGCTGCATGACTCGGGCTACGGGCAGGTGGTATGGACCAGCCTGAAGACGCTGGACCGCGAGTACGGCGTCAGCTTCATACAGGTGGAGAAGTTCGAGATCGCCGCCACCGATGTCACCACCCAGGCGGCCAAGATCAAGGCGGCCACGCCGGATGCGATCATCGTCATCTCGACCTCGCCCGCGCCGTTCCGCAACGTGCGCCAGCTGAAGGTCGGCGTTCCCATCATCTCCGTGCATGGCACGGCTACCTACGAGACCGTCAAGGCCATGGGCGAGGCCGCGGACAACATCATCCATCCCGAGTTCATCGTGTCCGAAGACCCGCTGCCCCGGCAGAAGGAATTTGTCGAGACCTTCCGCAAGGAGTACGGCAAGCTGCCCAAGCATTTCTCGGCGGTGGGCTGGGATGCGGTCATGGCCCTGGCCGCGGGCCTGAAGGCGGCCGGTGCCGATGCGCCGGGCGACAAGCTGTGCAGCGCGTTGCGCCGGCCTTACCAGGGCGTCACCAGCGGCTACGACTTCGCCGCGCCCGATATGGGCGGCATGACGCTGGCCGGCTTCACGTACTCGAAGCTGCAGAAGGGCCAGTTCGAGCGGCTGCCCTACAAGGCCAAACCATAGCCTGCGACGGTCGCGGGAAAGGAGCTGGTATGTCCACCACCCTCGTATTCCAGGCGATCCTGTCCGGGATCACCAATGGCTTTGTCTACGCGCTGATCGGCGTGGGCATGGCCATCATCTTCAAGGGCACGCGCATCGTCAATGCGATGCAGGGCGAGTTCGCGGTGATCGGCGCGCTGGTGGCGGTGTTCGCGCTGAAGGCGCTGGGCCTGCCATATGCGTTGGCGATTGCCGGCGGCATTGCCGCCGGTGCCGCCAGCGGCCTGGCCATCGACGTGCTGTTCGTGCGGCCGATGCTGCGCCGCGGCGCCGGCGAAGAGAGCTTCCTGCTGCTGACCATTGGCCTGGCCTTTGCGCTGTCGGCCGCGGCGCTCTACTTCGGCGGCCGGGATTCGCACCTGCTGCCGGCGATTGGCGGGGAGGGGGTGGTGGAGCTGTTCGGCGCCACCACGCCCGTGCATGCGCTGGCGCTGACCGGCATTGCGGTGCTGCTGGTCGGTGCGCTGCGCCTGTTCTACACCAGGACCCTGGCGGGCCTGGCCATGACCGCTGCCTCGCTCGATCCGGATGGCGCCACCACCACCGGCATCAACGTGCGCCGCATGCGCACGTACACGTTCCTGCTCGGCGGCGGGTTCGGCGCGATCGCCGGCGTGCTGGTCACGCCGCTGCTGTCGATGAACTACCAGATGGGCATCGGCCTCACGCTGAAGGGCTTCGCCGCGGCCATTCTCGGCGGCCTGGGCAATCCGCTCGGGGCCGTGGCGGGCGGCCTGCTGCTCGGCCTGGCCGAATCGCTGGCGGTGGTGGGTTTCCCGTCTGGCTATCGCGACGTGATCGCGCTGTCGATCCTGATCGTCATCATGATTCTGCTGCCCAACGGCGTGCTGGGCCGGGCCGGGCGCAAGGGAGGATAACCATGAACCCGTCACGCGCGTTCATCCTGGCTGGCGTGTTGCTGTGGGTGGCGGCCGGGCAGCTGCTGTCGCGGCATCACGTCGATCTGCTCAACTTCGCCGCCATCCTGGCCGTGGGCGGCCTTGGCGTGGGCCTGCTGCTGGGGCAGTGCGGCATCGTCAATCTGGCGCAGGCCTCGTTCTACGGCATCGGCGCATACGCCTCGGCGTACTGCACCACGGCGCTGGGCTGGCCGGCGTTGGCCGGTGCGGCTGCCGGACTGGTCATCAGCGCCGCGCTGGCTGCGGCCATCGGCGTGCCGGTGCTGCGCCTGGGCGGCTTCTTCCTGGCGCTGGCGACGCTGGCGGTGGGAAGCATCGCCAACGTGCTGTTCTTCGAGTGGGACTGGCTGACCGGCGGCACGCTGGGAATCGGCGGCATTCCCAAGCTGTCCTGGTTCGGCTATGTGCTGGACACCCCGGAGCGCTACTACTACTTCGTCTGGCCGCTGCTCGCGGTGCTGCTGTGGCTGGTCGACAACCTGGTCAAGGGCCGCCCGGGCCTGGCCATGCGGGCGATGCGCGATGCCGCGCCGGCGGCGCAGGTGCTGGGCGTGGACATGCACCGGCTGAAGACCTCGATGTTCGTGCTGTCGGCCATGCTGGGCTCGCTGGCCGGAACCTTGTTTGCCCACTACGTGTCGTTCGTCAGCGTGCAGAGCTTTACGGCGGAGCGTTCCATCGTGTTCCTGCTGGTGCCGGTGGTGGCGGGGGCCCGCTCGACCTATGGCGTGATCCTTGGCGCGCTGTTCGTCTCGCTCGTACCGGAACTGCTGAGCGGGCTGGGGGATTTCCACCAGGTGCTGTTCGGCACGGTGCTGGTGCTGGTGGTCACGCTGATGCCCGGCGGGATGATGGGCGGCATCGCTGGTGCGCTGCAGCGCATGCTTGGACTGAAGGAGGCAAGATGAACCATCCCGTTCCTGCTTTTGGCACGGCGCCACAAGCCGTGCGCCCGGCGCAGGCATTGCTGCGCCTCGACGCGGTCGCGCACAGCTTCGGCGGGCTGGAGGTGCTGCGCAATGTCAGCTTCGACGTGCCGGCCGGCCATATCGTCGGCCTGATCGGCCCGAACGGCAGCGGCAAGACCACCTGCTTCAATATCGTCTCCGGCTTCCTGCGCCCGAAGGGGGGCAAGGTGTCGCTCGCGGGGCGGGACATCACCGCCGACACCGTCCAGCAGCGCAGCCGCGCCGGCCTGGTGCGCACCTTCCAGACGCCGCAGGTGTTCGAGCACATGACCGTGCTCGAGAACCTGATGGCAGGCTGCCACAAGGCCACCCACGCGGGCGTGCTGCAGGCGATGCTGCGCACGCCGGCGTCGCGCCGCGAGCTGGCGGCCATGCACGATGCGGCGCTGGCATGTGCCGGGAAATTCGGGCTGGAGCGCTTGCTGCAGCTCCGGGCCGGCACCCTCCCGGCCGGCCAGCGGCGCATCGTCGAACTGGCGCGTGCCTGTATCGGCAATCCGGGACTGCTGTTGCTGGACGAGCCGTCGTCGGGGCTGAACAGCGAAGAGATCGAACTGCTGCGCGCATGGATCGTGCGCCTGCACCAGGAGGGCATGACCATCCTGCTGGTCTCGCACGACATGGGGCTGATGACGATCTGCGGCACGGCCCATGTCCTCTATTACGGTGAAATCATCGCCAGCGGGGCGCTGCACGAGGTGCAGGCCGATCCGCGCGTGCGTGAAGCCTATCTGGGAGTCTGACCATGCTGAACGTGAAAGGCCTGCGCGCCGGTTACGGCGCGGTGCCGGTGCTGCACGATGTCGACATGACGGTCGCGCCGGGCGAGGCGGTGGCGGTGGTGGGCGCCAACGGCGCCGGCAAGACCGCGCTGGTGCGCACGCTGGCCGGCCTGATCCGGCCGATGGCCGGCAGCATCGTCAAGGACGGGGCGGAGATCGGCCATGTCCCCGGGCATCGCCGCTTCAGGCATGGCATCGGCGTAGTGCTGGAAAACCGCAACCTGTTCGCCGAGCTGTCGGTGCGCGACAACCTGCGCCTGGCCGAGCATGCCGGCAAGCGCGCCCGCGGCGGCGCGCTGCGCTACACCTATGACGATGTATGCGATCTGTTTGCGCTGCTGCGCGAACGTGCCGACAGCGCGGTCGGGCTGCTGTCCGGCGGGCAGCAGCAGATGGTGGCGATCGCGCGCGCACTGTTGCTCCAGCCCGACCTCCTGATCATGGATGAACTCACCACCGGCCTGGCGCCCCGCATCGTCAAGGAGATTCTGGCGGTGCTGAACCAGCTGCGCGCGCGTGGGCTGAGCATCTTGCTGGTCGAACAAAGCGTGGCGATCGCCGCGGACATGACGGATCGCGCCTACGTGCTGTCAGTGGGGCGCGTGATCCATGAAGTCCGGCGCGGCGAATGGCAGGCGCTGCTGAACGACAAGACCCTGGTGAAGGCTTACCTTCATGGCTGACCTGGAGACCACGACGATGGCATTGGGCGAACCCGCGGACCTTGCCGCACTCACGCAAGCCGATCAGGCGCGGTATCGCGCCATGCTGTCCGGCGACCTGGCTGCGCTCGATGCCCTGCTGGCTGACGAGCTTTCCTATACGCACTCCTCGGCATTGCGCGAGAGCAAGGCGGAGTACCTTGGCTCGATCCGCAGCGGGCGGGTGCGCTACCTGCATGCGAGCCTGGCGGAGGTGGGGCAGGCGATCTACGGCGACCTGGCCGTGATGCAGGGCAAGGCCCTGCTCAGGGCCGTGGTGGACGGGGCGGAGCGCACGCTCGACAACCGCTTTCTCAGCGTGTGGAGGCGCCATCAGGGCGCATGGCAGATGCTGGCCTGGGCCTCGACGCCGATGCCGGCCGCGAGCGCGCCGCCCGTGCCAGGAGCCTCCTGATGGCAGCATGTGGAGCAGCACCGATGGACCCGGACGACACGTACTTCATCATCCATTGCCTGGACCATGCCGACGCGCTGCCGCGCCGGCTGGCAAGCCATGACGCGCACCGTGCCTACCTGGCCGCGGCGCCTGTCGAATGCGTGCTGCGCGGCCCGCTGATGTCCGACGGCGGCGAGCACATGATCGGCAGCTTGTTCCTGGTCCGGGCAAGGAGCAAGGAGGCCGTGATCGCCTTTAACCGGTCCGATCCGTTCTATCAGGCCGGCGTCTGGCAGACGATTCATATCCACCGGTTCCAGCCGAGGTCGGACGTCCTGGATCCGGCTTGATGCCCGGGCGCGCCTGGCGTGATGCGGGGCATGGATCATGCGGTGAATGGCGACAAGGCCGGCATCCTGGCGCGGCGGACGATGGAATGCATCGACGCCGACCACCAGACCTCCACGTCGAGGGACGGCGCCTGTGTGCGCGAGCACTTCTTCAACACCCGCGAGCTGAAGGCATTGGCCGCGGCTGGTCCGACGACGACATCCAAGCGCTGAACCGCGCTGTCCTGGTGCGGCGATCCGGCCTTCTTGCCAAATCGTCCCTGACATACCGGATTGCGTCGCGGCGCCCGGTATCACGTTAACTGATCCTTCAGATCAGCAAGTTGAATTTCACCTTCGATGAGTATCAGTTCTAACATCATGACCACTGATCCACCGAAGCGAATGCCTTGCATTTTTCGATGACAAATCCAGGTCCGAACCTCTTGCCAGGCAGGCCAGGAGTGTCTGGATCATTACGGAGGCGCCGCCGGCCAATCCGTTCGCGATCCGCTGGCACCCCGTGAGCAGCCGCGATGCCATGGCGATTTTTTTTACGCGCCGATCCATGTCGCACCGCGCCAGATGCCGTCCTGCACCAGGCGCTTCATCAGCGACACGAGCGCGGCGGTCGCACAGGAGGCGGCGGTGGATTGGGTGCGCGTGGCAAGCCGCGCAAGAAGGATGCGGCGAGACAGGGCCGGCGAGGCAATGGGCGCGGCGGCCAGGGTGCCACGCGCCAGGTCGTCGGAGATGGCGGAACTTGGCAGGATGGTATGGGCGAAGCCTTTCGCTACCAGCGACTTCTGCACGCTGAGCGAATTGGTTTCGGCGGCAATAACGAGGTCAATACCGGAAACGGCATAAGCATGCTCCACCACATTGCGAAGGCCATGCGGCGGATTCGGCAGCACCAGCGCCAGTCCCTCCAGGTCCATGACGGAAAGCGGCCCGGCCTGTGGCAGCGTGCCTGGCCGCCCCACCAGGTACAGCTGCTCGTCGAGCAGGGCCTGCACCTGCAGGCCCGTGACCGACTTGTCGTCATACATCAGCGCGGCATCCACCTCGCCCGACTCGAGCCACTGCCGCAAATGCCCGGCATAGCCTACCGTCAGGCGGACGCCCAGCTGCGGATGCCGGTCCCTTAGCGTGGCAACCAGCTCCGGCGCCAGGAGTTCGCCGCAACTGGGAAGGAGGCCAATGTCCGCCGTGCCTGAGACCAGGCCCGCGGCGGGCTGGATCTCGGCCCTGGCGCGATCCAGTTCGCGCAGCGCACGCCGGCCGTACTCCGCGAGGGTCTTGCCGGCATCGGTCAGCAGCATGCCGTGCCGTTCGCGCTCGAACAGTTCGACGCCCAGCTCCTCCTCGAGAAGCCGGATGTGGCGGGAGACGGCGGGCTGGACGATGTGCAGGCGTTCCGCCGCCTTGGTCGTGCTGCCGGTCTCTGCGACGGCCAGCAATGCACGGAGTTGCTTGATATCCATGAGAATTGACGAGGTGGCTGTTTCGAAGTTGTTGATTCGCGAGCGCTGGCCGTCGAATTTCAGTTGCCGGGCGAGGCGAAGATGTGAGGCTCGTGCCGCCCAAGACCGGGTCGCGCGGGGAATCCCTGATTGATCTTGTCTCATAAGAGTATATAAATATTATCATTAGTTTTGAGGCTCCGAAGATTGTCCGGGGCAACCCTGAAAACTCGAAAAGGTGGTGGAGATGAACGAGAAGCTGAGCGCCGACATTGCGGCGGTGATGGCGGCGGATGACGCGCGATATGCGGCCATGCTGGCCGGCGACGTGGCCGCGCTGGATGCGTTGCTTGCGGATTCCCTGGTCTACACGCATGCGACTGCGCGTACGGAAGACAAGGCTGCCTATCTCAAGGCGGTATCGAGCGGCCTCGTCAAATACGTCGAGCTGAAGCGGTCGGAGGCAGTCGTGCAGGTCTATGGGCCGACCGCCGTCATGCACGGACAGCTTTCACTCAGTGTGTTGCGCGAGGGCAGCCGCAAGGGCATGACCGGCCTGTTCCAGAGCGTCTGGGTCAGGTCGGACAAGCAATGGCAAATGGCGGCCTGGGCCTCTGTGCCGCAAGCGTTTACGTCCGCGTGATGGATGTTCGTGCCTGGCCGCGCCTGCGCCAGGCAGTACGGTCTGCGAGCAGATCAATCTACTGAAGGGGAAGAAGCGATGAGCGAAAGGAACGTGGTCCTGGCAGTGAGCTGCCGGATCCGGAGCGACAAGGTGAAGGAACTGATGGCGGAGTTGCTGGCGAATGCGGAAGCCTCCCGCGCGGAGCCGGGCTGCCTGCATTTCGACGTCAGCGTCGACAAGGACGATCCGACCAAGATCATGTACTACGAGGTCTACCGGGACCAGGCGGCGATCGATTCACACGCGCAGACCGCTCACCACAAGCGATGGGTGACCGAAGGCGCACCGCTTCTCGAAGTGCGGCAGCCGGTGCGGCTGTCACGCACGGCACCGTGACCGGGCGCGGCTGAGGCGGTTCGGCCGGCACGCGACAGGCCGCCCGCCCGGCGCAGCGAAGCAATACACAACAAGCAAGAGGGGAGACTGATGAGCGAGAGAAAGCAAGTGGTGGTGGTGGCCTGCCAGGCGCAGGCCGGCAAGCGGCAGCAACTGCTGGATGAGCTGGAGAAGAACCGCATGGCGGCACTGCAGACCGAAGCAGGTTGCCTGCAGTTCGATGTGACGACCGCCGAGGACGGCGACGAGCGCATTGTCGTCTACGAAGTCTACCGGGATCTGGCGGCGCTGCAGGCGCATCAGCAGACGCCGCATTTCAAGAGATTCCTGCAGGAAGGCATCCCGTTGTTCGCCGAGCACGACCTGGCGATCTACGAGCGCGTCGCGCCCTGAGGCGGAGGCTGTCCCGGGCTGGCATGCCGGTCTTTGGGTCTTGCCACGCGATTCACCGTCCCTTGCCGGCGTCCCGGCAAGGGCTGGCTCATCCAGAAAGAGAAGGGTTCACCATGATCAATTCTGATTCGACTATCAGGACAAGCTTGCCGGCGGAGATCGGCAAGGAAGAAGAGGACAAGGTATTTCGGCGCGTGACGCGAGGCATCCTGCCGCTGCTGTTCATTTGTTCGATGATTGCGCTGTTCGACCGTTTCATTGTCGGCTTCGCCAAGTTGCAGATCACCGAGGCCTTCGGCCTGTCAGCCGCGGCCTACGGTTTTGGGGCCGGGATCTTCTCGCTCGGCTACCTGCTGTTCGAAGTGCCGAGCAACGTCATCCTGGCGCGCGTGGGTGCGAAGAAATGGATTGCCAGGATCATGGTGAGCTGGGGCATCGTCACGGTCGGGACGATCCTGGTGCGCACGCCGGAGCAGTTCTATATGGCCCGGTTCCTGCTGGGCCTCATGGAGGCTGGCTTCTACCCCGGCATCGTCTATTACCTGTCCGGCTGGTTCCCGCGGGCGCGCTTTGGCCGGGTCATGGCATTGCTGCTGCTGGTGTTCCCGATCAGCAACCTGTTCATTGGCCCGTTGTCCGGCTGGATCCTGGAGTCGATGTCCGGCACGGCCGGGCTGGCCGGGTGGCAATGGCTGTTTGTGGTCATGGGCATCCCGGCGATCCTGATGGGCTTCGTGTTCTTCCTGCTGGTCGCGGACAAGCCCCAGGACGCAAAGTGGCTCAGCCCACATGAGAAGCGCGTCGTCCTCGACGCAATCGCAAGGGATCGTGCCTCCAGGCATGAGTCGGGCGGCTGGTTCCTGGCGTTCAAGGACTGGCGCGCGTGGGCACTCGGCGCAATCATGGCGGGCGGCTATCTCGGCCTGTACGGCATCGTCTTCTGGCTGCCCACGATGGTGCAGTCGGCCGGCGTCAGCGGCTTCCGCAACATCGGCCTGATCGCCTCCATTCCCTGGATTGGCACCGTGCTGGTGACGCTGCTGCTCGGCTACTCGTCCGACTATTTCCAGGAGCGTCGCGGACATTTCTGTTTCGCAGTCCTCCTGGGAGCGCTGGGCTTCGTGATCAGCGTCCAGGCAAGCACCAACATCTACGTCACCATAGCCGGTCTCAGCGTTGCCTGCGCCTTCCTGTTCGCGTGCTTTCCGCCCGCCTGGGCGCTGGCGTCCACGCTGCTGGTCGGGCAGAGCGCCGCGTGCGGGTTGGCCCTGGTCAACACGGTTGCGTCGTTCGGTTCCTTCATCGGGCCTTACCTGATGGGGATCGGCCAGGAGCGGACCGGAAGCCTGACGGCGCCGCTGATGGTGATGGCTGCCATCTGCTCGATCTCTGCGCTCGCCATCTGGCTGATTCCTGCCCATGCCCCCGGCCAGTCAGGCGCCGGCAGCCGCGCGTTGAAGGATCCGAAGACAGGCGGATCGGTGGCGGATTCCATGGCGCAATGACGCGATAACCGGCGGCCATGGTCCGCACATTAAATCTATTGATATAAGCAAAAAATAGCCATCGGATGTCAGCCTTCATCCGATGGCCTGGAAGAATCGATATGAAAGACGAAACCAAAAGCAAGATCACCTCGGTCCTCAATGCCGACGACCAGCGGCATGCCGCGATGATCGGCGGTGACATGGCAGGCCTGGACCGCCTGCTGGGCGGCGACCTGGTCTACATCCACGGCAGCGCGAGGCAGGACGACAAGCAGCAATACCTCGCCTCCATCGCGAGCGGGGCGGTGAAGTACCTCGACATCAAGCGCACGGCGGCAGCGGTCCAGGTGTACGGGGATACCGCGGTGGTTCATGGCCACATTGCGATCCAGGGCATGTCCAGTGGCGAGAAGCGGCTGATCGACAGCCTCTTCCAGAGCGTATGGGTGTTGGCTTCCTTCGGCTGGCAGATGGTTGGGTGGGCGTCCATACCGACTGGCAAGGCGCAGGCATAAGGAGACGGCAAGATGAAATTCGTGACTATCGACTGTGGGGAAAAGGGCCATCCCGGCCTGCTGATGAGCGACGGGAATATCCTCGACCTGATCTTGCTGCGCCGGCATCTTGGTGTGGCGAGGCTTATCCCTGCGGATGTGCGCGGCATTCTCGAAGGCGGCGCTCCCGCACTGGCGCTGGCCGATCAGTGCCGGCGTGCCGTCGAGGAAATGAGCGACCACGCGAGTGCCCAGCTCAGCGAAACTGGGGCACTGGTGTCGTTCCATGGCACGCCGCTGCTGGCCCCGATCCCGGAGCCGCGTTTGTTGTTGGCGGCGTCCGGCAACTACGGTCGCCATATGCGCGAGTATCCGGACGTGCCGCTGCCGGAAAATCCTACCGCCTTCATCAAGCCTGCCGACACATTGACGGGCCACGAGAAGCCAATCCTGATTCCGCCGCAGTTTCCGGACCAGGTCGACTTCGAAGGCGAGTTCGCCTTCGTGTTCGGACGGACCTGCCATAACGTCGACGAAGCGTCGGCGATGCAGTATGTCGCCGGCTACACCATCGTCAACGACGTGTCGGCGCGCAACTGGGTAGCCGAGGTGTTCTCCTCGACCGAGCGCTTCCAGTCCATCCGCGCATGGGACCGGAACATCCTCGGCAAGAACCTGCCCAGCTTTTCGCCATGCGGTCCAGTCCTGACTACCGCTGACGAGATCGCGGATCCCCACGACCTGGCGATCACCACGCGCGTGAACGGCAAGGTCATGCAGGACAGCGGCACCAGCGATCTCATCTGCCGGATTCCCAGGCTTATCTCGTATTTCTCGAAATGGTACCGGTTCCAGCCGGGCGACATTTTCAGCACCGGCACCCCGGAAGGCGTTGGCGCCGGCCGCACGCCGCCGGTCTATCTCAAGCGAGGGGACCGCATCGAAATCGAGATCGCCGGACTTGGCACGCTGGCCAATCCGGTGGCATAGCGCCGGGCGGGCTGCGGGTCCGGCACGGCAACCCGCACGGGCGCAAATCTTCTGGAAACTGGACAAGGAGACATGATGGAAGACGTGGAGAAACTGACGATCCTCAGAGGCGAGGATCTGAACTGGGAAAGCGATGGAAGGCGGGGCTTCTTCGAGTATTGCGATCTCGGCATGCGCAAGGCGACCAGCGGCCGCTACCTGGTGCACCTGATTCGTGCCACCGCGTCGATGGAGTCGCCCATCGGCGGTCACCGGCACATCGTAGACCTGCAGGTCGTCTACATGCTCAAGGGATGGATGAAGCTCTGGCACGAGGGCCACGGCGAAGTCACGCTCAAGGCCGGCGACTGCATGTACCAGCCTGGCGGCCTGACGCACGGCGCGCTGGACTGGTCGGCCGATTTCGAATGCCTCGAGGTCATTTCGCCGGGCAATTTCAGCACGCTCGAAGCCGAGACCGAGGCGGCTTAGCAACAATCGGCACAAGGCTCGGCCGCCCACGAGCGGCCAGCCAATACCTGGAGACATGATGAGCATCATCAAGGCAACCGGCGTTGCATACGGGCGGCTGCGCGCACCGGATCTGGACAGGATGGAGGCATTCCTGCTCGATTTCGGCATGGTGCGCGTCGCGCGCAACGAGAATACGTTGTACATGCGCGGCACCGGGCCCGCGCAATACATCCATGTGACGGAAAAGGGCAGCCCTGCCTTCCTGGGCATGGCCTACCGCGCGGGCAGCGAGGCAGACCTGGAGAAGCTGACGCGGGTGCCTGGCGCCTCCGCGGTGGAGCCGATCGACGCGCCCGGTGGCGGCAAGCGCGTGCGCCTGCGCGACCCCGACGGCTACCTGATCGAAGTCGTCCACGGCATCGCGCCGCTGCCTGAGCTTCCGATTACGCATCGCCATCCGGAGCAAGGCCGGACGGTCGGCGTACTGGACCGGATCCACATGGGGCCCGCCCGGGTCAGGAGCTTCGGCCATGCCGTCATCTTCACCCCCCGGTTGCAGGAGACGCTGGAATGGTACTGGCATGTGCTGGGCCTGCTGCCGTCAGAGGAGGTGTACGAGGGCAGCCCGGACAACGTGCTGGGGTCGTTCAACCGCTGCGACTGCGGCGACGAGTTCGTCGACCACCACGTGGCGATGTTCTTCAGCAATGCCACCGCGGGCCTGAACCATCTCGCCTTCGAGGTGGTTGACCTCGACGACGTCTTCACCGGCCACGAGCACCTGCAAGCGAAGGGAAGGTACGAGCCGCTTTATGGCGTTGGACGCCACCTGCTCGGAAACCAGGTGTTCGACTACTGGGGCGGCCCCTGGGGGATGGTTCACGAACACTACGCGCATGGCGACCTGCTGAACGCAAGCTCGGGACGCAAGCGCGTTGACATCGCCCAGGGCTTTGTCTCGCCGTGGGGCGGGGAGCCTTCCGAGGCACTGCTGAATCGCGTCGTCCCCTGAGCCGCCGCTTAACACCACTATCAAGCCGAACATGAACACCTCACTTGAATTCGACCCGCAAAGCCTGGTGCTGCCGCGTGTGCCCATTCGTGGCAGCGCCCAGCCTTACCATGTGCGCCGCATCTTCTGCGTCGCGCTGAACTATGCCGACCATGCCAGGGAGATGGGCAGGGAAGTCTCGCCTGAGCCGCCCTTCTATTTCACCAAGAGTCCCTTCGCCATCACGCACACGGACTCGGTCGTTCCGTATCCGCCGGCCACTGCCAACTATCACCACGAGATCGAACTGGTTGCCGCGATCGGAAAGCCTGCGTTCAGGGTGTCGCCCGCCGAGGCCTGGGACTGCGTGTTCGGATACGCATGCGGGCTCGACATGACGCGGCGCGACCTGCAGCTCGCCGCGCGCGACAAGGGCCGGCCGTGGGAGGTGGGCAAGGATTTCGAGGAGTCCGCGATCGTCTCGGAGATCGTGCCGGTTTCGGAAATCGGTCACCCGCAAAGCGGCAGGATCGCGGTCTCGGTGAATGGCGAGACGAAGCAGGACAGCGATATCTCGATGTTTATCTGGAACGTGGCGGAGCTGGTATCCGATCTCTCCAAATACTATCGCCTCGGGCCGGGCGACCTGATCTATACGGGAACGCCCCACGGCGTCGGGCCGGTGCGTGCCGGCGACAGCCTGCACGGCGTGGTCGCAGGCGTCGCCAGCATTGACCTGCGCATTGGGCCTGCAGCCTAGCCAGGCGTCAGTCGCATGCAGGCATGGCGCCAGGTCCAGGCGCCAGCCACAGGGAAATATTTCCTTCATATCTGGAGTCGGAGCATGAATGAGCAAGGCGAATCCGGGCGAGTCGGTAAATGGCCGCCGGCGGATGCAGCAGGGCAGGAGAATCGAGCCGACAACGCGGTCAGCGAGGCATCGGCTCGCAGCGCATACAGCCAGGCGTATCGGAGCCCGGAAGTCGGCGGGAACCGCGGCGTGCGCCTGCTGCTGAAAGGCGGCACGGTCCTCACGCTTGACGAGAAGGTAGGAGACTTCGAACAGGCGGATGTCCTGGTCGAGGGCAAGAAGATCGTGGCCATTGCCCCGCATCTGGAAGCGACCGACGCGCAGGTCATCGATTGCAGCGGAACCATCGTGATGCCCGGCTTCATCAGCACGCACCAGCATCAGTACCAGACGCTGATGCGCAGTGCGTTGTCCGATGGCATCCATATCCGCGCCATACCGGCCAATAGCCAGCAGCCGGTCGCCAAATGGCCGGGCGAGTTCTATACCACCACCATCCAGGAGGTCTGGACGCCGGGATTCATGCCGAATCCGCCCGTTCCGGGCCAGCCGCCCATCTGGGATCTCGGGCGCCCGCCCATGGACCCGGAGGACTGCTACATCGCCGAGCTGGTGTCGTCCCTCAGCCAGATCACCCAGGGCGTCACCACGATCACGGATACCTCGCAGTCATCGCACACGCCGGACCATACCGACGCAATGATCCAGGCGCTCTTCGATTCGGGCCAACGCGCGGTCTACGCTTACGGATGGGGCAATGACCGCTCGGCGCAGTTCCCGGAGCAGTCCTATGAATACCCCGGCCGCAGCGGCGATACGTCATTCGGGCTGGGCCGGCTGGCCAAGACGTACTTCAACTCGAAGGACCAGCTGGTGACGCTGGGCGCGATGCTGGACTGGCACCCGGTGGTCGATCCGCGCACGCGCGAGAAGCAGAACTACACGGGCTGGCAACTCGCGCGGGAGTTCGGCGCCTGGATCAACAACCACGCGGCGCACGGCGCAGTCGTCGAGGGCATTGCGCAGGATCCGCGCAACGGCGCCGACTGGTCCGATGTCACGCTGGTTCACTGCACGCTGTGGCAGGACGAGCCGGTCGCCCAGATCGGCGTGGATAACGTCAGGTCGCGCGCCTGGCAATTGGTTGCCGACCGGGGCGCGCACGTTTCGATCTCGCCGCTGGTGGAAATGCAGATGCGCCACGGCATGCCGCCGTTCCAGCTTGCGCTGAACTACGGCATCCTGCCCAGCCTGAGCCCGGACACGGAAACCAACATGACGACCAACCCGTTCTCGATGATGCGTTCCGCATTCACGCTGCAACGGGCATTGGCGAACGAGCTGGTGTTCCCGCTGAGCGACCCGCAGGGGCTGAAGGCGCCGCAGCTGGTGACCAGCCGGCAAGTGATCGAGATGATGACCATTGCCGGCGCCGCGGGCTCAGGACTGCTTCACAAGGTCGGCACGCTGACACCGGGAAAAGAGGCCGACATCGTCGTGCTCGACGCCAATACGCTCAACACCGCGCCCATGAACAACGTTCCCGGCACCGTGGTCACGCTGATGGAGTCGCGCAACGTGCGCGACGTGGTCATTGCCGGAAAGATCGTGTACCGCGATAGGAAACTGGTCGGCTGGGACGTGCAGAAGCTGCTCAGGGACGTGACCCGGGCGAGGGATCGCGTGCTGGCGCGCATCAACGGCCCGGCGCTGGTCGGCACCCTGCCGGCGGGCCTGAACAGCCATGCCGAACCGTATCGGCCCAATTTCCTGGGATCGACTTCCTATATCGGGCAGAACGCCACCGCGCCGGCTTACGTGCTCAGGCCGTAGGTTGGGCGCCTGACGGCATCAGCGGCGCAGGCAGGGCCTGCGCCGTCAGCCTCTGTCTGCGGGAATTCCTGTTCCCCATTTGCCCCGTGGATTCATCCCGGGGATTCCTCACCCCTCTGGGAATCGCTGATGAAAAAGGAAATAGACCGATTGAGTGCGCTCGGCGGTTTTCTGGCAAGTGCCGGTGCCGCGCTTGCATTGGCCGGTTGCGCCGCTGCGCCGACCATGGTTGAACTGCAGGAGGTGCGCGGCATTTCCGCGCAGACGCTGCAGGCCAGGATAGGAGAACCCACCGACAAGGTTCGGCTGCATGACGGGCGCAGCCGCTGGCTGTACTCGGGCCAGCCGCTCGGACTCTTCGTCTATGCCGCGGATTTCGATACGGATGGCGCTCTGGTCGACTATCGCCAGATGCTGACGATGGAGGGGCTGCAGCAGGCCAGGCCGGGCGCGTGGGCCAAGCAGGATGTGGTGGCGCGTTTCGGCAAGCCCCGCTTGCCGATCCAGTACTACGCGCTGCAGAAGCGTGAAATCTGGTCCTACCGCTTCCAGTATGTGACGCAGATCGCGGTATTTCATTTCCAGTTCGACGCCGGCGGTGTTCTGCGCGGCACGCAGATGTCCATCAATTCCTTTGAAGACATGATGTGAGGGACCACCCGGCGGTGTAGCGAGGAGGCTGTCCCGCCCAATAGATTTATAAATATTCTTAATAAATATGCCTGAAGTGCCAAAGGCAACAGATGGGGGAGCGTGGTCCGATGAAATTGTTAGTCTCTTTCCTGCTTTTCGTCCTCTGCAGTACCGCGTGGGGACAATCGCTGACGTTGTATGGCGTGATCGATATTGCGATCGCAAAGAACCCGGGCAAGGGCGCCTGGGCAATGCAGAACGGATCGGGCAACCGCTTTGGTCTGCGGGGCACCGAGGACCTGGGGGGCGGCATGCAGGCCTTCTTCAATGTGGAGAACCGCTTTGCCGGGGACACGGGTGCCATGCGGGATCCGACCCGGCTGTTCAATGACCGCTCGATGGTGGGCATTCTCGGCCGGTTCGGGCGGTTCTGGGTCGGGCGGGAATACACGCCAGCGAGCTGGAACGTGCAGATTCCCGCGGACCCGCTCTACAACAGCACGTTGATGTCGATGTTCCTGATCAGCACCGGCGGCATCGGTAGAGTATACAACGACAAATCCGTTAACTATCAGTTTGATGTCGACGGCTTGACGTTCTCTGGCCAGGTCGCGGAGGCCGAGGGCAACAAGGTGCCGCATCGTCCGGTTTCCTTCTCCGTTTCCTACCGGGCCGGTTCCGTCCTCGCAGCCTATGGATACGACCGGCCTGGCGGCGACAGGGCCATCTGGCACATGGTCACCGGCGTCTATGAAACGCAGGCATTTACGCTGCGCGCCTCGATGGGCGGCGGCATGACCGATACGGGGAACCGGCGCGTGTCCCTGATCCTGGGCGCCACGATTCCGATCCGGAACAGCCAGATCCACATTTCCCACGGCAAGCTCAGGGATACCACTTCTGATCGGACGCTGATGGAAAAGACCGGTATCGCCTACTACTACTCGCTATCGAAGCGCACCTCGCTGTATGCCGACATCGTGCACGACAGCAATGCCAGGCCGAAACACTTCGGCGGCGAGATCGGCATCAAGCACAGATTCTGAGAGCGGGCGCGCCGGCCGCGCATGCGCGGCCGCTATGACATGTCGATCGAGATATCGAAGGAGAACTTGCCCGCGGGACAATAGATCCGCCCGACATCGACCACGCGCTCCGTATGATCGAAGACCGTCGCCACCAGATTCAGGATTGCACTTTTCGGCGGCACCCGGAGGTGGCTCGCAATATCGGCGGAGGCTTCCATTGCGCTGGCGCTGTAGTCGATGCGCATGACATTGACATTGAACTTGTCCCGCAGGATCCGCGGAATCGGCATCTTCTGCATATCCGCCTCGGTGATGTTCTCACCGAACTCGGGAAGCATGTAATTGACCGCGTAGTTGATCGGGCCGTTCTTGTCATGGCGCAGGCGGCGCATATAGGTCAGGTGCGTCGCGTCGCGGAAGGTCGCTTTCAGGTCCTCGGGGGTGACGACCAGAAGCTTCTCAAGCAGGTCGAGTTCCGCAGCCGAGTCGTGATTGAACACTGTCGCCAGTGTTCCCAGGACCTTCATCTCCTTCCTTGGCTGCGCTTCGAGTGGATTGATGACGGTGCCACGGCGGCGAGTCCGCGTGATCAGGCCCTCGCTCTCCAGTACCGTCAATGCCTGCCGGACGGTGATCAGGCTGACGCCATGCTCTTCTGCAAGTTGGCTCTCGGGCGGGAGGCGGAGTTCGCTGGAACGCAGCCGGCTGTAGATCTCCGCGCGGATCGACTCACAAGCCTGGTACCAGAGCGGAAGCTTGCGGCTGAAATGACTGGTTTCCATGGGTAGGATATTCCTGCCGGCGGCGAACGGCTGTTGCATTGAACATAATGAAAATATTATACAACATAACGATCACTGGCGCGCACAGGAGACTAGATCGCCTCTCCTTGTTGGTTCGTGCGCTGCAACGATAGTCGATTGCCGCGAAGTTGGCTTGCTGTGCTGGTCTATATAAGTATAATGATAATAGCATTAGGATCGTAGCACTGTGTGCGGTCCGGGATGCTGCCATGACCCACAACAAACGCCGTTCGAGCCGAAGTGCGGATCAGCGGCGGTGACTAAGGAGAGAGATTCATGAGTGAAGGAAACGTCGTATTGGTGGTCAATTGCCGCATCAAGCCGGGCAAGGTGGAGGAACTGATGGCAGCGCTGAACGCGAATGCCGAAGCGGCAAGAACGACCGAGCCGGGTTGCCTGCAGTTCGACGTGCTGGTCGACCCGGAAGATCCCACCCGAATCATGTACTACGAAGTCTATCGGGACCAGGCCGCCATCGAAGCGCATGCGCAGACAGCGCATCACAAGACGTGGTACACCGTGGGGCCGCCGATGCTCGAGGTGCGGGAGCGTTCGGATTTCATCCGCGTAGCGCCGTAATATAAAGTCCCGCTGTCGCAAGCTGCGTCCGGACGACCGCTCGGGCTCCGGGCGGGCTTGCCTGCCACATTGTCGGCGCGGAGATCTGTCGGATGAGACCAATGGCCAGTTCAGGGACACAGGGCGCTAGCGCCGGTAGTCGGAGCGTATCGAAAAACCAGGACATCCGCGCGTGGTATCCGGCCGCGTGCGAGCGGGCGCAGCAAATGCTGCAGGCGCAGAACTGGGATCATGCCCGGCAATTGTTCGAGGCCATCGAAGCCCGGCTGCCGCAGGCGCGCGCTTTCGAGCGCGCTGTCGTCCTCGAGCGGATTGGACAGTGCCTGCTTGGGGCGTCACGCTTCGACGCGGCGATGTCGCAGCTGCACGCCGCGCTCACGCTGGCGCAACGGCTCGCACCCGCGCGGGCCGTTGGCCGGCTTGTCTACATGCTGCATGCCGCGCTAGGGGACGGGTTCCGCGCCTCGGGCGACATTGAGCAGGCAAGACAGTCCTATGAAGCCGCGCTGGCCGCCGCGAGGAACGCGGGCGATGCGGGATTTGTGGCCCAGGCCTGGCATCGGCTTGGCAAGTTCGACGCATCGCTGCAGCGTGACGCCGATGCGAGCCTGTCTTATGCGCAGGCGGCAAGCGCGTTCCGTGCGCTGGGCGATTGCGCGCGGGCAGCGCAGGTCCTCGGCGAGAAGGGCGCATGTCTCGCGCGCGCCGCCAGGCCAGCCGAGGCGATCGCATGCTATCGAGAGGCACTCGAGCTCGATGTGCGCGCCGTCCCGTCGCGGCGCCGGCTTCAGCACACATGTGCGCTGGCACGGCTCCTGGTCGGGTCGGCACCGGCGGCGGATATCCGCCGCCTGGTGCAGCATGCCCTGGACGCTGCCGTTGCACTTGATCCGGATGCGCCCGAGATCTGGCATGCCTTTGGTGTCCTGGCAGACGTGGCTGGCATGCAGGCCGACGCCGCGAGCGACGCTGCGACGGCATCCGCGCCGCGGGCGGAGTATCTGCTCTTCCACGGACTGCACCTGCGTGTTCCACAACTGTTCGCCACGCTGGCCTCGCTGGGCCAGGGAGAGTCCTTCGGCGCCGCCGTCGTGCTCGGCCGGCTCGGGCACTCACTGCGGCTGGCGCATCGGCTCGAGCAGTCGGTCCGTTTCCTTGAGCAGGCCCTTGGGACGCTTGCACAGGCGCCGGAGGGCGCCAGCCGCACGGGGCTGGCGGCCATGCTGCAACGCGACCTGGGCGACGCGCTGCTGGCGCTCGATCGGCCGGCGCCGGCCTGCCAAGCTTACGAGGCCGGTCTGGCCGCCTGCAAGGCAACGCGGGACCTAGCCGGTCAGACGGTGTTGCGTGACCGGCTCGACGACGCGACACGGCGCGCCGGCGCGACAGCAGCGACAGCAGCGACAGCAGCCACAGCAGCCACAGCAGCCACAGCAGAGGCCGCCGTGCCGGCGCCTGGCCCAATGCCTGAATCCGCCGGCTTCAGGTTGACCATGTTTGATGAGACGGCGGTCTCGTATGTCTTCGATTCTGGCCTGCTGATAGACGGGGTGCCTGAAAGGCGGCAGACCACCTGGACGCCAGCCGGCGGAGCAAACGTCGGCGCCCTATGCCCGACGCTTGTTCCCTTTGCACGCAGCTGGGCCGACGCAGACAGCACCACGCGCTTCGCCCTGCGTTGCGAGGAGCCGGCATTTGAGCCACAGCCGGGCTGCGTGTTGATGCGCGCCACACGGCGCGAAGTCGCCGTGGCTGGTGCGGCCGCGGTGCTGGCTGGCCTGTTACGCGCCATGGACGGCGGGCACACTGTCGCACAGCTGCTGGACCGGCTATCCCCTCCCGACCGCGGCGTCGGGGATGCCCTGCTGCGCGCGCTGGCCGACGCCGGCGTGATCGACCTCTCGGGCAGGGCCGCCGGCCGGCTGTTGCATACCCTCACAAAAAAGGGTGTGCTTGCCGGCGGCGGCCTGGACCGCGATGCCGTCCTGCATCTGGCAACTGACGGTGGGCATCGCGCTTATCCTGGCGCGCCAAGAACGACGCTCGGGCGATCCGTCCCCGCAGAGCTCGAGGCCTTCCATGCCATCACGCGGGCCCGGCGTTCGCAGCGCGCCTATACCGGCCTGCCGGTTTCCCGCCAGCCGTTCGACGCGCTGCTCCAGATCGCTTGTGGCGCGACCGGCATCCTGAGCGGAGCCTCGCGCGACGCCACGCTACGCGCCTATCCGTCAAGCGGAGGGCTCTACGCGGTCGAAATCTACCCGGTCATACTCAATGTGGAAGGGCTCCCCCCAGCCATCTATCACCTCTGCCCGGATGAGGGGGAACTGGAATGCGTGCGGCCGCTGCCCCGCGAGCGCCTGATCGAAGCCATGTTGCCGGCGGAACGGGAAATGATCTCGGGCTGTGCCGCGCTGATCTGCCTGACCGGGTACTTTCCCCGGCACGAGTACAAGTATGGCGAGGGGGGCTATCGCATGCTGGTGGCTGAGTCCGGCCATCTGTCGCAGAACCTGATTCTTGCCGCCACCGCGCTGGGGCTGAGCGCGCGCCCGTTCGGCGGCGTCTTCGACACGCTTCTGAACGACGTCCTCGGGCTTGATCCATCGCAGGAGCAGTTCCTGCTGGCGGTGGCGCTGGGCCACGCCGTGCCGCAGCCGTCGTCCTGATCCGCATCTCGCAAAACTGCAACCCCACTTAAGTCGGGTGTTTACGTCGCGATAATCAGGGCCCGTTTTTCCCCGCTTGTTATAGATTGTTAAGACATATAAGAGCGCGGGTTTCGAATAGAAACCCCAGCCAATAAGTGCACTATTAGCATCAGTCGTTGGTGACGGACGTTCGGCCGCATGGTTGCCATCGACATCCGGGGGGAAACAATCTTGCGCCAGACGCTTGCGCGCGCGCTGCGCCCGCTTGGACGGCTTGGGTCGCGCACCATCACCGCGGGCACCTTGCTGCTTGGCTTGATGACGACGGCTGTCGTCTATGCGTTCTGCACCGACCTGCTTGAGAAGGACGTCCGCCTGCGTTTTGAGAACGATACCGGCGACGTGATCCAGCAGATCGATACACGGATCCGCCTCTATACCGATGTACTGGTGACCATGCAGGCGCTGTTCGGCGCCAGCGACCATGTCTCGCGCGGCGAGTTTCGCGATTTCGTCAGCGGCTTGAACCTGCCGCAGCGCTATCCCGGTTTCCAGACGCTGAACTACGCGCCCTACGTGCCGGCGGCCGAGATCGACGCCTTTGTCGCCCGGCAGCGCAGCGATCCGATCCTGCGCGAGGCGGGCGTGACGTTCAACGTCCGCCCTCCCGGCCAGCGGCCGGGGCATTTCGTGCTGACCTATGTCGAACCGCTCGCCCTCAACCTGGCGTCGATCGGCATCGACATGGGCGCCGAGCCACGCCGCCTGGCCGCGCTGGAACGCGCGCGCGATACCGGGCAGTCAGTCAGCAGCGGGCGCCTGATCTTCAGCGAGGCAAAGAACCCGCATGTGGGCATCGCCCTGCGCCTGCCGGTGTACCGCAAGGTGCCCGAGCTGGATTCCGTGGAAGCGCGCCGGCGCGCCTATGTCGGCTCGGTTGGCGCGGGGATCCGGGTGGATGACCTGCTGAAGGACCTGGTCAGCAATGAGAACCTGCGCCGGATCCGGTTCCGCGTGCATGATGCCGGAGACTTCGCGCAGGCTGCGGTTCCGCCTTCCGCAGCCAACCTGCTCTATGACAGCGTGACCGGCCTGGCGGCCAGGGAACGCAGCCGGGTTGCCGGCGGCAGCGCCGTCCACGCCAGTGCCGCGCATGGCGCGACAGTACTGGCGGACGGCCAGGCGGCCCCGGGCCAGCATGACCTGGCCAAGAGCGTGGTGCGGAATTTCGGCGGACGGCGCTGGGTGATTGCATTTGCTGCCGATGCCAAGGCCATCAGTGGTCCGCAGCGCTACCTGCCGGGGCTGGTGGTGATTTCCGGCGCGATCATCAGCGTGCTGCTGGGGTGGCTGGCCTACGCGTTGTCGAGTTCGCGCGCTCGCGCCGTGGCCGTGGCCGACCAGATGACGCACAGCCTGCGCGACAGCCAGGCCGCGCTTGCCGAGGCACAGCAGATTGCCCACCTGGGCGACTGGCGCATCGACCTGGACCAGGACAGCGCGCACTTTTCCCAGGAGATGGCGCGCCTGCTAGGCTTGCGCGGCGACAAGCCGACTCCGGAAGCGCTGTTCCAGGCGATCGACGCCGGCCATCGCGCCGTGCTGCGGGAAAGGATGCGGACAGCCCTGCAGGATCGCCAGCCGTTCGAGTTCGAGTGCCCCTACCGGTCGCGGCGCGGACGCCGGGGCTGGCTGCACCTGATCGGCCACGCGCATGGGGCGGCGGACAGCGCCGTGCTGCGGGGCACCGCGCAGGACATCAGCCAGCGCAGGTCCGCCGAGCAGGCCAGGACGCAGGAACACCAGATTGCCCTGCACCTGGCCACCGCCACCAGCGAGATCGAGGTGCTGGAGGAGATCGTCCACACGCTGCTCGAAGGCATGGACTGGGAGGCCGGTGCCTTCTGGCCTGGCGATGACAGCCAGGGGCTGAAGCTGCCGCCGGTCTACCTGGCCCGCGTCAAGACGCTGCAGCCCTGGCTCGCCGAGCGCCCCGCATTGCCGGCCGGCGCCGTGGTCTTGCAGGCGCCGCAATGGTATGCAAGCCGGAGCGCGATGGCCCGGCATCCGCAAGCCAGGTGGCTCGACGCCGGCGGCATCCGGACGGTGTTCGCCTTCCCGCTGAGCCGGGGCCACGTGACGCTCGGCGTGGTCGAACTTTATTCCCGCAGCAAGCGCAGCCCCGATACGCATGCGCTCGCGATGGCGAGCGGCATTGCCAATCAGACCGGGCATTTCCTGTTGCGGCGCCAGGCCGAGGAAAACCTGCGCTTCATCGCCAATCACGATGCGCTTACCGGGCTGCCCAACCGCCTCATGTTCAAGGCCGAGTTCGAGCAGGCGCTGACCCGTGCCCGCGCCAGCGGCCAGGCCCTGCATGTCATTTTCGTGGACCTGGACGAATTCAAGGTCGTGAACGACACCATCGGCCACAACGCCGGCGACATCGTGCTGCGCGAGATGGCCGACCGCTTGCGCGGCAGCCTGGAGGAGGTGGAGCTGATCACCCGCTTCGGCGGCGATGAATTCGTCGTGCTGCTGGACCCCAAGGGAGATTCGACGATCCTGGACCGGACCATCGCCCGGATCCAGGCTGCGCTCGCGCCAGGCTTCGTCGTCAACGAGTCGGAACTGCGCATGACGGCAAGCATCGGCATCAGCTCCTTCCCCGAGGACGGCAGCGACTGGCAGACCCTGCTCAAGCATGCCGACCTGGCCATGTACGGTGCCAAGCAGCTCGGCAAGAACGGCTACCAGTTCTACTGCCGGGGCATGAGCGCGTCGCTGCAGCGGCGCATCGACATGGAGTCGCACCTGCACCGCGCGCTCGAGCAGGACGAATTCATCCTCTACTACCAGCCGCGCATTGCGCTCGCGTCGGGGGCGTGCACGGCGGTCGAGGCACTGATCCGCTGGCGCCACCCGGAACTCGGCCTGGTCATGCCCGGAGATTTCATTCCCTTCGCGGAGCAGAGCGGCGCCATTGTCGAGATCGGTGCCTGGGCCCTGCGCGAAGCGTGCCGGCAGAATGCCGCATGGCGCGCGCAGGGACTGCCGCCGGTGCGTGTTTCAGTCAATCTTTCGGCACGGCAGTTCGCCGACAAGTCGCTCAGGCTGACCATCATCGATGCCCTGCGGCAAGCCGGGCTGCCCGGCAACCTGCTGGAGCTTGAACTCACCGAGAGCATGGTCATGCGCGATGCCGAACAGGCGTCCAGCTGGCTCTCGCGCCTGAAGCGCACCGGTGTCCGGCTGGCAATCGACGACTTCGGCACCGGCTACTCCTCGCTCGCGTACCTGAGCCGCTTCCCGATCGATACGGTCAAGATCGACGGCAGCTTCGTCCGCTACATACCGGAAAGCCGCAGCGACACGCAGATTACCAGCGCGGTGATCGGCCTTGGCCACCGGCTTGGCCTCGAAGTGGTCGCCGAAGGCGTGGAGAACGAGGTGCAACTCGAATTCCTGCGCCGCGAAGGCTGCGACGAAGTGCAGGGCTACTACTTCAGCCATCCGCTGCCGCCAGCGAAGATCACTGCCTTCCTGGCCAGCCGCATGGAGAACGGTCCCGCTCTCGAGCATGGACCGCAACCGATGCGCGCCTGACTGCCCGTCAGTCCGGTGCGTGCTTAAGCAGTCCAATAACAGGGAGCTAGATCATGCAGGACCGTACTATTGAAATCATGTGGCAGGCCATCGACGCCCTGGACTTTTCCAGGATGAAGGCCAAGCTGCTGCATCAGAAGCATGCGCATTGGTCGCCGGAATCGCTGGAGCAGGCGGAGAGCGGCTATCGGCAATTCCTCAAGTTGGCGGCGAAGCATCCGGACGCGCCAGCCGTCCCCAGCGAGCAGGTGGATGCCTTCTGGCATGCCCACATCCTGGACACCAGGCGCTATGCCAGCGATTGCGTGCGCATCTTCGGCTATGTCCTTCACCACGACCCCTACGTTGGCATCGACGGTCCGGAAGACGAGGCCCGCCTCCTGCAAATGGCCGCTGCGAGCGATGCGCTGAGCATGCGCGAATTCGGCAGCCCGCTGACGTCTGCCGCATATTGCGCCCGGGCGGCGGCCGACGAGGCCGCGTACTGCGCACGCATGGCCAAGGCGGAAGAGGCCGCGTACTGCGCACGCATCGCCAGGACCGAGGAGCCGGCATACTGCGCACGCATGGGCAAGGCGGAAGAGGCCGCGTACTGTGCACGCATCGCCAGGACGGAGGAGCCGGCATACTGCGCACGCATGGCCAAGGCGGAAGAGGCCGCGTACTGTGCGCGCATCGCCAGGACGGACGAGCCCGCGTACTGCGCGCGCATGGCCAGGGCGGAAGAGCCCGCGTATTGCGCACGCATCGCCAGGACGGAAGAACCGGCGTACTGTGCCCGCCTTGCCACGGCCGGCGCCCCCGCATACTGCGCACTGGCGGCGCCCCAGGCCGCTGCCTGCTGAAGGCCTGCATTCGTGGCCGGGCGGGCGTCGTCAGCCTGGCCACGTTGCCCACGCCGGCACTCCCGGTTGCCGCGCGCCACAGGTGCTGCATCGCGCATTGGCCGCGGCATCCATGAAATGAAAAATTTCATTTCTGAAATTCGTTAGGCCGGCCTCGGAAGAAAATCCTCCGCCAAATCAATGGGATGGTGCCTGAACCGGCCGTGGCCCGGTTCTTGCGGCAGCAGGACGGGACGGGCGCGTATTTCATCGTGCCTGCAAACCTGCCGTCGCCCTGCATCGCGCTGCGTCGTGGGCAGGCGAACCTGGTCTTGATGAGGAAGGCACCACGATGTACTACGGAAGAATCGGAGCCCGCGCGCACAGCCGCGAGCTTGCCGGGGACGGCGATCAGCCACTTGCCGGCCAGAACCGAAGCGAGCATGGCGATCGGAACCAGCCATTGCCAAAGCGTGCCAACTGGGCGTGGGCCGCTGCATCGGCGCACTATGACTGGATGGACTCGCACGCCCCATTTGCCCAATACGACTAGCAGCCCGGGCAAGCCTTGCGCCCGTGCTGCATCCCCGATCACCTGACCCTGCCGCGGCGGTTGCGCGCGGCTGGTTCGCTTCCCTGCATCCCATGGACTACGCCCCTATCCGCTCCCTGCTGATTGCCAACCGTTCCGAGATCGCGATCCGCGTGATGCGCGCGGCCGCCGAGATGAACGTGCGCACGGTGGCAATCTATTCGAAGGAAGACCGCCTCGCGCTCCATCGCTTCAAGGCCGATGAGAGCTACCTGGTCGGCGAGGGCAAGAAGCCGCTGGCGGCTTACCTCGACATCGACGATATCCTGCGCATTGCCAGGCAGGCGAAGGTCGATGCCATTCATCCGGGCTATGGCTTCCTTTCAGAGAACCCGGACTTCGCGCAGGCCGTGATCGACGCGGGTATCCGCTGGATCGGCCCGTCGCCCGAGGTCATGCGCAAGCTTGGCAACAAGGTGGCGGCGCGCAACGCGGCAATCGACGCGGGCGTGCCGGTGATGCCGGCAACCGATCCGCTGCCGCATGACCTGGAAACGTGCAAACGCCTGGCTGCCGGCATCGGCTATCCGCTGATGCTCAAGGCAAGCTGGGGCGGTGGCGGCCGCGGCATGCGGGTCCTGGAAAGCGAGCAGGACCTTGAGGGGGCGCTGGCCGCGGCGCGGCGCGAGGCGCTGGCTGCGTTCGGCAACGACGAGGTGTATGTCGAGAAGCTGGTGCGCAACGCGCGCCATGTCGAAGTGCAGGTGCTCGGCGACACGCACGGCAACCTCGTGCATCTCTATGAGCGCGACTGTACCGTGCAGCGGCGCAACCAGAAGGTGGTGGAGCGGGCGCCCGCGCCATACCTCGACGATGCCGGCCGGGCCGCGCTGTGCGAATCGGCCCTGCGGCTGATGCGCGCAGTCGGCTACACCCATGCCGGTACGGTCGAGTTCCTGATGGATGCCGACTCCGGCCAGTTCTACTTCATCGAGGTCAATCCGCGCATCCAGGTCGAACACACGGTCACGGAGATGGTCACCGGGATCGATATCGTCAAGGCGCAGATCCGCGTGACCGAAGGCGGCCATATCGGCATGACCGAGAACACGCGCAATGAAAACGGCGAGATCGTCGTGCGCGCCGCGGGCGTGCCGGTGCAGGAAGCGATTTCGCTCAACGGTCATGCGCTGCAATGCCGGATCACCACCGAGGACCCGGAGAACGGTTTCCTGCCGGACTATGGCCGCCTCACCGCCTACCGCAGCGCGGCCGGCTTCGGCGTGCGCCTGGACGCCGGCACCGCCTACGGCGGCGCGGTGATCACGCCGTACTACGATTCGCTGCTGGTCAAGGTCACCACCTGGGCGCCGACCGCGCCCGAATCGATCCGGCGCATGGACCGTGCGCTGCGCGAGTTCCGCATCCGCGGCGTCGCGTCCAACCTGCAGTTCCTCGAGAACGTCATCAACCATCCCGCGTTCCGGTCCGGCGACGTCACCACGCGCTTTATCGACCTGACGCCGGAACTGCTGGCGTTCACCAAGCGCCTGGATCGCGCCACCAAGCTGCTGCGCTACCTGGGCGAGGTCAGCGTCAACGGGCACCCGGAGATGAGCGGCCGCACGCTGCCATCGCTGCCGCTGCCCGCACCGGTCCTGCCCGCCTTCGACACCAGCGGCGCGCTGCCCTACGGTACGCGCGACCGGCTGCGCGAGCTGGGCGCGGAGAAGTTCTCGCGCTGGATGCTGGAGCAGAAGCAGGTGCTGCTGACCGACACCACCATGCGCGACGCGCACCAGTCGCTGTTCGCCACGCGCATGCGCACCGCCGACATGCTGCCGATCGCGGCGTTCTATGCGCGCGAACTGTCGCAGCTGTTCTCGCTGGAGTGCTGGGGTGGCGCCACCTTCGACGTGGCGCTGCGCTTCCTCAAGGAAGACCCGTGGCAGCGCCTTGAGCAACTGCGCGAGCGCGTTCCCAACGTGCTGTTCCAGATGCTGCTGCGCGGCTCCAACGCGGTCGGCTACACCAATTATGCGGACAACGTGGTGCGCTTCTTCGTGCGCCAGGCGGCCAGTGCCGGCGTGGATGTGTTCCGCGTGTTCGATTCGCTGAACTGGGTGCGCAACATGCGCGTGGCGATCGATGCCGTCGGCGAGAGCGGCGCGCTGTGCGAGGGCGCGATCTGCTATACCGGCGACCTGTTCGACAAGTCGCGTGCCAAGTACGACCTGAAGTATTACGTCGGCATCGCGCGCGAGCTGAAGCAGGCCGGCGTGCATGTGCTGGGCATCAAGGACATGGCCGGCATCTGCCGTCCGCAGGCCGCGGCGGCACTGGTCAGGGCGCTCAAGGAAGAGACCGGGCTGCCGGTCCATTTCCATACCCACGACACCAGCGGCATCTCGGCCGCTTCGGCGCTGGCCGCGATCGAGGCCGGCTGCGATGCGGTCGACGGCGCGCTCGACGCCATGAGCGGGCTGACCTCGCAACCCAACCTGTCGAGCATCGCCGCGGCCCTGGCCGGCAGCGAGCGCGATCCCGGCCTCAGCCTGGAGCGCCTGCACGAAGCGTCGATGTACTGGGAAGGGGTGCGCCGCTACTACGCGCCGTTCGAATCCGAAATCCGCGCCGGCACCGCCGACGTGTACCGCCACGAGATGCCCGGCGGCCAGTACACCAACCTGCGCGAGCAGGCGCGCTCGCTCGGCATCGAGCATCGCTGGACCGAGGTGTCGCGCGCCTATGCCGAGGTCAACCAGATGTTCGGCGACATCGTCAAGGTGACGCCGACGTCCAAGGTGGTCGGCGACCTGGCACTGATGATGGTGGCCAACGACCTGAGCGCCGCCGATGTGTGCGATCCCGCCAAGGAAACCGCCTTCCCTGAATCGGTGGTGTCGCTGTTCAAGGGCGAGCTGGGCTTTCCGCCCGACGGCTTCCCCGCGGAACTGTCGCGCAAGGTGCTGCGCGGCGAGCCGCCGGTGCCATACCGGCCCGGCGACCAGATCCCGCCGGTCGACCTCGACGCGGCGCGCGCCGCGGCCGAAGCGGCGTGCGAGCAGCCGCTCGACGACCGCCAGCTGGCTTCGTACCTGATGTATCCGAAGCAGGCCGGCGAGTACCACGCGCATGTGCGCAACTACAGCGACACCTCGGTGGTACCCACGCCGGCATACCTGTACGGCCTGCAGCCGCAGGAAGAAGTGGCGATCGACATCGCCGCCGGCAAGACCCTGCTGGTCTCGCTGCAAGGCACGCACCCCGATGCCGAAGAGGGTGTCATCAAGGTCCAGTTCGAGCTGAACGGGCAGTCGCGCACCACGCTGGTCGAGCAGCGCAGCCCCACGCAAGCGGCGGCAGCGCGCCATAGCCGTCCGGTTGCCGAGCCCGACAACCCGCTGCATGTGGCCGCGCCTATGCCCGGCTCGATCGTGACGGTGGCGGTGCAGCCGGGGCAGCGCGTGGCCGCGGGCACGACGCTGCTGGCGCTGGAGGCGATGAAGATGGAAACCCATATCGCGGCGGAGCGGGACTGCGAAATCGCCGCAGTCCATGTTCAGCAGGGGGATCGCGTGGCGGCGAAGGATCTGCTGATCGAACTGAAGGGCTGACGTTGGCCGGCAGGGCGCAGGCTCCGATTCGCATCCTGCAGCGAACCGTCCGCCACTTCCACCACGCCGTTCAGACAGATCCCGGCTAGGTGCAATTGTCGCGGTACGCCTGCTGCAGTTGCTTGCGCGTCTTGTCGCGTTCGATCTTGGGGATGGTCCGGCCCTGCGCGTTCTGCGTGCCCGGGGCGGAATGGTACGAACGCCTTTTTGATGTGGCGTTGTACTGCTCCTTCAGCTCCTCGCACTTCGCGCGTGCGGCCTCTTCGGGATCCTGGGTGGCGGCCGACGGGGGGCGATAGGGATTGGTCCCGCCCTGAACGGCATCCGATATGGCGCTCGCGGCACCCTCGGTCGATGCGCGCTGCGCCAGCGCCGCCGAGGCGCAGCCCAGTGCCACCAGGCCGGCTACCAGGCATCTCTTGGATATCGGCATCGTTCTCTCCCCGGTGATGGATAAACGGGGCATGCCCGCCAGACAACCATCATATGTGCCCGTCGCGGGATTGTCAGAAACTGATGGTTGTCGACAGCGCGGAGACCTGCGCAGGCAGCATGGCAGCACGAGGAGGTGTTGCGATGCAGCATCGGAGCGGCTCGCGGGGGCCTCGGCCTGGCGCCGCCAGCGCAATCCAAAATCCTTTTTTTCTTTGCTTCGACGCACATTTGTCGAAGCGCGACCTCCTATAGTCGATGCATACTCCTTGCCTGCCCAGGGCAGAACTCGACCCATGCAGCCCCAGAACCTGACCCCTGCCGCGCAGCGCGAAGTCGACAAGGCACCCGGATGGTTGCGCTGGCTCCCGGGACTGCTGGTGTTGAAGAACTATCAGCCGGCCTGGCTGCCGAAAGACCTCGCCGCCGGTCTGGTGCTCACGACCATGCTGGTGCCGGTCGGCATCGCCTACGCCGAGGCTTCCGGCGTGCCCGGTGTCTACGGGCTCTACGCCACCATGGTCCCGCTGCTGGTGTATGCCCTGCTTGGCCCGAGCCGGATCCTCGTGCTGGGGCCGGATTCGGCGCTGGCGGCGCCAATCCTGGCGGTGGTGTTGCAGGTCTCCGGCGGCGATCCGGGGCGCGCGGTCATGGTGGCCAGCATGATGGCGATCGTGTCGGGCGTGGTCTGCATCGTGATGGGGCTGTTGCGGCTGGGATTCATTACCGAATTGCTGTCCAAGCCGATCCGCTACGGCTATATGAACGGGATCGCGCTCACGGTGCTGGTCAGCCAGTTGCCCAAGCTGTTCGCCATCTCGATCGAAGACGCCGGCCCGCTGCGGGAGATGGTCAGCCTCGGCCAGGCGATCCTGGCCGGCGAGACCAACTGGTACAGCTTTGCGGTCGGCGCGGGCAGCCTGGTGCTGATCCTGTTGCTGAAGCGCTTCGAGCGCGTGCCCGGCATCCTGATTGCCGTGATCGTCGCGACGCTGGCCGTCAGCATGTTCGATCTCGACCAGCACGGGGTGAAAGTGCTGGGCAAGACCCCGCAAGGGCTGCCGGGCTTTGTCGTACCCTGGGTCAGTGGCGCGGACCTGGTTGCGATCCTGCTGGGAAGCATTGCTGTCGCGCTGATCTCGTTCGCCGATACCAGCGTGCTGTCGCGCACCTTTGCCGCGCGCACCAACACCCGCGTCGACCCGAACCAGGAGATGGTCGGCCTGGGCGCCGCCAACCTGGCTGCGGGATTCTTCCAGGGCTTTCCGATCAGCAGCAGCGCATCGCGCACGCCGGTGGCCGAAGCCGCGGGCGCGAAGACCCAGCTCACCGGTGTGGTCGGCGCGCTGGCCGTGGCGGTGCTGCTGATGTTCGCGCCCAACCTGCTGCAGTACCTGCCCAACAGCGCGCTGGCTGCGGTCGTGATCGCAGCGGCGATCGGCCTGTTCGAGTTCGCGGACCTGAAGCGCATCTACCGCATCCAGCAGTGGGAGTTCTGGCTGTCGATGGTCTGCTTTGCCGCGGTCGCCGTGTTCGGGGCGATCCCGGGGATCATCCTGGCGGTGGTCCTTGCAGTGATCGAATTCCTGTGGGACGGCTGGCGGCCGCACTATGCCGTGCTCGGCCGTGTCGAGGGCCTGCGCGGCTACCACGACACCAAGCGCTACCCGGATGCCGAGCGCATCGACGGGCTGCTGCTGTTCCGCTGGGATGCGCCGCTGTTCTTCGCCAATGCCGAGCTGTTCCAGGCGCGCCTGATGGAAGCGATCGACGAATCGCCGACACCCGTGCGCAGGGTGGTGGTGGCGGCCGAACCGGTGACCAGCGTCGACGTCACCTCGGCCGACATGCTGCGTGAACTGAGCGGCATCCTGCGCGAGCGCGGCATCGCGCTGCATTTTGCCGAGATGAAGGACCCGGTGCGCGACAAGCTCAAGCGCTTCGAGCTGATGGAGGCGATTGGCGACAAGAACTTCCACCCCACGGTGGGCAGTGCGGTGGATGATTACGTCGGCAAGCCAGCCTGAACCGTTACGGTCCAGGCTGGTTGCGCCGCGCGCCGGCTACTCCAGCCGGAACCCGGTCTGCTTGATGGCGAGCGCCCATTTCTTCAGCTCTGCCGCCATGAACGTCGCAAGCTGGTCCGGAGAACTCTGGCTGGCTGGCTCATAGCCCTTGCTGGCAAGCTGCTGGCGCACACCTGGCGCATTCAGCGCCTTGTCGATTTCCTTGCTCAGCAGCGCAACGATCTCCCTGGGCGTGCCGGCAGGCGCGACCAGGCCATACCATTCGCTGGCCTCGATGCCCGGAAAGCCTGCTTCCGCCATGGTCGGCACATCGGGGAACAACGGCAGCCGCTGCTTGCCGGCCACGGCGATGCCCTTGAGCTGGCCGCCCTTGACGAACGGCATCACCGCCGGCACGCCGTGGAACATCATGTGGATATGGCCGCCCACCATGTCGGTCAGCGCCTGGGGTCCGCCCTTGTACGGCGCGTGCACGACGTTGATATGCGCGGTTTCCTTGAACACCTCGCTGATCAGGTTCTGCTGGGTGCCCGGGCCGGGCGAGGCATAGCTGAGCTTGCCGGGCTCCGCCTTGGCCCGTGCCACCAGTTCCTTGACCGAGCCGCCCACGGACGGGTTGACCACCAGCATGTACGGCGAGCTTGCCATCAGCCCCGCTGATGGGCGCCAGGCCCGTGATCGCGTCCTCGCGCTCGGCGGCCAAGCTGGACAAGATCAGCCAGTTCGGCGTGGATGTCGGCATCGATGCCTCGCGGGACGACCAGGTCGAGGCGGTCTTGCAGGCCACCGACAACAAGGGCGTCGACATCATCATCGATACCGTCGGCGGCCCGGTGTTCGAGGCCAACATGAAGAGCCTCGCGGTCAAGGGCCGCCTGGTGAATATCGCGCGGCTGGGCTCGGCGACCGCCCAGATCGACCTGGCGCAGCTCTGGCTCAAGCGCCTGCAGCTGATCGGCGTGATCTTCCGCACCCGCACGGAACAGGAGCGGCTGGAATGCATCCAGGCCTGCGCGTGCGACATGCTGCCCTTTTTTGCGCGCGGGCCGCGTGCGGCTGCCGATCGACCGGACCTTTGCCATGACCGACATCGACGCCGCGCATGCGTACATGAAGCAAGACCAGCACGTCGGCAAGATCGTGTTGCTGGTCGACTGATTCCACAGAGAAGCGATAGATAAGAGGAGACATGATGAATGACAATCCAGATCAAGCCGCTGAGCGGCTCCGTGGCCGCAGCCGTGACCGGTGTCGACCTGAACCAGCCGCTCGACGATGCCAGCTTCGAGATCCTGCACCGGGCATTCCTGGAGCATGGCGTGCTGGTGTTCCGCGGCCAGCAGCTACAGCCGGCTGCACAGGTCGCGTTCGCCCGGCGCTGGGGCAAGCCGGTGCAGGGCAACCCGCTGCTCAGGGGCCTGACCGAGTTCCCGGAACTGGCTCAGGTCACCAGGATCCCGAAGGAAACCGCCTCGACCGAGGCCTGGCATTCCGACTCGATCTATACCGAGGTGCCGCCGAAGATCTCGATCCTGTCGGCGGTCACCATCCCCACCGGCGGTGACACCATGTGGTGCAACCAGTACGTCTCGTACGACCGCCTGTCGCCGGCGATCCCACCGAGCCCCGCGTCATCGGCGTGCTCGACCTGCAGGCGCTGGGCATTCCCGACGAGGCAACCTACCTGCGCTGGTACGGCGAGACCAACGGCACGCACGCGCTCGAGCACTGGGACTTTTACCTTGCCTACAACTTCTTCCGGCTCGCGGCGATCATGCACGGCATCGGGCAGCGTGCCAGGAGCGGCAACGCCGCCGCGGCAGATGCCGTGGAGACAGGCAGGAAGGCGGTGCCGCTGGCCGAACTGGGGTGGCAATTCGCGATGCGCTACCGCGCGGCAGGGCGCTAGCGTCGGCGCGGTCCGGCGCCAGCCGGATCGAATCCGCCGCAGGTGACGGAATCTGCCCTGGACTCCTTATCGGGAATCAAAGTTTGCCTTCCGATCCGGCCTGGCTTAAAGATAGGAAGGGGAGATGGGTCCGCGGATTCATGGCCGCATCGGAACCGGGCTGTCTGGCATCCCGAGACTTCAGGAGACGTCAATGAGTGTGCTGATGCTTGTGAATATCGATACGGCGACAACCGACGAGGAAATCCAGGAGTTCATCGGTCGCTACGGCTTCCCGGCCTGCGATGAGATCGAACGCGTTCCGGGAGACGGCACCCGCCCGGCGGTGTCGCTGCATTTCAATTCGGTCGATGGGGCCGCGCTGCGGCTGCTGCAGCCGCGCATCAACCACCTGTTCTGGAAGCAGCGCAAGGTGGACGCGATGGTGCTGACCGAGCGCTTCGAATAGGCCGCTGCCGCGGCTGGCGGGCATGTGGGTCCGGTGCTTCCGCGCTTGCCCGATTGGGGGCGTGCCATGGCGGAGGAGGCAAGATGAGCAGGCGATACACGATCCTGCACGCGCTGGCATGCAGTGCCGCAATGCTGGCGGGTGCAATGTCGGCGGGGCCGGCCGTTGCCTATTTTGACCACTACCTGGGCGGCACCATCGTCGGCACGCTTACCCAGGACCAGCTCACGGCGTTGACGGCTGTCTTCCGCAGGACCCTGGAGCAGGGCGCCGACGGCGCCCGCATGACGTTCAGGCTGCCGCCCGACACGCGCGAGCGGCAGGTCGAAGGTTCCTTCACGCCATTGCAGTCCCGGCGCGACCACGGCGACCGCTGCCGGCAACTGCGCAGTGAATTCCGCCGGGCCGGCGAAACCGAAGCCTGGACCGGGTGGTACTGCAAGGAGAAGGACGGCAACTGGAGGTCGCGCAAGCTGCCGAAGTAGCTAGTACCGCTCTTCGACGTACCGATAGGGATAGTCGGGCTCCCGGTATCCACCCGCCTTCTGCCTGGCAGGCAGCTTGACTGGCTTGCGTTCGATCGCCTGGTACGGGATCTGTGCCAGCAGGTGCGTGATGATGTTCAGGCGCGCCCGGCGCTTGTCATTGGAATTGGCCACATGCCATGGGGCATAGTCGGTATCGGATGCGGCAAACATGGCGTCGCGCGCGCGTGAATAGTCGTACCAGCGGCTGTACGAACGCAAGTCCATGTCAGTGAGCTTCCAGAGCTTGCGGCCGTCCTTGATGCGTCCCTGCAGGCGGCGGGTCTGCTCCTCCGGGCTGACCTCGAGCCAGTACTTGATCAGGATGATGCCGGAATGCACGATGGCGCGTTCGACCAGTGGGACGGCGCGCAGAAACTCGTCGGCCTGCGCTTCGGAGCAGAATCCCATCACGCGTTCGACGCCGGCGCGGTTGTACCAGCTCCGGTCGAAGATGACGATTTCTCCCGCGGCGGGCAGGTGCGGCAGGTAGCGCTGCACGTACATCTGGCTCTTTTCGCGGTCGGTCGGAGCGGGCAGGGCGATCACGCGGAAAATGCGCGGGCTGACGCGTTCCGTGATGGCCTTGATGGCGCCGCCCTTGCCGGCACCGTCGCGCCCTTCGAACACCACGCAGACCTTGCTGCCGCTGGCCTGCACCCATTGCTGAAGTTTGACCAGCTCGACATGAAGGGTGAAGAGCGCCTTCTGGTATTCCTTCTCCGACATGCGCTCGCGCTGCTGCTGGTCCGGATTTTCATCGAGGCGTTCAGCCGGGCCTGGTTCGCGCGGCGGCTCCGCCTGGCTCCCGTTGTCGCCGTGGCGCTTCCCTTTTCGCTTGGCCATGATCTTCCTCCACTGACGTACCGGTGCCTTGAGGGTCCGGTCATGCACCTTCAAACCTGGGCGTACCGCTTGCATGCGCGCTGGCGGCTCGTTTCTACGATAGGAACAAAATCGGGGGAAATCCTCATGCCGGTCCGTTTTCCTGTCGCAACCCTTGCCGGGCGGCGACCGGAATTCGGTTGAATTTCAATGTCTTCCGTACTACCTTCGTAGCGCGTATGGAGCAATATCCGCTCCGTATGCCGGCTGGCAATGGCGCGCGGCTGGAGAACATCCTCCAGCCCGGCGCGCTGCCCCAGTACGCCTCGGATGGTTCCGTCACCGGCTGCGAGGAGGGAACATGGCCTTTCTGGTCAGGCGGCTGCTCAGGTCCGGCTGCGCATGGCTGTTGGTCGCGCTGGTGGCGGGAGCGGGCGGCGCCGCTGCCCAAGACTTACAGAACCCGCCACCCACCTTCAAGCCCGAAGAGCTAGAGGCGCTGGTCGCACCGATCGCGCTCTATCCCGATTCCGTGTTGTCGCAGGTGCTGATGGCCTCCACCTATCCGCTGGAGATCGTGCACGCGGCACGCTGGGTCAAGGCCAATCCCAAGGTCAAGGGCGACGCCGCGGTCAAGGCCGTGGCCGACCAGCCCTGGGATGTCAGCGTGAAGTCGCTGGTGGCCTTCCCGCAGGTGCTTGAGCCGATGAACGACAAGCTCGACTGGACGCAGAAGCTGGGCGATGCCTTCCTGGCCCAGGAGAAAGACGTGCTGGCCGCGGTCCAGCGGCTGCGCAACAAGGCCCAGCAATCCGGCAACCTCAAGACCACCGAACAGCAGAAGGTCATTGTCGAGCCCGCGACCACGGCGGCGCCGGGCGTGCAGACCGTGGTGCGCATCGAACCGGCCGACCCGCAGGTCATCTACGTCCCGGCCTACAACCCCACCGTGGTCTACGGTTCCTGGGGTTATCCGTCCTACCCGCCGTACTACTGGCCGCCTTATCCCGCCTACTACCCGGGCGCCGCGCTGGCCACGGGCTTTGCCTGGGGCATCGGGCTGGCCGCCGCCGGGGCGATCTTCGGCAACTGCAACTGGGGCGGCGGCGACGTGAACATCAATGTCAACCGGGCCACCAATATCGACCGCAACTTCGACCGCACCAAGGTACAGGCGGGCGGGCGCTGGCAGCACGACGCCAGTCACCGCCAGGGCGTGGCCTACCGCGACAATGCTACCCGCGAGAAATTCTCGCGCGATGTGCCAGGCGGGGACCGGCGCAATGAGTTCCGCGGCCGCGAGGGCGGTGCCGGCGTGTCCGACCGCGCGGCGCGCGACCGGGCAGGCGGGCAGGACCGGCCGGGTGCCGGGGATCGGGCCGGAGACCGGGCGGGAGACCGGGTCGGTGATCGCGCTGGCGAACGGGGCGGTGATCGGGCCGGGGTCTCTGACCGGGCCGGAGTCTCCGATCGAGGCGGCGTATCTGACCGGGCCGGTGCATCGGACCGCGCGGGGGCCGCCGACCGGTCGCGGGGCGGCGGTGAACGGGCCACCACCGTAGCCGACCGCGGCGGCGGTGGCGGGCGGGACAACGCCTTCCAGGGCGTGGGCGGCGGCGCGGCGTCGCAGCGCGACTTTGATCGCGGACGCGCCAGCATGCAATCGGCCGGAGGCCGCGCAGGCGGCGGCTTCAGCGGCGGCGGGGGCCGTGGTGGCGGCGGCTTCGGCGGCGGCCGTGGCGGTGGCGGACGCGGTGGCAGGCGCTAGCGGACCAGGGAGTCTCGATCATGACGTCACCACTAAGCCTTGCCCGATCCCTGCCTGGCCGCCCGGCCTGCGCGGTGGCGCTTGCGCTCGCGCTGACCGTTGCCGGCATGCACGCCGCGCACGCGCAGAAGCCCTTCAAAACCCCCGAGGCCGCCATGAACGCCTTTGGCGAGGCAGTCGCCGCCAGCGACGACGATGCCATGAAGGTGCTGCTGGGCGCCAAATTCCACGACCTGATCCCGCCAGTCGGCGCCGACATCCGCTACCGCTTTCTCGAGGCCTGGCGGATCTCGCATGCGGTCAAGCCAGAGGGCGACAGCCATGCCCGCATCGCCGTAGGCAATGACGGCTGGACCCTGCCAGTGCCGCTGGTGAAGACATCGAAGGGCTGGCAGTTCGATACGCGTGCCGGGGTCGATGAGATGCGCATACGCCGCATCGGCCGCAATGAACTCTCGGTGATCCAGACCATGCTGGCGATCTACGACGCCCAGCGCGAATACGCCCGGACCGACCACGACGGTGACGGCCTGCTGGCCTACGCAGGCAAGCTTGCGAGTACGCCGGGCAAGCAGGACGGGCTGTACTGGCCGACATCGGATGGCGCACCGCCCAGCCCGCTCGGGGCCGCATTCCTGACGGCCGGCAAGCGCAATCCGGGGCAGGGCGGCTATTACGGCTATCACTACAAGCTGCTGACGGCCCAGGGCCCCAACGCACCCGGCGGCGCGTACAACTATGTCGTCAGTGGCAAGCTGTTCGGCGGCTTCGCCGTGCTGGCCTGGCCGGTGCGGTATGGCGATACCGGCGTGAAGAGCTTCATGGTCAGCCACGATGGCCAGGTCTATGAACGCGACCTGGGCACCGACAGCGCCGGCAAGGCCGCGGCGACCAAGACCTTCGATCCCGGCCCTGGCTGGAGCAAGGTGACGCCATGAAGCATGGGCTCGGGCTCCTGGCGGGCGTTGCCGTGTTCGCCGCAGTGCCGGTGCTGACGGCATGCTATCCCTACCCTTACCCCGCCGAGGTGGTCCCGACCACCTACCCGGGGCTGCAGCCCAGCCGCTACGACCGCGCCTTTGCCGCGGCCGCCGGCGCCATGCGCGACCAGGGCGTGGCGATCAGCACCGAGGATGCCGTGGCCGGCACGGTGGAAGGAACCCGCAACAACCTGCCGGTGAGGGCCAGCGTGCGCCGCCAGGCCGACGGCACGGTGCGGGTGCAGTTCGACGGCACCGACCCGTCGGATCCGCGTCTGCTGGAGCGCATCTCGCGCAGCTACGACGCGCGCATGGGCCGCTGAGGTCTGGGGGATCTTCTGGTAAATGTCGTCGAGGTCGGGTCGCTCCTACCGGTCGACCTTGATGCTGATGGACCGTTCGTTCATCAGGCCGGCGATCCGGGGATTCTCGAACGATTCGTGCGCCATGACGTGGCACCAGTGGCAGGTGGCGTAGCCAATCGAAAGCAGAACCGGCTTGTCGTCGTCGCGCGCGCGGCGAAACGCCTGTTCGCACCAGGAATACCAGTCGACAGGATTCTCCGCGTGTTGCCGGAGGTAAGGCGAGGTTTCTGTGGCGAGCCGGTTTGTCATCATGGTCTCCAGCCTGGGCCGGGGGGACAACTGTGGGGCAGAACAGGGTGCCCGGCAAGCGCGTGGCTGGTTTCCGGCATCAGGCCACCCCAACCCCTTGTGACCAGTGCTGGTATCGCCAGGTAAAGCCATCGCGCGGTGGCATGGTGCCGGGCGGCACCCCGCCGCCACGATAGGCGAAGGTGTACAGCACCAGCGCCGTGCGCCGCGAAGAATACCGGTCCCGCAGGGGCATGGCCTCCCTTGCGGGCCACCAGCGCGGTGCAAGCAGCGCGCCGCTGACATAGGCCAGGCCGCAGTGCCCCCAGCCGGCGGCAGACAGCTGCCACAGCCAGCGGTAGCCGGCGTTCGGAGGGCGTGAGCGGGCGCGCATGCGACTCCTTGTTTCAGTTCGGATCAGGTACGGCTCTGATCCGATCCGTCCACTTTTGCATTACCCGATCGCTCGATGGCGGCGCACGCGAGGCGAGTGGTCAACATCGCCCCATGCCACCAATAAAAAGAGCACCTTCTGCAGGTGCCCAGCGCTTCAATCGGGGTGCGTCCGAACCGGGTCAGCAACTTATGATCCGGTCCGGACTTGCAGGCATATGTCGCCTGCACGATCACGCTTCATCTGGCAGATCAGCCAGGAAACATGATCGTTTCGCCGACCTACCTTCGCTTTACTCAAGCGTGTCTCAGTCAGCACTTTCAGTATAGGGCAGCCGACGGTCAGGTCAACCTGAATCTGGCTGCGCCGCCGCGTGCGCGGCCTGGTCCGTCGATCGGCGCTACAGGGCCGCGATGAACTCGTCCCACGGCGTTGCTTGCAGCGTCTCGGTCGCGGCGTGTCCATAGCCGCGGATAATCAACGCCGCACGCTCGAGCTGCTTCAGGTCGTCCGTCTCGACAATGTCCACCACGTCAAAGCGCCCGAGTGTCAGATAGCTGTCCTTCCAGGTGACGGCAGGGCATTCGGCCTTGATTTTCTCGGCCACCGTGGCGGCGAGCTGCTTCATGTCCCTGGGATCCGTGAACGCATCAGGAGCGAGACGGCTGAGGATGACGTATGTAGTCATGGCATACCTCCGTGCAAGAAATTGCTCCACAAACCGGCACGGCAGTCATGCGGGAACAACCGGCCGCAGGTCTTTCAGTCTATGCCATCGGCGCTCGCGCCATGGCTTTGGTCAGCCATGCGCCTGCGAATGCAGTTCCACCACGTCATGATCGGCTACCGGATGATCGGCGCCCACCTGCTGGCCGCTGAACTTGCCACTGCCCCAGATGCGGGCGAACTTGAATGTACGCGCGAGATCGGGGTGCACGCGCAAGGCGACATCGAGCACGGTGTCGCCGCGGCGCATCGTAAAAGGCCGACGCTGGTCGACGGGTTTCCCGGGTGCCTTGGTGTAGACACGCACGATCCCCAGGGCCTTGAAAAGGAACGGACCGACCGCGGCCAGTCCGCGCCCGTCGGTTGCCGAGGTTGCGAGCGCCGGAAAGCGTACACCGAGCAGGTCTTCGAGCACGGCCGCGTCTTCCGGGTTGGCGAGATCAGTCTTGTTGGCCAGCAGCAGCGCGGGGAGGTGAACACTGAACGGGTCAGCCACCGGTTCCGCCGTCGTCCCAGGGCTGTCGGCCTGACCCGGCCAGCGCTCCGACAGGATGATCTTCGCCTCGGCGAGCCGCCGCAGAATCAATGCCAACTGTTCTGTACAGTCTGGCGCGCTCAGGTCGACCACCAGCAGTACGCCGTCTGTCGCGCGCAATATGTCAGTGAGCCCGGGTTGCATGAAGTCGACGGATACCGGTGGCAGATCCACCAGCTGAAAAGCAATGTCGTCGAGCGGCAACATGGCGGGGACCGGCACCTGCGTAGAGTGGGGGTAGGGCCCGGCCCCGCTGCCCGATCCTGTCAGCCTCGCGTGCAGGCTGGATTTTCCCGCGCCGGGCGGGCCGATCAGGCAGAGCTGGGCCGCGCCTTCGGGATGCACCGCATGTGCCGGCCCTCTGTGCGCGCCCTTCCCGTGGCCCGCAGATGCCTGGGTGAGTTCCCTGATCCGCGACTTGATATCGGCCTGCAGATGCTCCGTCCCTTTGTGTTTCGGGATGACACGGAGCATTTCCTTCAGGCATTCGAGCTGCTCGCGCGGCTGGCGTGCCTGCCGATAGGCTTGTTCGGCCTGCTTGTACTCTGGGGTGAGGTTTGCTGGCATGGGCTGTCGCCAGAGTTTCAGCGTCCGGAAGCCGAAAGGGCGATCCAATCGCCAAAGGGCAGTTTCATTAGCCTATCATCCGCGCTGCTAATGGCAAGCAGGGCTGGCAGTGGCGGCGCCGTACCCGGTCTCGAGCCTGACCATGCGCTCGGCGCGCAAGGCAGTCCGCCGGCCCCGCACGGTGTTGACCCCGCACAGCAGGCCCAGCCCGACCACGAAGTAGCTGCCGGTGACCAGCAGCGCCTGCCGGTGATCGCCGCCCGTCAGCCAGCTTGCCATGCCATAGGTCAGCGGCCCGGCGATCGAGGCCAGCTTGACCGCCAGGCCCCACAGACCGAAGAACTCGGCCGCGCGCGAGGGCGGGGCCAGCAGCCCCACCATGGCCCGTCCCGCGGACTGGGCGGCGCCCAGGCACAGGCCGGCCACGTTGGCGGCAAGCCAGAACAGCGGCGCTTCGCGCGCGGCGTGCGCCAGCAGGATGGTCAGGATCCAGCCCAGCAGCGTCAGGGCAATGGCGCGCACGTGTCCGATGCGGTCCTGCACCGGGCCGAACAGGAAGGCGCCGGCCGCCGCCGTCAGGTTGACCACCAGCACCAGGATCAGGGTCTGCTGCATGGTGAAGCCCATGGCCTGGTTGGCGTAGATTGCGGTCAGCGTGATCACCGCCTGGATGCCGGCCTGGTAGAACAGGGTGCACAGCAGGAAGCGGCGCAGGTCCCTGAACTGGCGCAGCTGGCCCAGGCGTTGCCATACCCTGGCCCAGGCCGTGCCGCGGACCGGTTCGCCAGCCGGCGCGGACGCAGCGATCCGTGGCGCGCCGCGGTCGCGCAGCAGCAGGAAGGTCGGCAGGCTCGCCAGGGCAAAGATGGCCGCCGTGATCAGCATGGTGACGGGAACGAACTGGCTGGCGACGTGGCCGCGTGCGCTGGCCCAGTTGACATAGAGCAGGCATGCGCCCAGCGTGACCAGGCCACCGATATAGCCAAGGCTCCAGCCCCATCCCGATACCCTGCCCAGGGCGCGGGAGGTGGAGAGCGACGGCAGGAAGGCCGCGATCAGGTTTTCGCCGCTGCCGAAGAAGAAGTTGGACAGGACCACGCACAGGATGGCCAGGCCAAGGGTGCCGGGCTGCGCAAAATAGAGCAGGGCGGTGAACACCACGCAACCCGCCGTCGTCACCGCAAGCAGCGGCTTCTTGGCTGCGCGCAGGTCGGCGTAGGCACCGACCAGCGGCGCGCTGAGCACCACCAGCGCATAGGAGAGCGAAAGCGCCGCGGTCCACGCCAGCGTGGCCCAGGGCGCATTGCCGGCCACCACGGCGACGAAATAGGCATTGAACAGCGCGGTGATGACCACCGTGGTGTAGCCGGAGTTGGCAAAGTCGTACATGGCCCATGCCCACACTTCGCGCGGCCGTACATCGACGCCCAGGGCAGAGGGCATGCGGGGCGCGCGAGCGTGGCTACCCGGTTGGGGCACGGTCATGTTCCTTCCTCCACGATGCGGCGCCGCTTCAGCCGAAGCAGGACGCCATAGACGGCCAGTGCCGCGAACACGTGCTTGAGCGTGTGCCCGCTGACCAGCCCGGTGAGCGCGGCGACCTGGTGGTCCAGCACATCGCAAGCCAGGGCCAGCACATAGCAGCCGGTGATGGCCAGCACCTCCCGGTCGCCAGTGTAGCGCGGCGCATAGAGGCAGAGCAGCAGCGGCACCACCAGCATGGCCCATGCCTGAACCAGCAGGTAAGGACGCAGGTCGCCGATGCCGCGGGTTTCGCTCCAGGCCCAGTAGCCGACGCTGGCCGGCCCCGCAATCAGCAGCAGCGGCAGCAGCCGCAAGCCGGCCCTGAGGCTGACCCGCTCGCACACATTGGCGCCCAGCCAGCACATCAGCGCGAACGCAAGCGGGGCCCTGTCCCATACCAGCCGCTGGTTGTCCGGTGCAAGGTGGTAATAGGCGGAGCCCAGGCCCACCAGGAAGACGGCGAAGAAAAGCAGCCGGTAAGGCCAGGCCTCCGCTGGCGCGATAAAGGCGCGGCTGGCGGCCGTGGTGCCCAGATAGCGCAGGCCGGCCGCGCCCGCGAGCAGGAACAGCAGATTGGAGCCGATGTCGAGGCAGTGGGGCGCGCCGAAGCAGACGTAAGGGTCGGCATAACGATGGTATTGCGGCGGCTGCGCGAGGCGCGGCAGCAGCCAGGCCGCCGTGGCCATGGCCGCCACCAGCAGCCAGACTGCGGCGGCCCTGGCGGCAGGGCGGGCTTGTCGGCAGGCGCGCATGATGGCTTCCTTCCGCTGGTGGGCGGCCCTGTGACCGCCGCGTACTACCAAGTTTCGACAATTGTGCGTGGCTTTGCCAATTCTTTAGCCGTGACTGTGCATTGTTCCGGCATTGGAACACTGTGTTTGCTTCTGGCAGGCTTCCGCAAATCTGAAGGGCTGCTATCTTCGAGCGCCGTGACCAGAACAAAGTGGCAGCACCGCGATACACGCCGACGCTGCCCGAAATCCGCGGATGTCAGTGAAGAAGGCAATCTCATCAAGCCGGCTGGCGCACCTTGCTGCCGCCGTTCCCTTTGCGGCCTGGCTGTGCGCGCTGCCGGCCGCAGCCGACGCGGCAACCTTCTCGATGCAGGGCGGCTATGGCCGCGACAACCGCCACGGTGTTGAAAAATACGAAGTGGCCGCGCGCTGGGACGATATCGTGCAGTGGCAGTGGTCCAGCCGCCTTGCGCTGTCCCTGGACGGCGAGGTCAATGTCGCGAACTGGCGGGCGCTGTCGTCCCGGCCGTCGAGCCAGTTGACTGAGTTCGGCGTGTCACCGATCTTCCGGCTCAGCTATGCGGGCGAATACGCGACGCCGTTTGTTGAAGCCTCAGTGGGTTTGCGCGTGCTCAGCCATACCGAGATCGCCGACGGCCATCGCATGGGCTCGGCATTTCAGTTCTCCGACATGGTCGGCGCGGGCATTGCCTTCGGCAAGGCGCAGCGGCTTGCCATCGGCTACCGCTTCCAGCACCTGTCCAATGCCGGCATCAAGCACCCCAATCCCGGCACCAACTTCAGCATGGGCTACGTGCGCTACCGCTTCTGACGGGGTGGCGGCCGGCATCGTTCCAGCCGCAGGACACTGCATCGCAATCCCACCGCCTACCGCGCATCGTCTGCGGCGCCTATCATTGCTCCATGTATCATTGCCTGCCACTATCGGCTCGCATACTCGGAGATCAGACATGAAGCGCATTCTGGGTGTCTACAGCGCACCGCGTCAGCACTGGGTCGGAGATGGCTTTCCGGTGCGCTCGATGTTTTCGTACATGAGCCACGGCAAGCAGCTGAGCCCGTTTCTGCTGCTGGACTACGCCGGGCCGGCCGATTTCACGCCGACGCAGCGCCCGCGCGGGGTTGGCCAGCATCCGCACCGCGGTTTCGAGACCGTGACCATCGTCTACAAGGGCGAGGTCGCGCATCGCGACTCGACCGGGCAGGGCGGCGTGATCGGTCCCGGCGACGTGCAGTGGATGACGGCGGGCGCCGGCATCCTGCATGAGGAGTTCCACTCGCCGGCCTTTACGCAAAGCGGCGGCGCGCTGGAAATGGTGCAGCTGTGGGTCAACCTGCCGGCGCGCGACAAGATGACCACGCCCGGCTACCAGGCCATCGTCGACCGCGATATCCCGGTGGTGCCGATGCCCGATGGCGCCGGCACGGCGCGCGTGATCGCCGGCGAGTACGCGGGCAAGGCCGGTCCGGCGCGCACCTTCACGCCGATGCATGTGTGGGATATGCGCCTGAACCAGGGGGCCAGCACGCGGCTGGCGCTGCCGGAGGGCTGGCATACCGCGCTGGTGGTGCTGCGCGGCAAGATCACCGTCAACGCGGAGGCGACGGTGCGGGATGCCGAGATGGTGGTGCTGGACGGTGCCGGCGAGGATGTGAACATCGAAGCCAGCACCGACGCGGTGGTGCTGCTGCTCAGCGGCGAGCCGATCGACGAGCCGATCGTCGGCCATGGCCCGTTCGTGATGAACACTGAAGAGCAGATCGCCGATGCCTTCCGCGACTTCAGCAGCGGTCACTTCGGCAGCATCGCGGCGGGCGGCCGCTAGGCGCCTGCTGCTGCAACGGGGCGAGCCTTGCGGCCCGCCCCGCTCCGGCATCAGAAGATCTGCCGGATCCCCACGGTCACGCCCACCATGCTCTTTTGCCCGGCCATGGTCGGGTACTTGAAGGCAAAGGCGGTGGCCGCGCCGTCGAAGCTCAGGCCGCCGTTGCGCGCATAGCCGGCCGACAGGTACACGTCGGTGCGCTTGCTGAAGTTGTAGTCGGCGATGAAGCTGACCTGCTGCAGGTTGGACGGGTTGGTTTCGGCGGCCGTGGCGGTGGCGCGTGCGCCCTTCACGTCGGCGTAGTAGTAGGCCAGCGACAGGCCCAGCGCGGGCGTGGCCTGGTAGTTGACGCCGGCCCACCAGTAGTCGTCGCGCAGCAGCGTGTTGCCGTTGGCGAACTCTCCCTTGTTGTAGCGGTAGCCGAGCGTGAACTTGAACGGCCCGGAGTTGTACAGCGCCGCCGCGCCCAGCTTGGTCATGGTCCCGGGCTGGCCGGTGACCGCGGCAGGGCGCCAGACGTCGGCCGCGATCGAGGCGCCGAAGCCGCTGCCGTTCAGGTACATCAGCGAGCCGCCGTAGGCGATGTTGTCGCTGAAGTGCCCCGGCACCTCGCCGGCACCGCCGTTGGCCAGCAGCACGGTGGCATTCTGCACGGCCACGCCGGCGCCGAACGAGAAGTGCGCGGCGGCCTGCAGCGGCCCGAACTTGCCGATGTACTTGACCATGTTGTCTTCGCGGTAGTTCAGGCCCATCCACCAGATGCCCGGCTCATAGGTGGCGGCAAAGCGCATCGGCGCGAAGTTGGCCATGCCGTCGAAGAACGACGTGTACTGGCGGCCGAAAGTCAGCTTGCCGAAGGTGTCGTTTTGCACGCCGACATAGGACTGGCGATTGAACAGCGGCGCGCTCTGCAGATTTCCGCTGTCCCACTGGAAGCCGCTTTCCAGCACGAACAGCGCCTGGTTGCCGGCGCCAAGGTCTTCCACGCCGCGCAGGCCCCAGCGCGAGGCGGACAGGCCGCCGACCTGCGGCATGCCGATGCGCTTGCCGCCCTGCGTGGGCGTGGCGGCGGATGCGGCCACGCGGTTGACATACTCGATCGATCCGTCGATGACCCCATACAGCGTCACGCCGGACTGTGCATTGGCGCTGCCTGCAGCCGCGCCCAGTACAGCCAGCGTGATAAGCGATTGCTTCATGCTAAGTCGTCTCCTGTCGGTTTTTATGGAAGGCGCTGGCCGGTTGCTACGCCCGGCTCTGTTCCATTAGACCTTTGTGCATGGTGTCAGGCCCCCTCCTAAAAGGAGTGAATCGGGGTCTGGGCGTTGCAATGCCGCACGGTTGATGGCAGACGGAGAGTCCCTATTGACTTGAGATGGGGGGGCGGTGCGGCGCAGGCACGCTGCTGGCGAAGCACAATAGAAAACGGGGGCTCGCCAACGCGAGCCCCCGCTTCGGTGCGGCTGGATTTACTGCACGTTGCCGGCGACCGCGATCACCTGGCCGGTGATGTAGTTGGAATCCGGCGAGCAGAACAGGTACACACCGCCCGCGGCTTCTTCCGGGGTGCCCCCGCGGCCAAGCGGATTGCGCTGGGCGTGCGACTTCAGCATTTCCGGATTGAGGCCCACGCGGATTTCGCGGCCTTCAATGTTCACCGTGGCGCCGGCCTTGGCGTCGGCCGAGGTCATGCGGGTGTGGATCAGGCCAAACGCGACCGCATTCACGTTGACGTTGAAGCGGCCCCACTCGCGCGCCATGGCGCGGGTCATGCCGATCACGCCGGCCTTGGCACCGGAGTAGTTGATCTGGCCGGCATTGCCGTTCAGGCCCGAGGTCGACGAGATATTGACGATCTTGCGGTACACCTCGCGGCCGGCTTCCTTGTCGGCGGCGGCCAGTGCCTTGATATGCGGGTAGGCGGCGCGCAGGATGCGGAAGGGCGCGGTCATGTGGCAGTCCAGGATGGCGTACCACTGCTCGTCGCTCATCTTCTGCACCACGTCGTCCCAGGTAAAGCCGGCGTTGTTGACGATGATGTCGATGCTCTTGAAGTTGCTCATCGCGGTGTTGATGAAGCGGTCGGCAAAGTCCGGTGCGGACACATTGCCCACGCAGGCCACGGCTTCAACGCCCATTGCCTTCAGTTCCTCGACGGTCTGTTGCGCCGGCTCGGCGTCCAGGTCATTGATGACCAGGCGCGCGCCTTCGCGTGCCAGACGCATGGCGATGGCGTTGCCGATGCCGCGGCCCGAACCGGTGACCAGTGCCACCTTGCCTTCAAGTGCTCCCATTTCAGACTCCTTGTGCTTGATTGGATTTACAGGGCAACGACGGCGTCGCCGAGGATCTTGCTTTCGCCATACTGGTTGGCGGTCTGGATTTCCAGCTTGACGCGCTTCTCGCCGTCGACTTCCAGCTTGTCCACCACGCGGCCGGTGCAGGTGATGCGATGGCCCAGGTGGGTGATGCCGACAAAGCGCACGCCGAACTGGCGCAGCTGGCGCTGGTCCACCCACTGCGTCAGCAGGCGGCCCAGGTAGGCCATCGACAGCATGCCGTGCGCGAACACGTCGGGCATGCCGGCCTTGCGCGCGTAGTCGGTGTCGATATGGATGGCGTTGTGGTCGTTCGACGCGCCGGCGAACAGCGCCAGCGTAGTGCGGTTGATCGGCTCCAGTGTCAGCGGGGGCAGGGTGTCGCCGACCTTGACCTGGTCGAAGCTCAGTTTGCTCATGCGGGTTCTCCGGTTCAGCCGTTGCGTTGCACCAGCACGCTGCGCAGGTCCGCCACGTGCTCGCCGTCCTGGTTGGTCACGCGGGTCTCGCGCACCAGGAACTCCAGCGCGCCGCCCTTCTTGTCGTAGATGTCGGCGATGGTGGTGGTGAAGTGCAGCGTGTCGCCGGCGTAGGCCATGCGGTGGTAGATGAAAGATTCCTCGCCATGCAGGATGCGCGAGGGCACGATACCGACCTCATCGCGCCACGCGGTGGACGGTTGCGTCAGTTCCAGCGAGAACAGGAAGGTCGGCGGCAGCGGCAGGCCCGGGTGGCCGGCGTCGCGCGCCGCGGCTTCGTCGATATAGACCGGATCGGTCTGGCCGGTGGCCTTGGCGAAGAAGCGCAGCTGGCTGGCGGGGGCAGAGGTGCGGAAGTCCGCGATCACTTTGCCGATGTGTTTCTTGTCGATCATGGATGGGCTCCTGTGTCGGCGTGTGCTCAGGCGTGCTTCTGGTACAGCGTGACCACGCAGGCGCCGCCCAGGCCCAGGTTGTGCGTCAGCGCCAGCTTCGCGCCCTGCACCTGGCGCTGGTCGGCGGTGCCGCGCAGTTGCTGGACCATCTCGTAGCATTGCGCCAGGCCGGTGGCGCCCAGCGGATGGCCCTTGGACAGCAGGCCGCCCGACGGGTTGACCACCCACTTGCCGCCATAGGTGTTGTCGCCGTCGTTGACCAGCTTCTCGGCGCCGCCTTCCGGGCACAGGCCGAGGCCTTCATAGGTCAGCAGCTCGTTCTGCGCGAAGCAGTCGTGCAGCTCGATCACGTCGATGTCCTGCGGGCCGACACCGGCCTGCTCATACACCTGCTGCGCGCCTTCGCGCGTCATGTCGAAGCCGACCACGCGGATCATGTCGCGTGCGTCATAGGTGCTGGGGCGGTCGGTGGTCAGCGACTGGCCGGCGATCAGCACATCGGTCTTCAGGCCTTTCTTGCGGGCGAATTCTTCCGACACCACGATGGCGGCGGCGGCGCCGCAGGTCGGCGGGCAGGCCATCAGGCGCGTGAGCACGCCTTCCCACAGCGCCGGCGCGGCCAGCACGTCCTCGGTGCTCAGCACGTTGCGGAACACGGCCAGCGGGTTGTTGGCGGCGTGGCGGCTGGCCTTGGCGCGAATCCTGGCGAAGGTTTCCAGCCTGGTGCCGTATTTGTCCATATGGGCCTTGCCGGCGCCGGAGAACTGGCGGATGGCATTGGGCAGGTCCTTGCGGTCGACGAGGTCGTCCACCAGGTCGAGGGCGCGCTCCAGCGCCGGGGCGCGGTCGTCCCAGCGCGACTTGAGCGCGCCGGGCTGCATGAACTCGAAGCCGACGGCGAGCGCGCAGTCCACCGCGCCGCTCTGCACCGCCTGGCGCGCCAGGAACAGCGCCGACGAGCCGGTGGCGCAGTTGTTGTTCACGTTGATGACGGGGATGCCGGTCATGCCGACCTGGTACAGCGCCTTCTGGCCGCAGGTCGAATCGCCATACACGTAGCCGGCGTAGGCCTGCTGCACGTCCTCATAGCCGAGGCCGGCGTCTTCCAGCGCCTGGCGCACGGCCGTTGCGCCCATCACGTCATAGGTGTTGCTGCTGCCCGGCTTCTTGAACGGGATCATGCCGGCGCCGGCGACGAATACCTTGCGAGTCATGTGTGTGCTCCGAAGAATGTCTGTGGGTGGGCGGTGCTTACAGCTTGCGGGCGATTAGTTCGCGCATCACTTCGCTGGTGCCGCCGTAGATGCGGGTCACGCGCATGTCGGCAAAGGCGCGCGCCACCGGGTACTCCATCATGTAGCCGTAGCCACCGTGCAACTGCACCATCTGATCCAGCGCGATGCCCAGCACTTCGGTCGAATGCAGCTTGGCGATGGCGGCTTCTTCCAGCGTCAGCCGGCGGCGGACGTGCTCGCCGATGTAGTGGTCGATCATCAGGCGCACGGAGATGGCCTGCGTCTTGATGTCGGCCAGCTTGAACTTGGTGTTCTGGAAGTCCCACACGGTCTGGTTGAAGGCTTTGCGGTCCTTGACGTAGGCCAGCGTGTGCTCCAGGCAGACCTCCAGCTTGGCGGCGGCGCTGACGGCGATCGACAGCCGCTCCTGCGGCAGCTCGGTCATCAGGTAGGCAAAGCCCTTGCCTTCCTCGCCCAGCAGGTTGGCCACCGGCACGCGCACGTTGTCGAAGAACAGCTCGGCGGTGTCCTGCGCGTGCTGGCCGACCTTGTCCAGCTTGCGGCCGCGGCGGAAGCCTTCGCGGTCGGCTTCCACCACGATCAGGCTGACGCCGCGCGCGCCGGCGGCGGGGTCGGTCTTGCAGACCATGATGATCAGGTCGGCGTTGAGCCCGTTGCTGATGAAGGTCTTGCTGCCGTTGATCACGTATTCGTCACCGTCGCGGGTAGCGGTGGTGCGGATCGCCTTGAGGTCGCTGCCGGTGCCCGGCTCGGTCATGCCGATGGCCAGGATGTATTCGCCGGAGCAGACCTTGGGCAGCCAGCGTTGCTTCTGCTCTTCATTGCCGAGGCGGGCGATGTATGGCGCGATGATGTCCGAGTGCACGCCGAAGCCGACGCCGCTCAGGCCGACGCGGGCGTATTCCTCGGCGAACACCGCGCAGTGGCCGAAGTCACCGCCGCCGCCGCCGTACTCGGTCGGCAGCGTCACGCACAGCAGGCCTTCGCGGCCGGCCTTGAGCCAGGTCTCGCGGTCGACCTTGCCGGCCTTGTCCCATTCGGCTTGCCTGGGCAGGCATTCGCGTTCCAGGAAGCGGCGTACGGTGGTACGGAACATCTCGTGGTCGTCACGATAGATGGTGCGGTTGATTTCCATTGGGTGACTCCGGATATCGGTCTGCGGGAGGTTGCCTCGGCCAAGGTATGCGGCCACTGGTATGGCGCTAAGGTACCGGGGAGGAGGGGGCCGCGAACACCACCCGCGTCAGGTGGCCGGAGACAGCAAAGAGGGGGTGCCGCGCATGGGTTGCGCGGCGTTGAGGAGGGGGAGCGGGGGAGGGAGAGGGAGAGGGCGCGCCGTCAGTGCGGCGCTTCAGGCGGCTGGGCGCCGCCGGCCTGGTCCAGTTCGCGGTCGCGGGCGCGGGCCACGGCCTCGTCGCGGCTGCTGACGCCCAGCTTGCGGAAGATGTTGCGCAAGTGCCATTTCACCGTCTCCGGCGACAGGCCCAGGGTGCGCGCGATCTTCTTGTTGGGCAGGGCCTGGCCGAGCAGGCGCACGACATCGGCTTCGCGATCGCTCAGTTCCTCAAAGCGCGCGTCGGCCTTGGCGGTGCCACCGGCGGTTGCGACGGCGGCGGTGCATCCGGCCGCGCCCGCTGCGTCGGCACGTGGCGGCACGGCGGCCTGCAGGCGTTCGACATAGAAGGCCAGCACCGGATCCAGCGTGGGGTCGGCGGCCGCGCCGGCGATCTGGGCGAGCGCGCCCGGGCAGGCGTCGATCAGGCTGCGCATCAGGCCGAGGCGGTGGCCCCGGCGCAAGCCTTCCAGCACATGCGCGCGTGCCGGCCCGGTCTCGCCGCGCCGCGATGCCACCACCGCCGCCAGCATATGCAGCTGCGCCACATGGCGTTGCCAGCCGCGCGTCTCGCAGTAGGCGATCAGCGGCGCCATGCGGGCCGCGGCCCCGCGCATGTCGTCATGCGCCAGGCTGAGCAGCACGTGGGCGCGCTCGGTCACCATGTGGATCGCGTCCAGCGAACCGCGCGGCGCGTTGCGATGGCGTGCGGCAATGGCGTCCAGGCGGGCCAGCACGGCCTCGGCGGCGGCAATGTCGCCGCCGGCCAGGTGCAGCCGGAACTGGTTGGCCAGGCTCTGCGCGACCAGGCGGTCCAGGTGCAGCTGCGTGCCGTAGTCCTCCAGCCGCTCCAGCTGGGCGAAGGCATCAAGCCGGTGGCCGCTGAGCCAGTGCGCGGCCGCGAGCACGGTGTGCACCCGCAGCACCGAATCGGGGATCGATACCCGTTCGAGCACGTCGACGCGGTCTTCCAGCAGCCGGCGCGCAGCGTCCAGGTCGTTCTGTTCATACAGCACTTCGCCGAGCAGCGCCGCGGCAAAGTATTCCGGCTCGGCGCCGGCGCCGGCGCCGCCGTGGCCCACCTGTTCGACTTCACGCAGCACGTCGCGGGCGACGCGCTCGGCCTGGATCACGTTGCCTTCCAGCGCATGGCTGAAGCCGATCATGCAGCGGCCGTTGAGCATGCCGCTGGCGGTGCCCAGCAGCGGCGCGCCGTCGATCAACAGGGGCGGCGCCTCGGTCTGGATGCGGCGGGCGCGCTCGTAGTCGCCCAGGTGCATGTAGAGCCACGACAGCAGGTTGTTGCGCGAGCCGATGAAGAGGGCCGCAAGGTCGGGGGGCGCTGCCTCGATCTGCGGCAGCAGCGCCAGGGCGCTCTGGGTATCGTCGCGCAGCACCGCCAGTGAAAAGCGCAGCAGCGACAGCCGGTAGCGCAGCGAGCTGTCGCCAGGCGGGATATCGGCCTCCAGCCGGTTGGCGGCCGCGGCGCATTGGTCGAGGTCGCGCGAGAACATCTGCATGCGCAGCGCCAGCAGGCGCAGTTCGGGGCGCGCCTGCACCTGATCGGCGGGGATGGCGCGCAGCAGGCCGAGCGCCTTGCGCACCTCGCCGCGCATCATCAGGGTGTCGGCAAAGCGCTGCACCAGGTCGGCCGCGGTGTCGGCATCGCCCGCCAGCACCGCATGGCGCACGGCCTCTTCCAGCATGCGATGGTCGCGGAACCAGCGCCATGCCGCCGCGTGCACAGCGCGCTGCTGCGACTCGCTGCGCGAGCGGAACCGCTGCGCCAGTGTTTCGCGCAGCAGCGGATGCAGGCGGTACCAGGCTTCGCGTTCGGGCCCCTGCGCGGGCGTGATGAACAGGTTCTCCTGTTCCAGCCGTGTCAGCAGCGCCAGGATCTCGCCTTCGCCGCCCATTGCCTGCTCGCCCAGCGCCTCGCACAGCGATGCGGTGAAGCGTTCGCACGAGGCGGCGCGCACCAGCAGCTCGGCTTCGTCCGGCGCCAGGCGCGACAGCACCTCGCGTTCGAAATACTCGGCGAAGGCGCCGGCATCCTGCACGCTGGCCTGCACGAAGCCGGTGGCAAAGGTGAGGCCGCTGGCGTTGGCCTTCTTGCGCTTCCAGTGCGCGGCAAAGAGCTGCAGGCCGGCCACCCAGCCGTCGGTCAGCTCGTGCAGCATGCGCGCATCGCGCGGGCTGATGTCGCCCAGCTGGGCGCGCAGGAAATGCTGCGATTCAGCCAGCGTGAAGCGCAGGTCGCGCTGGTCCAGCTCCAGCAGCATGCCCTGGTCGCGCAGGCGCCCGAGCGACAGCGGCAGCGCTACGCGCGAGGCCAGCACCACGTGGAAATTGGCCGGGGCATAGTCGAGCAGCCACTGCAGCGGCTCCAGCACGCGCGCCGTCAGGTGGTGCACGTCGTCGAGCACCAGCGTCACGTCGCGCGGATGGGCGGCAATGCCGCGCACCAGCGTGATGATGGCGCGCTCGACGGCTTCGTCGTCGGTGCCGCGGTCGGCCAGCACCATGGCTTCGCGCGTCAGCGCGGGGCTGACCTCGGACAGGCAGCCGAGCAGGCGGTCGAGCCAGCGCTGGCGCTCGTTGTCGGCCGGCTCCAGCGTCAGCGCGGCCATGTCGAAGCCGAGCGCGAGCAGGTCCAGCCGCCACGCGGTCAGCAGCGCGGTCTTGCCGTAGCCGGCCGGGCCCTGCAGCACGATGCAGCGCCGGCGCCGTGCCTCGGTCAGCTGCGCCAGCAGGCGCTCGCGCGCGACCACGCGCGCCGCGCTGCGCAGCGACGCCGGCCGGGACGGCTGCGAGACTGGCGCGGCGGGCTGGCTACGGGGAGCGGCTGGCGGATTGGCTGGCGTCTGGGGCATGGACGAGGCAGGACGGTGCAGGTGAGGTGCGGAGGAAATGCGGGTGGGGCAGCGCGATGCCGGGCAAAGGCGGCACGTTGTCGCAATTGTACTGGCAGACGCGGCCAGGCCGGCTGTCCGGGTGGCCCGGGTGAGACGCGCACAGCACCCGCGGGCCACCCGGAACAGGTGGGGAAGGGTTTGCCGGATGTCCGGTCACAGGGCGTCGCCTTATATTCGCGCAGCGGCAAGCCCGCTGGCGAAGCGCGTGCCTGTTCATGCCTTCGCTCCTTCGTCCCTTTGCCCCGCTTCGATTGCGCACCGCTGGACGCCCATGGAAACCATACATGCTGCCGTCGCGACCCGCCTCGTGCCGCCGCGCCAGAACCGGCGCTCGATTGCGCGCGAGGTCCTGCTGCAGCGCCTGCACCATGCCCGGCATGGCCGGCTGATATTGCTGACTGCGCCTGCCGGCTACGGCAAGACCACGGTCATGGCGCAGTGGCGCCACCGCCTGATGGCCGGCGGCGCGCGCGTGGCCTGGCTCACGATCGCGACGGAAGACGACGACCTGGGCCAGTTCTGCGCCAGCCTCGATGCCAGCCTGCGGCAGGCCGGCATCCGGCTGTGCCGCCCCGGCCAGGAATTTGGCAGCGACCCGGCGCACCCCGCCGCCTTGCTGCCTGCCTTCGTCGCGCTGCTGGACGGCGTGCCCGGCGAGGTCTACCTGATGCTGGACGGTCTCGACCGCCTGCGGCACCCGGCCACGCTGGCCTTCCTGCAGGGCGTGCTGTGCGCGCGCCTGCCGCACCTGCATATCGTCGCCGCGGCGCGCGGCGAGGCCGGGCTGGCCCTGGCCCGGCTGCGCGCCGGCCGGGAGCTGGCCGAAGCCGGCCGCGCCGAGCTGGCCTTCAGCGTTGCCGAAACCCTGGCCTTCGTGGGCCAGCGCGTGGAAGGACGCACCGCGCGCCGGGAGAACTCGCAAGCCGCGATCGACATGGCGGTGGCGCTGCAGGAAGTCACCGAAGGCTGGCCCGCCGGCGTGGAGCTGGTTGCCGCATCGCTGCGCATGGGCCAGGAGCCGGCGTGGCCGCATGCGCAATCCGCTGCCCTGCATGCCTACTGGCAGGAGGAAGTGACCGCCGGATTGCCGCCGGCGCTGCTGGACTTCATGCGCTGTCTCGCGGTGCCGCGCCGCATCCATGCCGATCTTGCCGCGCTGCTTGCCGGCTGCGCGCAGGCGCCGGCGCGCCTTGCCGAGATCGCCGCGCGCGGCCTGTTCCTGGAGCCAGCCCCGCCCGAGCCGGATGAGGTTGCCGATGGGAGCGGGCACGGCTGGTACCGTTTCCACCCGTTGTTGCGGGCGCACCTGCTGCATGAGCTGGAGCACGGCACGGGCCCCGGGCCGCATGGACTGCCTGAGCTGCAGCGGCTGCACGGGCTTGCGTCCGCGTGGCTGGACCATTGCGGCAAGCCGGCGGAGGCCATCGGACACGCGCTGCGCAGCGGCGACTTTGGCCGCGTGCTGGCGCTGGTGGAGGCAACCGCGGCCCACTTGCCCGGCGTCAGTCCGCTGCGCGACTTCCTGCAGTGGGCCGACGGCATTGCACCCGCGCGGTTGGCGTTGCACCCGGCGCTGCTGCTGGCCTCGGCCTGGGCATGCGTGGTATCGGTGCGGCCGCAGCACGCCGAGCACTGGATCCGGCGCTGGGAAGCCAGTGCCGGGCCCGGCGTGGATACCGTCGTGCACGCCACGGTGATGCGCGCGACCATTGCCGCGCAGCAGGACGACCACGCGCGGGTGCAGTCGCTGCTCGACAGCCTGCAGGGCAGGCCGCCGGGCAATCCCGCGCTCGAGCAGATCCGCATGAGCCTGGCGTTGCGCTACGGCACCCTGCTGGGCTGCCAGCCGCGCTCGCGTGCGCCATACCGCTGCGCGGCGCAGCCCGGCGACACCGAGATTGCGCTGATGGGTGCCGGCACGATGGCGCTGATGGCCTGGGTCGAGGGCAATGCCTACGAGACGCTGCGGCTCGGCACGGACGTGCTGGCGGCCGCGCAGCATGCCTATGGGCGCCGCTCGATCGCGGCCAGCCTGTGCGCAGTGCCGGTGGCTGCCGCGCTGTACGAGCAGGACCGCATTGCCGAAGCCAGCGAAGTGCTGGCGGGCCGGCTGCAGACGCTGCGTACCGGCACCCCGGACGTGCTGATCGAAGCGGCGCTGTGCCATGCCCGGCTGCAATGGCTGGCCGGCGCTCGCCATGAAGCCCTGGCGGAACTGGTGGAAGCCGAAGCCATGTTCCACCGCCGTGGCCTGCCGCGCGGGGTGGCGCGCGTGGCGGCCGAGCGCCAGCGCCTGGCGCTGCTGGGCAAGGACCTGCGCCACGCGCAGCGGCTGCAGGCCTCGCTGGAGGAACTCGGCCGGCACGATCCGGGCGCTACGCCGCGCGGCCAGGAAATCGCCGCCGTGGCGGCGCTGGCCCGCGCCCGGCTGGCGCTGGCGCAAGGCGAGCCCGCGCAGGCGCTTGCCGCGCTTGGCACCGTGCGTGGCCTGTACGTGGCTTCGGTGCGGGAACCGCTGCTTGTGACGGTCGACCTGCTGCAGGCCACCGCGCTCGACGACCTCTATCGTCCCGATGAAGCGGCACCGTACCTCGAAGCCGCGCTGGCGGCGGGCGAGCGGCTGGGGCTGGTGCGCACCATCCTCGACGAAGGCGAACGTACCTTCGGCTTGCTGGCAGGCATGGCTGGCAGGGAGGACGGTGGCGCGGCGGGGCGCGGAGCATACTT